>NZ_LYTM01000017.1:0-110726 GCF_001672445.1 Mesorhizobium sp. WSM3873 | reverse complement strand
CCCTGATGATCCAGCGCAACGACCTGACGTCGAGGTTTCCCGCCGGCGTCATCGGAAGCTCGGGATGTGAGCCCGCCACGACCAGCATGGGGCGATCCTCATCGACCGTGGCGCGCCGCAATATGTCGGACTCGGTGCGACCTTCGACCAGCCCGAAATCGGCCCGGCCGTCCAGCACATTGGTTTCCACTTGCCGCGTGTTGCCGATGGTGACGCTCAGGCGCACCGCCGGATAGGCCTCGTGGAAGGACGCCAGGCGCCTCGGCAGCCAGTAGCTGGCGATGGTCTGACTGGCCGATATCGACAGGCTGCCGGTGATGGTCTGGGAAACATGCTCCAGCACGTTGTGGGCAGCCGCTGCCCGTTCCAGAACAGCCTTGGCTTCGGGCAGGAAGCGGTGGCCGGTCTGCGCGAGCTCGATGTTGCGGCCGACCCGGTTGAACAGCCGCACGCCATGATGGCTTTCAAGCGCGCGGATGGCGGCAGAGGCGGCCGATTGCGAGATGCCGAGCAGGTCGGCCGCCTTGGTCATGTGGCCATGCTCGGCGACGGCGACGAAGATGCGAAGCTGATCGAGGGTCATGGCCAACTAAGAAGCAAAATCGATCGGAATTACAAGAGCGGCTTGTTAGACAGATCAATCGCTTTGTTCTAACTTTTTACCCGAGCTTGGAAAAAATTGGCCGTTCTGCCGCCAAGGTTGGAAATGATCGGGCGCTTCAAATCCCTTTTCGCGCATTGGAGCCGCCAGCTGAAGCGGCAGTTCGCCGGCGACCGCTACCATCCTGAGCTGCATTATATGCGCGGGCCCGGCCCGAAGACCAAGGCCAAGATGGCAAGCGGCAAGAGCGTTCGCGGATCATGAGCCTAGCTGACCCACGCGGCGCAAACTCCGCGCCCTCGCAGCGGCCGCTGGCCGACAGCCAGGCGCCTGACGAAGGCGACGGCGTCGAGACCTCGCCGAGCGTGTCCGACCGCATCGCCAAGACCACCTGCTACATGTGCGCCTGCCGCTGCGGCATCGACGTCCACATCAAGGACGGCAAGGTGCGCTATATCAACGGCAACAGGGACCACCCGGTGAACCGGGGCGTGATCTGCGGCAAGGGCAGCGCCGGCATCATGCAGCATTACAGCCCGGCGCGGCTGAGGAAGCCGCTGCTGCGCACAGGGCCTCGCGGCTCCGGCGAGTTTCGCGAGATCGAATGGGACGAAGCGCTCACCATCGCCACCGAGCGCCTGTCGGCGATCCGCTGCGCCGATCCGAGAAAGCTTGCCTTTTTCACCGGGCGCGACCAGTCGCAGTCGCTGACCGGCTGGTGGGCGAGCCAGTTCGGTACGCCCAACTTCGCCGCCCATGGCGGCTTCTGCTCGGTAAACATGGCGGCCGGTGGGCTCTACACGATCGGCGGCTCGTTCTGGGAGTTCGGCGAGCCCGACTGGGACAACACGAAATACTTCATGCTGTTCGGCGTCGCCGAGGATCACGATTCGAATCCAATCAAGATCGGCCTCGGCAAGCTCAAGGCGCGCGCCGCCAAGGTGGTGTCGATCAATCCTTGCCGCACTGGCTACAACGCAATCGCCGATGACTGGATCGGCATACGACCCGGCACTGACGGACTGTTCGTGCTGGCGCTCGTCCATGAGTTGCTCAAGTCGGGCCGCGTCGATCTCGACTATCTGCTGCGCTACACCAACGCGCCGGTGCTTGTCGTGCAGGAGCCCGGTTCCGCCGACGATGGATTGTTCATGCGCGATGGCGACGGCAACCTGTTGGCTTGGGACAGGGGGGCGAAGGCGCCCGTCAATGCCGCCGATCCGGATGCCAAACCAGCACTGACCGGCAGCTACACGGTCAATGGCCGCCGCTGCGCACCGGTATTTCAGCTGATCGCCGACCGATACCTGCACGAAAGCCATTCGCCGGAGGCGGTGGCGGAGCGCTGCGGGGTCGGCGCCGACACCATCCGACGGATCGCGGCGGAGCTGGCGCATATCGCCTTCGAGCAGGCGATCGAGCTGCCGGTCGCCTGGACCGATTGGGCCGGCCGCCGGCACGAGACGATGAAGGGCCGGCCGGTGTCGATGCATGCCATGCGCGGCATCTCGGCCCATTCCAACGGCTTTCATACTTGCCGCGCCATCCACCTGCTGCAGGTTCTGCTCGGCACGGTGGACGTGCCCGGCGGCTTCCGCTTCAAGCCGCCCTATCCGCGTTGCGCGCCGCCGGGGCCAAAGCCCGCAGGCAAGAACGTCCGCCCGATGACGCCGCTGGAGGGCATGCCGCTCGGCTTCGTCTCAGGGCCCGACGATCTGCTCGTCGACGAGGTCGGCACACCGATCCGCATCGACAAGGCCTATTCCTGGGAGGCGCCCTTGGCCGCCCACGGCCTGATGCACAGCGTCATCCGCAATGCCTGGGCCGGCGATCCTTATCCGATCGACACGCTGATGATGTATATGTCGAACATGGCCTGGAACTCCTCGATGAATACCGTCGAGACGGTTCGTATGCTCACCGACAAGGACGAGGCGGGCGACTACAAGATCCCCTTCATCATTTATTCCGACGCCTATTATTCCGAGACGGTGCCGTTCGCCGACCTGGTGCTGCCCGACACGACCTATCTCGAGCGGCACGACTGCATCAGCCTGCTCGACCGGCCGATCAGCCATGCCGACGGGCCGGGCGATGCCATCCGTCACCCGGTGGTGCAGCCGGACCGGGATGTCCGGCCGTTCCAGTCGGTGCTGATCGAGCTCGGCGCGCGGCTCGGCCTGCCCGGCTTTGTCAACGAAGGCGGTTCGGCGAAATACCGCGACTATGCCGACTACATCGTCAACCACGAGCGCACGCCCGGCATCGGCCCGCTTGCCGGCTGGCGCGGTAAGAACGGCGACGCGATCGGCAAGGGCGAGGTGAACCCGGACCAGTTGCAGCGCTACATCGACAATGGCGGTTTCTGGCACCACGGGTTCGCCGACGACCAGCGCTATTACAAGATGGGCAACCGCGCCTATCTCGACTTTGCCGTGCAGATGGGATTCATCTCCAAGGCCGATCCGATCATCTTTCAGCTCTATTCGGAGCCGATGCAGCGCTTTCGCCTCGCCGCGCGCGGTCATGGCAAGGTGCAGCCGCCGGAGGCCGAGCGCGACCGGATCGAAGCCTATATGGACCCGCTGCCGTTCTGGTACGCGCCCTTCGAGGACGACGCCGTCGATCTCCAGAAATATCCGCTGCATGCGCTGACGCAGCGGCCGATGCACATGTACCATTCCTGGGGCTCGCAGAATGCGTGGCTGAGACAAATCACCAGCCAGAACCGGCTGTTCGTGCACCGGGAGACGGCAGCGAGGCTTGGGCTGGCCGACGACGACTGGGTGTGGATCGAAAGCGTCAACGGCCGCGTGAAGGGGCAGATCAAGCTGATCGACGGCGTCAACCCGGACACGGTCTGGACCTGGAACGCGATCGGCAAGCGGCGCGGCAGCTGGGGCCTGAAGGACGACGCCGCAGAGAGCAATCGCGGCTTCCTGCTCAATCACATCATCGGCGACCAGACCGCAGCCACCGTCAAGGGCAAGCGCTATTCGAACTCCGACCCCGTCACCGGACAGGCAGCATGGTTCGACGTACGCGTGCGTATCGCCAAATGCGCCGCGGAAGAGGCCGGCTTCACCGAGCCGCAATTCGAGCGCTTGCGGCAGCCGCCAAATTTCGAGCCGTCACCGGATGTGCTTCGCTTCGGCGATGGATTCCGCATAAAAAGGGAAGCCGCCGAATGACCTGCCTTCCCGCCCAAACCGAGAAGAAGCTCGGCCTCGTCATCGACCTCGACACCTGCGTCGGCTGCCAGGCCTGCGTCACCGCTTGCAAGGAATGGAACACCGGCGGACACATGGCACCGCTGACCGACATCGAGCCGTATGGCGGGCGTGTCGACGGCGTCTGGTTCAACCGCGTGCACAGCTATGAGCACACGACCGAACAAGGCGGCCGCACGGTGAACTTCCCGCGCTCCTGCCTGCATTGCGAGCAGCCAGCCTGCGTCACCGTCTGTCCGACCGGCGCCTCCTACAAGCGCGCCTCCGACGGCATCGTGCTGGTCGACGAGGACAAGTGCATCGGCTGCAAGCTGTGCAGCTGGGCCTGTCCCTATGGCGCGCGCGAATTCGATACGGATGTCGGCGTGATGAAGAAATGCACGCTGTGCGTCGACCGCATCTACAACGACAATCTGGCGACAGAGGACCGCGTGCCGGCCTGCGTCGCCGCCTGCCCGACCAGCGCCCGGCATTTCGGCGATCTGGGCGATCCCGCCTCGGCAATCTCGCAACTGGTTGAAGAGCGTGGCGGCGTCGAGCTGATGCCCGAGCTTGGCTACAAGCCGACCAACAAATACCTTCCCCCGCGAGCCCGCACCGAGCGCGCGGCGAAGGTGGACGCGCCGGTGCTGGAACCGATCCGGGCCGACGGAGGCTTCCTCGGCTGGATCGATCGCATGCTTTCGAACTGAAATTCGCGCAGCCATGCATCCCGCCTATTCCGTCGTCTTCTTCACCACCGCCACCGGGGCCGGTTATGGCCTGCTGGCGCTGCTCGGCGTCCTTGGCGGGCTGGGATTCATCGCGCCCGAGTTGTGGCTCGGGCTGGTCGGCATGGCGCTTTCGCTTGGCTTGATCGCGGCCGGCCTGCTCTCCTCGACCGGCCATCTCGGCCGTCCTGAACGCGCCTGGCGCGCCTTCTCGCAATGGCGAAGCTCCTGGCTGTCGCGCGAAGGGATCGCCTCGGTCGCGACCTTCATCCCGGCCGGGCTGTTCGGCATTGGCTGGGTGCTGATGGGCAAAAGCGGCGGTTGGGTGGCCATCGTTGGCCTGCTGGCTGCCGCCGGCGCCGTCGTGACGGTCTGTATGACCGGAATGATCTATGCCTCGCTGAAGCCGATCGCGCAGTGGCACAGCCGATATACTTTGCCGGCTTATCTTATCTTCTCGGCAATGACGGGTGGCTTGCTGCTCAACGGCCTGCTGCGAAGCTTCGGCGCCGGATCAACCGCGGTTTTGGCCGGCGCGCTGCTTGCCACTCTCGCCGGGTGGGGCTGGAAGCTTGCGACCTGGCACTACAACGACAAGCTGGAAATCCCGACCACGGCCAACACGGCGACCGGCCTGGCCGGCGGCACGGTGCGGTCCATCGAATGGCCGCACACCGAAGAAAACTACCTGCTCAAGGAGATGGGTTTTCGCATTGCGCGCAAACATAGCGCGAAGCTGAGGCGCATCACGCAGGTGCTGGCCTTCGCCGTGCCGGCCATCTTGCTCGTGATCGCCTTAGCCTTGCCACGGCCTTTCGCAGCAGCCGCATCACTGCTTGCAGCGCTCTTTCAGTTCGCGGGCATGCTGGTCGAACGCTGGCTGTTCTTCGCCGAGGCGAAGCACACCGTCACGCTCTATTACGGCAGATGAAGCCGCCTCAGCCCGGCCGCAGCATCGAGCCGGAAATGGCAAAGGTGCGCTCTGCACCCAGCATGTAGGCAACAAGCGTTTCCAGGCGGAACAGTCCGGCATAGGCGCGGTCGAGCACGTTGAGCGAGCCGGTATAGGCGCCGAAGGCCGGCATGATCATGCGGCCGCCGTCACCGGCGAAGCAGCGCCGCCTGACCGAGCGGCCGCGCTGGACGATGCGGGCGCAGGGATGCAGATGGCCGGCGATCTCGCCTTCCACCCGCAGCTTGGATGGCTCATGGCGGAAGACAAGCGAACCGATCGCGAGTTCCCTCACCGTCTCGCCAGGCAGGTCGGCGGGAGCATCCGGATCATGATTGCCGGCAACCCAGAACCAGTCGCGGCCGGCCATCATCGCCTCCAGCCGCTCGCGGAAGCTTAGATGCATGCGCTCGGCGCCGCCGCCGTCGTGGAAGGAGTCGCCAAGGCTGACGACGATCCGCGGACCGTAGTCGGCGATCACAGCCTGCAGCCGCAGCAAGGTCGCACCTGTATCATAAGGCGGGATCAGCGCGCCGCGCCTGGCGAAGGACGAGCCCTTTTCGAGATGCAGGTCGGAGACCGCAAGCAGCCGCAGATCGGGGAAATAGAGCACGCCGCGCCGGTCGCAAACCGCTCGTTCGCCAGCGATGCCGACGAAGTCGGCCTCGGCGACCAGCGTTGCGCGCGACAGCGAAAAATTCATCCCCTCTTGCCTTCTCTCAGTCGGCCATCTCCGGCCCCATGGCCTCTTCAACGAGGGTGGCGGCATCCATCAACAGCGTTTCATCCGCCTCGCCATGCACCGGCATCTTGCCGATTTCGAGCATGATCGGCACGGCTAGCGGCGATATCTGTTCCAGGTCCTTATGCACGATTCGACCGCGGATGCGCGAGAGCATCTCGGCAAGTCTGCTGACATCGAGCAATCCGGTCGCTGCATCGGAACGCGTCGCCTGGAGCAGGATGTGGTCGGGCTCGTGGCTGCGCAGCACATCATAAATCAGGTCTGTCGAGACGGTGACCTGGCGGCCGCTTTTCTCCTTGCCGGGATGACGTTTCTCGATCAGTCCGGAAATCAGCGCGCAGTTGCGGAAGGTGCGCTTGAGCAGCCAGCTGTCGGCAAACCATGCCTCGAGATCGTCACCGAGCATGTCCTGATCGAAGAGCGCAGCCAGCGATGGTTTTTTGTTTTTGAACATCCAGCCCATGTCGGCCAGCGACCAAATCGCCAACGCATAGTCGGTGGCAACGAAGCCGACCGGTTTGGCGCCCGCTCGATCCAGGCGGCGCGTCAGCAGCATGCCCAGCGTCTGATGCGCGAGCCTGCCTTCGAACGGATAGGCTACGAGATAGTGCCGGTTTCCGCGTGGAAAGGTCTCGATCAGCAGATCGTCCCGTTTCGGCAGGACGGATTTATCCGCCTGAAACCGCAGCCAATCGGCCACCTGCTCGGGCAGCTTCTTCCAGCGCTGCGGATCGTCGAGCATGGCGCGCACCTGCTCGGCGAGATAAGTCGAAAGCGGGAATTTGCCGCCGCCGTAGTAGGGCACCTTTGCTTCACTTCCGGGAGCATTCGACACGAAGCACTCATTGTCGCGGATACCCTCGAAGCGCAGAACCCTTCCGGCGAACATGAAAGTGTCGCCATAGGTCAAGGTCTCGAGAAACGCTTCCTCGATCTTTCCCAAGACTCTGCCGCCGCGCGAGGCCGCGCCCTTGCTTCCAGCTTGGACGTAACGAACGTTGAGGGCCGGCACTTCGATGATGGTCCCGACATTGAGCCGGTACTGTTGCGCCACGCGGGGATTGGATACTCGCCACAAGCCTTCCTTGGTTTGGCGAATGCGGGCGTAGCGCTCGTAGTTTCTCAGCGCGTATCCGCCGGTGGCGACGAAGTCGATGACCCGGTCGAATGTCGGGCGGTCTAGGCTGACATAGGGCGCAGCCGTCCTCACCTCGTCAAACAGCGCGTCGGCGTGGAACGGGGCACCGCAGGCGCAGCCGAGCACATGCTGCGCCAGCACGTCGAGCCCGCCATTGACTAGAGGCGGCGTGTCCTGCGCGCCGAGATAGTTGGCGTCGAGCGCGGCACGGCATTCGAGCACCTCAAACCGGTTGGCCGGGATCAGGATGGCCTTCGATGGCTCATCCATGCGGTGGTTGGCGCGGCCGATGCGCTGCGCCAGGCGGCTTGCCCCCTTCGGCGCGCCGACATGCACGACCAGATCGACATCGCCCCAATCGATGCCCAGGTCCAATGTCGAGGTAGCGACGATAGCGCGCAAGGCGTTTTCGCCCATCGCCTTCTCGACCCGCCGCCGCTGGGCGACGTCGAGCGAGCCGTGATGCAAGGCGATCGGCAACGTGTCTTCGTTGACGCGCCACAGCTCCTGAAACAGCAGCTCGGCCTGGCTGCGCGTGTTGACAAAGAGCAGCGTCGTCTTGTGCCGCTTGACCTCGCGATAGATCTCCGGAGTGGCGTAGCGGGCGGAATGGCCAGCCCATGGCACCCGCTCTTCGGAATCGAGAATGGAGATGTCGGGCTTGGCGCCGCCTGTCACGACGATTAACTCGGACATGGCCTCAGGGGAAGCCTGGCTGACCAGCCAGCGCCGCAACTCATCCGGCTCGGCGACCGTAGCCGACAGGCCGATGGTCTGCAGCTCAGGGACAAACGCGCGCAGCCGCGCCAGGCCTAGCGCCAAAAGATGCCCGCGCTTCGAGGTGACGAGCGAATGCAATTCGTCGAGGACGACATAACGCAAATCCTCGAAGAAGCGCCTGGCGTCGGCGGAGGCAATCAGAAGAGCGAGCTGTTCGGGCGTGGTGAGCAGGATGTCGGGCGGTGCGAGCTTTTGCCGCTGGCGCTTGTGCGAGGGAGTGTCGCCGGTACGGGTCTCGATGGTCACCGGCAGTCCGATCTCCTCGACCGGCTTGCCGAGATTGCGCTCGATGTCGACGGCCAGCGCCTTGAGCGGCGAGATGTAGAGCGTGTGGATGCCACGATGCGCCCCACCAGGCTTGCGCCGCGGACGTTTGGCGAGCTCGGTCAGCGAGGGCAGGAATCCGGCCAGCGTCTTGCCGGCGCCGGTCGGCGCGATCAGTAGCGCCGATTGACCGGCTTGAGCCTTCGCCAGCAGTTCGAGCTGGTGGGCGCGCGGCGACCAGCCTTTTGCAGCGAACCATTTTACGAACGGCTCGGCGAGAAGGACGGCGACATTCTGTTCGGCAAGGCGCGGCTGCTCTGTCACCCGCAAAGAGGTAGCGCGCTGGCAAGCGATCGCCAAGGAAAATCGGAACAAAAGGGGATCATTCTTCCCCTCTCCCCGTGTGGGAGAAAGGTGGCCCGGCGCGCAGCGCCGAGACTAATGAGGGTGATCCAGCTTGGCGCTACTTGCCAACCGACTTGCGAAGAGCAAATCGGGGCAATCCGACTTCTCTCCCATGGGGAGAGGTTAGGGCGGCGCTAAGGCCTGCGGAACCCGGTCGGGCCGCCATAGAGATAGCCGATCCGCTCGACGGCATCCTTCAGCCCTTCGCGCGAGACCAGCATCGTGTGGCCATTGGCGTGGATCATGTCCTTCGCGTCGGTCATGATCGCGACGTGGCCCTTCCAGAAGACGAGGTCGCCGCGCTGCAGCCCGGAATACTCAGTGCCCGGCTCGAGCGGCGTCCCGATCGATGCCGCCTGCATGTCGGAATCGCGGAGCACATCCTTGCCGGCCATGCGCATCGACAGTTGCACGAGGCCGGAGCAGTCGATGCCGAAGCCGGAGACGCCGCCCCAGAGGTATGGCGTGCCGAGGAAGCTTTCGGCGACCGTCACAAAGTCGTCTGCAACCTCGGCGAGCGGCCGCAGATGGCGGGCAATGACGGTCTGGCCGGATGGCAGCAGCGCGTAGTGCGTGCCGCGCGTTTCGGCGGAACCCGTCACCGTCACCGCGGAGCCCATCGACAGTTGCCCGCCGATCGGGAAGCGCAGGTCCGGTCCGGGATAGAGGAAGGTGCGCGGCACGGAGACGATGTGGGTGGGCGCATGCTCACGTGCGCCGAGTACATTGTCGGCGGCATAGCCGACATAGCCGTCGCGCTCGGCCTGCACCCAGGCCCAGCCTTCCGCAACCTCGAAGACCAGCACGTCGTCGCCGAACAGCGCCTGCGTGTTGATGCCGGCATCGGGGCGCGGCGCCTTGCGCAGGTCGGCGACGGCGGTGGTGATCCGCGCCGGGCGGCCGGCGACAAAGCGATCGGCGGCGACTTCCCCCTTCAGCCTGGCATCGGCGAGATCGGAACGAAAGGCGTGAAGGCGGGCATCCCTGGCGGTCAAATCGGTAGTCCAGTCAAATGAGTTTATCGGTCAGACAGACGAGTTGTCGGTCAGATGGGCAGCTCATGCGCCTTTGCGACGATACCATCGCCGAAGCGCTCGACAAAGAGCGCGCCCTCCACCGTGCGCCGGATCAGCACATTGCGCTTGTCGAGCTCGTCGCGGTGGCGCGAAACCAGCTTCAGCGCGCCCATCGTGTCGAGCGCGCGGGTAATGACCGGCTTGGTGACGTTGAGCCTCGCGGCCAGCCCGCGCACCGTATGCGGCGGCGGATCGAGGTAGATGGTGAGCAGGATGGCGGTCTGGCGCATGGTGAGGTCGGGCGCGTCGTCGCGCACCTGCGACAGCAATACCTGCTGCCACAGTCGCAAGGCCTGGCTCGGGCGCATCGAGATCGACATTTGCCAAGCATGACGGCAAATTGTTTCGCTTCCGTTTCAGTCCACGGCGGCTTTTGCCAGTTTTCTCGTCACACTCACCCGAAGCGCTTCGAGATCACTCGCTCCAGCGCGCGAATGCCTTGCGCCTCGCCCCCCGTCAGGCCGTGCGGGCGGTCATTCGGGTTCCAGGCAAAAATGTCGAAATGCGCCCATCCGGGCGTCTTCTCGACAAAGCGCTTGAGGAACAGCGCCGCCGTGATCGATCCGGCGAAGCCGTCCGTCGTGACATTGTTGACGTCGGCGATCTTCGAGGAAAGCTTCGCGTCATAGGGACGCCACAGCGGCATGCGCCACAGCGGATCCTCGACAGCAAGCGCAGCCGCAGCCAGGTCGGACGCCAGTGCCTCGTCGCCGGTATAGAAGGGCGGCAGATCGGGGCCGAGCGCAACACGGGCCGCTCCGGTCAAGGTCGCCATGTCGAACAGCAGGGCCGGCCTTTCCTCGTCGGCAAGCGCCAGAGCGTCGGCCAGCACCAGCCGGCCTTCAGCATCGGTGTTGCCGATCTCCACCGTTATGCCCTTGCGGCTCCTCAGCACGTCGCCAGGCCGGAAGGCATTGCCGGCGATCGAATTCTCGACCGCAGGGATCAGGACGCGCAGCCGCACATTCCGTTTCGCCGCCATGATCATCGAGGCGAGACCCAGCACGTTGGCGGCGCCCCCCATGTCTTTCTTCATCAGCAGCATGCCCGACGACGGCTTGATGTCGAGGCCGCCGGTGTCGAAGCAGACGCCCTTGCCGACCAGCGTCACCTTCGGCGCGTCGCTCGGGCCCCAGGTCATGTCAATCAGCCGCGGCGCGCCGGCCGAGGCGCGGCCGACGGCATGGATCATCGGGAAATTCCGCGCCAGGAGATCGTCACCCTTGACGACGGAAACGTCGGCGCCGTGCCCGGCTGCCAACCCCTGGACAGCCTCCTCCAGCTCATCCGGCCCCATGTCGCTGGTCGGCGTGTTGACGAGGTCCCGCGTCAGGAACATAGCCTCAGCGGTGCGGCGCACATGCGCGCCGTCGGCGCCCGAGGGCAGCGCCAAGCGCAACGCCCTGCCGGGTTTCTTGCCGTAGCGGGTGAATGCGTAGCCGCCGAGGACGACGGCCAGCGCCGCAAGATCGGGCGCTGGCAAATCCTGGGCGAAATGCCATTCGCCCTCGGGCAGCGACCGCGCCAGGGCGCCCACGGCAAGCTGGCTCTCGCCGTCGCCTGTACCGAACAGCGCGCCGGCGAGACCGCCACCTTCTGCCGGCAGAACGAGCGTGCGGCCCGCCTCGCCGGAAAAGCCGTTGGCCCGTGCCCAGGCGATAACGGAAGGGGGAAGGCCAGTGCCGTCGAGGCCATCCTTTCCCACCAGGTAGACTGGCAAGGCTGCTTCCGGTTTCTGGTCAACGAGTTCGACAGGCATTCGATGGTCTCCGGCCGGCACGGCGAGTCGGCTTCTTAACGATCCGTTAGGGTTAACAGAATATTTCTGTGGGAGGGAAGACGGCCAGCTTAATGGCCGCGCAGGAATGGAGACAGGCGCCGATGCCGATCAAAGCGTTGACCTTCACAAGCAAGCGTCTGGTCACCACGGCATTGCTGGCGGTGCTGGCGGCCAGCGTGGCCGGCTGCGGCAGCACCAGCAAGTTCACGACCGGCTCCATTTCCCGCTCCGACAACCGCCCGCTGGAAACGATGTCGGCCAGCGAACTGCACAGCGCCACGACCAGGCTCGGCGAATCCTACGCCCGGAACCCGAATGACAAACGCATCGCCACCAACTATGCCGCGGCGCTGCAGATGGATGGCGACGCCGACCAGTCGCTGGCGGTGATGCGCAAGCTCGCGATAGCCTACCCCAAGGACCGCGACGTGCTCGCCGCCTACGGCAAGGCGCTTGCCGCCAACGGGCAGTTCGAGCAGGCGCTCGATGCGGTGCGCCGCGCGCAGACGCCGGAATATCCGGACTGGCGCCTGGTTTCGGCGGAAGCCGCCATCCTCGACCAGATGGGGCAGCGGGACGAGGCACGTCAGGACTACCGGAAGGCGCTCGAGCTCAAGCCGAACGAACCCTCGATCCTTTCCAATCTCGGCATGTCCTATGTGCTGGAGGGGGATCTGCGCACCGCCGAGACCTATATGCGCTCGGCCGCGCAGCAACCCAACGCCGACAGCCGGGTGCGGCAGAACCTGGCGCTGGTCGTCGGCCTGCAGGGTCGTTTCGACGAGGCCGAAAAAATCGCCTCGCAGGAGCTTTCGCCGGAGCAGGCACAGGCCAACATCGCCTATCTGCGCCAGATGCTTGCGCAGCAGAATGCCTGGAGCCAGCTCAAGGATAAGGACAAGGGCAAGGCGAAGGTCGCGACGAACTGACCGCCCGGCACCTAGAGAGGTCACCGTTTACGGAAACCGCGAACTGCTCTGGCTGTTTGTTTTTTCCGTAATTCCGGATGGAAAACCGTTACACACTTTTCCTGGAATTGCACAAGGTTAGGCCAGACAGCATAGCCGCGCGGCGCCTGCCACGCGGCTTTTGTTATGACTTCAACGGCTTCGCCTATTGGCTGCTGGAATTGTGCTGATCGCCGAAGATGCCGCGCTGGCTGACCTGGATGCCGGCCGGCCCTAGGATGATGGCGAACAGAACCGGCAGGAAGAAGAGGATCATCGGCACGGTGAGCTTGGGCGGCAGTGCTGCGGCCTTCTTTTCGGCCGCATTCATACGCATGTCGCGGCTTTCTGAGGCGAGCACGCGCAGCGCATGCGCCACCGGCGTGCCGTAGCGCTCCGCCTGGACCAGGGCCTGAGTCACCGCCTTCACCGAATCCAGACCGGTGCGGCTTGCCAGGTTCTCGTAAGCGACCCTGCGGTCCTGCAGATAGGAGAGCTCGGCATTGGTGAGCACGAATTCCTCGGCGAGGGCGACGGACTGAGTACCGATCTCGTCGGCAACCTTGCGAAGCGCTGCTTCCACCGACATGCCGGATTCGACGCAGATCAACATCAGGTCGAGCGCGTCCGGCCACGCCAGTTGGATCGACTGCTTGCGTTTGGTGGCGCGGTTGTTGACGTAGAGGATCGGCGCATAGAAGCCGCCATAGGCGACAAGAATGCAGACGAACAGCTTGATGAAGGCAGGCTGCTGCGCCAGACCGCCGAGAAGGAACAGATAGATCGCCGCGAGCGCGAATCCGACAAAGGGCAGGATCAGACGAAAGAACAGGAAGCGCGTCAGCGGATTCTGGCCGCGGAAGCCCGCGACTTTCAGCTTCTGCAGCGTGCCTTCGTCGGCAAGCGCGCGCTTGAGATCCAGCCGTTCGACGATGTTGCGCATGCCGATCGACTGTTCCTCGCGCAGACCCTTGCGGCGGCGGTCGGCTTCATTGGCGAGCCGCTGACGCTGCTTTGCGCGCAGCTCATCCCGCTCGAGCGCCACCGTTTTCATGCGCGCCTTGAGCTGATTGCCGCCAAGCGCTGGCATGAGCGTGAAGACGGTCGCAAAAACCGCGATGCCGACCAGGAGCGCGATAAGAAACGAAGGATCGGTTAGCGTCTTGACGACCTGGTCTGTCATTGGATCCGCGTCCCTAGACTTCGAAGTTCATCATCTTGCGCATCACCAGGATGCCGATCGACATCCAGACGCCGGAGCAGCCGAGGATCAGATTGCCGACGCTGGTGGTGAATAGCGGCATGATGTAGTTCGGACTTGTCAGATAGACGAGAAAGGCGACGACGAACGGCAGGGCGCCGATGATGACGGCGGATGCCTTTGCTTCCATCGACAGCGCCTGTACCTTGGCCTTCATCTTCTTGCGGTCGCGCAGCACGCGCGAAAGGTTGCCCAGCGCTTCGGAGAGATTGCCGCCGGCCTGCGACTGGATCTGGATGACGATGCCGAAGAAGCCGGCCTCGGTGCATGGCATGGTCTCGGACATGCGCATGGTGGCGTCGGGGATCGACATACCCATCTGCTGGGAATCGACGATACGGCGGAATTCGGAGCGGACCGGCTCCGGGGATTCATTGGCGATCAGGCGGATCGCGTCGTTGAGCGGCAGACCGGACTTCACCGCGCGCACGATGATGTCGAGGGCATTCGGGAATTCCTCCAGGAAGGCCTTCACCCGGCGCGCGCGACGAAACGAGACGAACCAGCGCGGCAGGCCGAGGGCTCCGGCCAAGAGAGCGCCGGGCAGGACCAGCAACGGCGCGCCGGCAAGAAAGGCGAGGATCGTAAGCACGATGCCGCAGATCACCGAGTAGATGTAGAAGCGCTCGAGGGAGACGGTCATGCCGGCCTGGCGGATCTGGGCCCTCAGCGGCGGTTTCTTGACGTTGCGGTCATTGGTTTTCTGCTTTTCATCGAGCTGCTTGAGCGAATCCTGAAGCGTCTTGCGCCGTCTGACCGCTTCCGCGGCGCGGTCGCGCGTAGCCTTCACCACCGATCGGTCGGTCTCGGCCGTCTTGATCGTTTCAAGCCGCTTGCCGGCCTGCTTTTCGTTATCGATGCGCTTGAACAGGAAAGCATAGGCTATCGCGCCAGCGCTGAGGCCCGCGAGCACGACGAAAGCCAGAACCGTGGTGTCAATTCCGAACATCGACCGGGGCCCCTACACCTCCAGATGCACTAGAGCGGTTCAGCTTTTGATAAAAGCGCTGACCCGCTCTAAGTATTTGTTTTTACGCAATTCCGGACGGAAAACCGCTACGCACCTTCCCTGGAATTGCTCTAGTCAGCGCGTTTCTCCATGGCCTCGAGCGCGTTGGCGAGGCGCTGCTCCTCGCCATAGTAGCGGGCACGATCCCAGAAATGCGGCCGGCCGATGCCGGTGGAGACATGCTCGCCGATCAGACGGCCGCTCGCGTCCTCGCCCTTGATGTTGTAGAGGACGAGGTCCTGGGTGATGACGACGTCGCCTTCCATGCCGATCACCTCGGTGATGTGGGTGATGCGGCGCGAGCCGTCGCGCAGGCGAGCCGCCTGAATGATCACGTCGACCGAGCCGACGACGATCTCGCGCACCGTCCTCTGCGGCAGCGAATAGCCGCCCATGGCGATCATCGATTCAATACGGTTCAGACATTCGCGCGGGCTGTTGGAGTGGATCGTTCCCATCGAGCCGTCATGGCCGGTGTTCATCGCCTGCAGAAGGTCGAATACTTCCGGTCCGCGCACCTCGCCGACGATGATCCGCTCGGGCCGCATGCGCAGGCAGTTCTTGACCAGGTCGCGCATGGTCACCTCGCCCTCGCCTTCGAGATTGGGCGGCCTGGTTTCGAGACGGACCACATGCGGCTGCTGCAGCTGCAGCTCGGCCGAGTCCTCGCAGGTGATGACCCGCTCCTCGCGATCGATGTAGTTGGTCAGGCAGTTGAGCAGCGTCGTCTTGCCCGAGCCGGTACCGCCCGAGATGACGACGTTGCAACGGACGCGGCCGATGATCTTCAGGATCTCAGCGCCTTGCGGCGAGATGGCGCCGAACTTGACCAGCTGGTCGAGCGTCAGCTTGTCCTTCTTGAACTTGCGGATGGTTAGCGCGGTGCCATCAAGCGACAGCGGCGGCGCGATCACGTTGACGCGCGAGCCGTCGGGAAGGCGCGCGTCGCAAATAGGGCTCGATTCGTCGACGCGACGGCCGACCTGGCTGACGATGCGCTGGCAGATGTTGAGCAGCTGCTGGTTGTCGCGGAAGCGAATGCTGGTCGGTTCGACCTTGCCGTTGACTTCGATGTAGACGTTCTTTGAACCGTTGACCATGATGTCGGCGATGTCGTCGCGCGCGAGCAGCGGCTCCAGCGGCCCATAGCCGAGCACGTCGTTGCAGATATCCTCGAGCAGCTCTTCCTGCTCGGAGATCGACATCGCGAAATTCTTGATCGCGATGATGTCGTTGACGATGTCGCGGATTTCCTCGCGCGCGCTTTCCGGATCGAGCTTGGCGAGCTGCGAAAGATCGATCGTGTCGATGAGCGCGGAAAACACCTGGCTCTTGGTGTCATAATAGGTTTCGCCGCGCTCGCGCTGGACCCTTTTCGGCGGCTCGGGCGCCATCGGCGGCGCCTCCACCGGACGGCGAACGGGGGACGCGGCGGGCGTGCTCGGCGCGGGCGCGGCCGGCCGATCGACAGCGATCGTCCCAGCCGGAGCGGGAGCGGCCGGAGGAGGTGCTGGCGGACGGAATTCGGGAGCTGCCCGGCTGCCGTCGTCTGTGCCTCTTTTACCAAACATGATCGACTACCCGATGCCGCTTAGCGAGCGTCATTTCTTGCTGCGTGAAAGCTTGCCGAGGATGGCGCCAAGGCTTGCCTTCTTCTTCGCCTTGATCTCGCTGCGCCCTGTCAGCACATGCGCTATTTCGTTGATCGTGCCGACGACCGGACTCTTGGCATCCATCTCGCCGAGCATGCGGCCATTGTTGGCGGCGTTGCCGAACAGCAGCGGCTCGAAATTGATCACCGCCATCGGCGTGATGCCGAGCGGTTCGGAAAAATCCGATGCCGCGATCTCCGGTCGTTTGGGAACGCCCGCCTGATTGATGATCAGCTTCGGCGGCGGATCGTTCGGACGCAGCCGCTTCAGCATGTCGACCATATTCTTGGTGTTGCGCAGATTGGCGAGTTCCGGCGTGGCCGTGATGACGATCTCGTCGGCCTTGATCAGCGTGCTCTTGGTCCAACCGCTCCAGACGTGAGGGACGTCGAGCACGAGCAAGGGCGCGCTGCGCTGCGCCGTTTCGATGACCTGGGAGAAGGCGTCCGGATCGAAATCATAGACGCGCTCGAGCGTGGACGGTGCCGCCAGCAGCGACAAATGCTCGGCGCATTGCGCGAGCAGCCGGTCGAGATAGACCTCATCGACGCGCTCGGGCGAAAACACCGCCTCGGCGATGCCCTGCGCGGGGTCCCGGTCGAAGTTGATGTTGGCGGTGCCGAAGGCGAGATCGAGATCGGCGACGACGACTTCGGACTTGAACAAGGACGACATCGCCCAGGCGACGTTGTGGGCGATCGTCGAGGATCCGACACCGCCCTTGGCGCCGATGAAGGCGATGGAGCGGCCGATCGGATCGGACTCGGGATCGACGAAGATCGACGAGACGACGCTGACGATATCGGTCATCGAGACCGGCGCGATGACATATTCGGAAATGCCCGAACGGATAAGCTCCCGGTAGAGTCCGACATCGTTGTAATGGCCGATGACCACGACCTTCGAGGTCGGATCGCAATATTCGGCGAGCTGAGCGAGCTGCTCCAGCAGCTGTTTCGGCTCGCTGCGCGATTCCAGCAGGATCAGGTTTGGCGTCGGCGCCGACTGGTAGAATTCGATCGCGGTGGCGATGCCGCCCATATGGACCTTGAGATGGGCCTTGGCCATGCGACGATCCTCGCCGGCGCGCCCGATCGGATTTGCGACGCCTTCGGTCTCGCAAAAAGCCTGGATCGAGATGCGCGGCACCGGGCGCAGCGCCTGCATGGCGGCGATGTCCTGTTGCGAAAGATCGCCGGTATCCGCAGGCGTGTCGTAGGCAAGATTGCTCATCGTCATGCTCTTTCCGTGATCCGCCGCGGGCTCAGTAAGTCACTTCCGAATTGCCGAGGAACTCATCCGAAATGCCTCTCGCCCGATAGACGTCGATCACCGCGCCGCGATTTTCGGCATCGATGTCGGACTGCTTGCGTGGCCCGAGCAGATCGTTGGGATTGGCCATCTGGGCGGCGAGGTTGTTCTGATAGGAGCACCCGAAATCGGCGTAGTGCTTGTTCTCGGAAGTCTCGGTCAGATCCTCGGGCCAACGCCCGCATTTGTCGGTCTGTGCCCTCACCGCCACGAAGGCCACGCGGACCGGCGCCGAAGCCTCGGGCACGGCCGACTGATAGGAGGTCATGATGATATTGTTGCGCTTGACGCCTGCGGCCATCGCAAGTCTGGCGAAATCGCGGCTCGCGGCCTGGGCGGCGGCCTGGTTCGCGGAACCCACCGGGGCCGCGATCGTCAGCGCCGGCGCGGCGCTCCTGTCGTAGCCGTCGAGGAAGCCGAGCAGAGTGTCGCGCTGCGAAGCCGTCATGCCGCGATCACCGGCGCCGACCGGGAGGTCGATCTTCTGGTTCTTCTCGGCGATAACGATCGGATGATTGGTGCGGTAGTCGTCCGGAATGGAGCCCACTGTCACGCTGTCGCGATGGAAGTTGGCGCATCCGGTGAGCGACGCCGCAAGGGCGATCGCCAGGACCGGAGCCGACCCGCGGAATCGTCCGCGGCCCGATTGTGCCGCTGCGATCGTCATGGCCTTCGATGTTGAGTTGGACATGTCCGCTTTCCCGCTCACTTGTAGATGAAGCCGACAACGCCGTGGTAACGGCCAGGTGGCCTATCGGTCTGCATGGTGCCGTAGACGCGATTGACGCGACCGAGGAACATGCCGGCGCCGTCGCTCGGCGCATTGAAATTATCGTCGGGCTTGGCCAATTCGTTGCGCGCCACGGGCCGCGCCAGATAGGGCGTGATGATGATGACGAGCTCGCTTTCGTTGCGCACGAAGTCGCGGCTGCGGAAGAGCGCGCCGAGCACCGGAATCTTGGTCAGTCCGGGCAATCCAACGACGGCCTGCCTGACGTCGTCGCGCACAAGGCCTGCGATCATCATCGAGCCGCCGGAAGGCAGTTCCACCGTCGTATCGGCCAGGCGTTTGCGGAGCGACAAAGCGTTCATGCCGATGCTGCTGTTATCCGTGGATGCCGACACGGAGCCCTCGGTTGTCGGTTCGGAAACCGACGTTCTCACCTTCAGGCTGATGCGGCCGGGTGACAGCACCACCGGCTGAAACTCCAATCCGATGCCGTATTCGATCTTCTCGACCTGATAGTTCTTCAGGCCGGTCTGGTTGTCGTTGGAGACGTTGGCGGTAACATTGGTCACCATATTGTATTCGCCGCCGACCTTGAAGGTCGCCTTCTCCCCGGACACGGCGGTCAAGGTCGGCTCGGCCAAGGTCTTCATGACCCCCGACTGCTCCATTGCGTTGATATAGGACTGCAGCCCGGACGCACTGATCCCTAGGCCCGCGTTCGACAGCGGCTTACCGAGACCAGCGTAAGGGTCGCTGAGCGCGCCCCAGGAGATGCCGTTGCTGCCGCCGCTGGCCATCATGTTGACGCCGAGCTGCTTCATCACCGAGCGGCTGACTTCGGCCACCGTCACCTTCAGCGTCACCTGATCGTCGCCGATGATCTGCAGCAGATTGACGATCTTGGAAACCCGGCGCTCCTGGTCGGGATTGTTGATGTCGACGCCGCCGTTGGCGGACCCGCCGGCGGCCGTCTGTGAATATTGGCCGGTCGTCGCTTCACCGCCCGAGACGAAGATGGTGGCCAGGTCGACGGCGCGCTTGGCGTCGAGCGGTGTATCGACATTGCCGGTGAGAATCACGTTGTCGTTCAGCAGCTCGACCTTGATCTGCGACGTCGGGAGGAAGCGCTTGAGATAGTCTTCCAGCCCGGCCACGTCGCGTTCGACCGCCAGGTCAAGACTGGCGATCTGCTCGCCGTTGGGGCCGAAGACGAAGATGTTGGTTTCGCCGACCGCCTTGCCGAACAGATAGATGCGGCGCGCCGTGCGCGTCACTGCGTCGGCGACCGCGGGATTGGCGACGAGTATGTCGTAGGCGTCGCTCGGCAGGTCGATGACCACCGACTTGTTGAGGCCGAGCTTGACACGCTGCGAGGCAGCCGAGGCCGTCACACCCGCCGCCCTGTTCGCGGCTTTTGCCTCGACGAGCCCAGGCGCATTGGTGCCGATCAGGAACAGGCCGATTGCGGCCGCCGCGATGACGGGCAGTTTGCCGATTAGCCTCATTTCCTTGCTCCCACTTCGGAAACCTGGCCCGACTTGATCAACCGCACCGTGCCGCGCCGGCCATTGCCGTTCACCAGATAGTCGGCCTCGCCCAGGTTCTTCTCATTCGTGTCGGTGATCGAACGCAGCGCCAGCGTCAGGCGGTCCGCCATCTGCTGCGCCACCGTGATGATCTCCGCCTGCTGCGGCGTGAGCTCCAGCGTCGCGGTCTGGCCGACCCTGGTCTTCTTGCCCTCCTCATCCACCTGGATGGTCTGGTCGATGGCCAGGACACGGATGTTCTTCAGGATGGTCTCGGTATTGAAGCCGCTGCCGCCATTGCTGGCATCGGCGCGCCGGGTCATGATGACGTCGACGAAGTCATTGGGCAGGATGAAGCCGCCGGCGGACGTATCGGCCGATATGGCGGTCGCGACAGCGCGCATGCCGGACGGCAGGATCGAGGACATGAAGCTCTGCCCCTCGCCGACCAGCTTGGAGCGCCGCAACGGCTCACCGGCATACATGGCTACACGCGCCACCGAACCCTTCAGCTTTTCGACTGCGTCCGGTTCGGCCGCACGGGTGATGAAATTGACGTTGATGCCGCTCGCCGGCCACTGCTCCCACCTGATGTTGTCACCGAGCTGGCTGCCCATTGCGACATCGCCGGAAAGCGCCAGCACGTCCTGCAGCGCGATCGCCGGCTGCTTGGGAGCGTTGACGACGACTTGAGCCGGCGGCGGGACTACCATGTTCTTCGCGACATAACCCGCGCCACCCGCCGCGGCCACGGCCACGCTCAGAATAATCAGTCGGGATGCTGGCATTCGTCCGGACCCTTCGCCTCAAGGCAAACCACCTCGCCAAGCCGGACTTTGCAGCCGCAATCGTCAAAACAAGGTTAATGCAATGCTTACGATCGTGATTAATTTAACGTTTACTCAAATTGGATCGAACCGCTTGCCGTTAACAAAAAAGGCAGTCAAGGCCGCGAGAATCTTGTCACAGAAACGGATCTTCCGAAGGCGGGAATCGTTTCGGGACAGGGCAAGTAAAGCCAAACTCCCAAGGGGAGCTGAGCGCATCTGAAGATGGCCATATGCTTTAGGCGGTGAGCCTGTCGAGCGCCCAGACCATCAGCGGAGAATCCGGAAAGGTGAGGAGCCCGCCGAGACCAAGCGCGACGCCATAAGGAATGCCTGCGCTCTCGTCGGCGAAATGGCGCAGAAAACGGTTGTGACCGGTGTAAACCGCAAATGGCGATTTCCGGTAGGCCAGAATGGCAACCGTCAGCAGGCCGCCGATCAATGTCGAGGTGACTAGGTAGCCGATGAGATTGATGTTGAGCCCCATCCATACGGCGGTCGCGGCCAGCAGCTTGGCATCGCCGCCGCCCATGCCGCCGAGCGCGAACAGTCCGAACGTCGCGGCCAGCACCAGGGCACCGGCTGCGAAATGCCCGCCATAGGCGGCCCAGTCCATCCCGGTCAACGGAGCGACCAGAGCGAAAGCCGCCACGAGCAGCACCGGCACGCGGTTGGCGATCGTCATCGAAAGCACGTCGGAGATCGCTGCAAACAGCATGCAGAAAGGAAAGACGACGAGGATTACGGCTTCAAGCATGGAGGTGGCGCCTGGGGTGGAACTTCCGCTTGAGGTTAGACATGCCTCATTAACGATCGATAACGACAAACGGTCAAAGTCTTCACGCGAGGTAGAAATACAGAAGAAGAAAGGGCCGCGCAGAGCGGCCCTTCTTTCCAAGACAATGAGCTAGCTAGGTTAATTCGAGGTCGAAACCACGCTGGCGATGTGTTTGAACTTGGCATCCAGGGCATTGCCGAGCTGGCCGGCGCCGACCATGATGGCGAGCGCGATGAGGGCGGCGATCAGACCGTATTCGATGGCGGTCGCGCCGGATTCGTCCTTCACGAAACGTGCGATGAGGTTAGACATTCGAGAGCTCCTACTCCACGTGTTACAGCACTTCCGTCAACTTCTCTTGCCGGTTGATCGGATGTGCCAAATCTAGGAGGAAGCCCTTTCGATCGGCTTAATAAATACCCTTACCGATTCCTTTCCGGAGGCGATCCCGTTGCTTGGTTAACCGTGGCCTAAACCTCCAGAGGCGGAGCGGCGGGCAGGAAAAGCGTAGAGATCCGGCCCATCCGCGATTTCGCTAAAACAGCGTATGCTCTCGGCTTAAGACCGCCGAGCCGGCCAATCCCTATCGCGGCCATGCGGCGCTTAACCGTCGGTTCACCAATTTCGTTCATGTTCCGTTGAACAGTCTGCCGCTCCGGAGCGCTTCAATGACCTCGTCGAGATCGCCATTTTCAGTCGTCGCGCTGTTGGCTGTCGCCGCATCCGTCATGCCGGCCAGCGCCGGAGCCGGCATCGAGGTCACCATGAATCAAGCAAAGATCGTCAAGTTGTCGCGCGCGGCCGATACGATTGTCGTCGGCAATCCGGCCATCGCCGATGCCGCCGTGCAGGACGCCTCGACGGTCGTTCTGACCGGCAAGGGTTTCGGCGTGACCAATCTGGTCGTGCTCGATTCCGATGGCAGCCCGATCATCGATGAGCAGGTGACGGTCGTCCGACAAGCCGCGTCCTCGGTGCGCATCTATCGACGCGCCGAAGTCCAGACCATGTCCTGCACGCCCTATTGCGAAAGCTCGTACAAGAGCGAGGCTGAGAAAACGTCCGAAACCGAAATGAACGCAGCCCGCTGAGCTTAGGGCGCAAGCGCCCGCAGGTTAACAGCGGGTTAAGGGCCGCGCACCGAGTTTAACGCTGATCCAAACCGGACCTCAATGGGTGGCCGATAGGTTGCAGCCGACATTGCAAGGAATCGGCAGGAACGGAACATGAGCAGGGATCCGGCGCCCAAGGGCGGAATGGACGGCAAGGCCGAGGCACAGCCACGCCCCGATTTCTTCAGCGACAGGCGCGGCAGCACGGCATTGGAATTCGCAATGCTGGCCATGCCGTTCGCCTTGCTCGTTTTCGCCATCCTGGAGAGCTGCATCTCGTTCGCCGGCCAGGAAGTGATGGCCAACGCCACCGATGATATCGCGCGCCAGCTGCGAACGGGCCAGCTCAAGAAGGCCAACGTCACCGACGCCTCGATCAAGACGCTGATCTGCGACAGGCTGGAGATCATGGTCGCCACGAACTGCCCCGGTTCCGGGTCAAATGCTTCCCTGTTGGTGGACCTGCGCGAATATCCGACCTTCGCCGACGCCGCAGCGGCGGGCTTCAAGATCCAGAACGGCGAAATCGTGCTGACAGGCACGAGCTCGACGACTTTCACGGTGTCGCCGGGGCTGGCGGAATCGAAGAACATGCTGCGGGTTTTCTACAAATGGCCGGTGATCACCGATTTCCTGGCTAAACAGATGGCCAATCTGAATGGCGGCAAGACGCTGCACTTCGCATCGGTGACCTGGCAGAACGAACCATTCGACGACTGAAGCAGGTCGCGTGAGGCAACCTGCTTTGGCTTTTTGATTTTCGGCATGTCTCCCGAAACCGGGTCCACTTCGGGAGACATGCTTCAAGATTGCGGCCGGCCGAGACTTACGGCGGTGTGGGGGTAGGATATGTACCGTGCGGGGGCACAGCGGCGAGTTTCGGCTTTCGTGACGAAGGCGGCACGGTTTTGCCTCGATCGCCGCGGCGTCGCGGCAATCGAGTTCGCGTTCATCGTGCCGGTGCTGCTCATCATGTACTTCATCACGATGGAAGCCTCGCAGGCCATCGAGACCAGCAAGAAGGTCAGCCGCATCGGCAGCATGGTGGCGGATCTCGTCACGCAGCAGACCAGCGTCACGAAAGCCGATCTCGACGCGATCATGAAGATCGGCACCTCGACGCTGCAGCCCTACAACCGCTCCACGCCGACAATCATCATCACCGGGATCCAGATCTCCGACGAGGCATCGCCCAAGGCGACGGTGGCCTGGTCACGCAAGCTAGTGGGCACCACCTATAGCGCCGACGCGGCGAAGACCAGCCCCACCACCGTTCCGCCAACGCTGAATATCCGCAACACCTTCCTTGTTCGGGTGGAAAGCGACCTCGGCTATAAGCCGATCATCACCTGGTCAGCCGACAGTTCGTCGACGCTTGGATTGACCTCGGCCTTCAACAACATATCGATGGGCGAAACGTACTATCTGAGACCGCGCCGCGGTCCTACGGTTCCTTGCACCGACTGCTGACGGACTAATCCCCGCGAGTTTCCCGCCGCACGATGGCCAGGGCCGTTGCGTAGTCCTTTGATACGGCCAGTTCGAAGCCGCCGGAGTGCGTCGGCTCCAGAAGATCGTAGACGTCCGGAGTCAGCGACTTGAGATTGGTCAGAAACACGGCCAGCCGGCGCTTGGCTTCGGCGT
Source organism: Mesorhizobium sp. WSM3873 (assembly GCF_001672445.1). NCBI lineage: Bacteria > Pseudomonadati > Pseudomonadota > Alphaproteobacteria > Hyphomicrobiales > Phyllobacteriaceae > Mesorhizobium > Mesorhizobium sp. WSM3873. The sequence continues at coordinate 86,248 of NZ_LYTM01000017.1, read as the reverse complement.
CGAGATCGCTGCGCACCGCATGAGGCCCATATCGCAGCGGAGCCGAGCTCCACAGCACCCGAAGCGACGTCTTCGGGACGCCGGCGGCCGCAAGCCGCAGGATGGTGCCCCCCGTGTCGGTAGGCTGGCCGTCGGCGCCGACAGGCTCCCAGCCGAACAGGCCGTCGGCTTCGCCGTCGCCGAGCATCGCCTCGGCCGCGGTGGCCGACGAGGCGCGCGCCAGGAAAGGTGAATCCTGCGCGATCTGCACCCCTTCGCCGGCCAGTCCGGTCAGCGGCAGGAGAGAACCGGCGACATTGTCGGCGGGCGCGATGGCGATCCGATGCGAGGCGATCGCTGTGAGGCCCGGCACTTTGCCGTCGCGCGTCACCAGCACGGAACGGACGCCGGCGGCTCCATCGGCATCGACAGGTGCCACCAGCGGCTCGACACAGCCGCAGCGCTCCGAAGCCGTAGCATAGGCGAGCGCCGAATAGACCGCATACTGTATGCGGCCGCTCGCCTGAGCCTCGATCAATGCCGCATAGTCGCGAGCAACCACGAACTCGACCTTCATGCCGAGAGCGTTCGTATAGGCATCCGTCAAGCGGGCCAGACCAGGTACCGTGTTGCCTCCTCCGGGCTCGGCGACGATTCCTATGCGAAACGTGCCGATGTCGTCGCGCCAGTCGGCATGCGCCGGCGGGGCCGCGGAGAGCACCGCGAGAGCCGCCGCGCAGGTCCTCAATGCCTGGCTTGCCGCCGATTTTGCGCCCATGCCCATCCTTGCCGCATTCCCTCGATCCGCACCACTTTGCACCAAGCCGTTGCGGTCTGGCATCCGATTTGCCAACGCCGCTGCGGAACTCTATGTCTGGCTGGTTAGATTGGCACGATGGCACCCCTATGGCGCGGGCTTTCCTATTCGTTCTCGATTCTTTCGGCATCGGCGGAGCGGCCGATGCCGAACGCTACGGCGATGCCGGCGCCGACACATTCGGACACATCGCGCAGACTTGCGCCGAGGGCCGCGCGGATCATGGAGGCCTGCGCAGCGGACCGCTCGCCGTCCCCAACATGATATCGCTCGGGCTTGCCCGCGCGGCCAAGACGGCAACCGGGCTGACGGTCGACCTCGACGCGCCGCTGCTTGCCGCGTCGTTCCATGGCGCTGCCCAGGAGGTCTCTAGCGGCAAGGACACGCCGTCGGGCCATTGGGAGATTGCCGGCCTGCCCGTGCGTTTCGACTGGGGTTATTTTCCCGACACCGTGCCCGCCTTCCCGGCCGAGCTGACCGGCGCGATCATCCGCGAAGGCAAGGTGCCGGGCATCCTCGGCGATTGCCATGCGCCAGGAACCGAGATCATCGAGCGCTTCGGCGAGGAACACATCCGGACCGGCAAGCCCATCTGTTACACATCGGTCGACTCCGTATTGCAAATCGCCGCGCACGAGACGCATTTCGGCCTGGAGCGGCTCTACGAGCTTTGCCTGACGGTGCGCCGGCTGGTCGATCCGCTCAACATCGGGCGGGTGATCGCGCGGCCCTTCGTCGGCGAGACAAGCGCCACCTTCCAGCGCACCCACAACCGCCGCGACTATGCCGTGCCGCCGCCGGAGCCGACCTTGCTCGACCGGCTGACCGAGCGCGGCAGCAAGGTCATCGCCGTCGGCAAGATCGGCGACATCTTCGCCCATCGCGGCATCGCGGAGGTGCGCAAGGCGGGCGGCAACATGGCGATGTTCGACAAGGCGCTCTCCGCCATGGACGACGCCGGCGAAGGCGATCTGGTCTTTGCCAATTTCGTCGATTTCGATACCGAGTTCGGCCATCGGCGCGATGTCGCCGGCTATGCCGGAGCGCTCGAGGCCTTCGATCGCCGGCTGCCGGAAGCGCTGTCGCGCATCAAGTCGGGCGACCTTCTCATCCTCACCGCCGACCACGGCAACGATCCCACCTGGCGCGGCACCGATCATACCCGCGAACGCGTTCCGGTGATCGGGATAGGGCCGGGACTGAAGGGCGGCGACATCGGGCTCAGGCCGACCTTCGCCGATATCGGCGAAACCATCGCGGATCATCTCGGGCTTGCGCCTGGCCGCCACGGCACCTCTTTCCTCGCGACGATAGGCGGCCATGCCGGAACTGCCTGAAGTCGAAACGGTGCGGCGGGGGCTGCAGCCGATCCTGGAAGGGGCGCGGCTCGTCAATGTCGAGGCGCGACGGCCAGACCTTCGCTTTCCCTTTCCCGAACGGTTCTCGGAGCGGCTTGCCGGCAAGACCGTGACGGCGCTTGGCAGGCGCGCCAAATATCTGACGATGCACATCGAAAACGGTCCGGTGCTGATCTGCCATCTCGGCATGTCGGGATCGTTCCGCGTCGAAACCGATGGGAACGGACAAATTCCCGGCAGCTTCCATCACGAGCGCTCGAAGAGCGCAGCGCATGACCACGTCGTATTCGATGTCGACTCCCCGAAGGGCGAGCGGTCCCGCGTCATCTTCAACGACCCGCGCCGTTTCGGCTTCATGCTGTTTGCCGAAGGCGCGCCGGACACGCATCCAATGCTGGCGGGGCTGGGCATCGAGCCGACCGGCAATGCGCTCGACGGTCCCCTGCTCGCCTCGCTGCTCGAAGGCCGCAGATCGCCGCTCAAGGCCGCGTTGCTCGACCAGCGGCTGATCGCCGGGCTCGGCAACATATATGTGTCGGAAGCGCTGTGGCGCGCCGGCCTGTCGCCGCTGCGCGAAGCCGGCACCATAGCCGGCTCCGGCAAGAGAGCGAAAGAGCAATGCGAACGCCTGGCCGCCGCCATCCGCTCGGTCATCGCCGACGCGATCGCCGCCGGCGGTTCCTCGCTGCGCGACTATGTCCAGGCAGACGGGTCGCTTGGCTATTTCCAGCATTCCTTCGCGGTCTATGACCGCGAAGACGAGCCATGTCCGAAACCGGGCTGCAGCGGCCATATCGAACGCATCGTGCAGAGCGGCCGATCGACCTTCTATTGCCGGACCTGTCAGCGGTGAGCTAGACCGGTCTCCTCAATCGAAGCGAGGAGACGATGCCATGGCCTATGAAACCATTCTCGTGGAGACACGCGGCAAGGTCGGGCTGATCACGCTGAACCGGCCGAAGGCGCTCAATGCCCTGAATTCGCGGGTGCTGGCCGAGATCGTGGCGGCAGTGAATGCTTTCGGCGCCGATGCCGGCATCGGCGCGATGGTGCTCACGGGTTCGGAAAAAGCCTTCGCGGCCGGCGCCGACATCAAGGAAATGCAGGCGATCTCCTTTGTCGACGCCTATACTGGAGACTTCTTTGTCGGGTGGGAGGAGTTCACCCGGGCGCGCAAGCCGATCATCGCCGCGGTCGCCGGCTACGCGCTTGGCGGCGGCTGCGAGCTGGCCATGATGTGCGATTTCATCATCGCAGCCGACAACGCAAAGTTCGGCCAACCCGAGATCACGCTCGGCGTCATGCCGGGCATGGGAGGATCGCAGCGATTGACCCGCTTCGTCGGCAAGTCGAAGGCGATGGACATGTGCCTGACCGGGCGGATGATGGACGCTGCCGAGGCCGAGCGCTGCGGACTGGTATCGCGAGTGGTGCCGGCGGCCGAGCTGGTCGAGGAGGCGCTGAAAGCGGCAGCGAAGATCGCCGAGTTTTCCCTGCCGTCGGTGATGATGACGAAGGAAGCCGTCAACCGCGCTTTCGAGACGACGCTTGCCGAGGGGCTGCGCTTCGAGCGCCGCCTTTTCCACTCGCTGTTTGCGCTCGATGACCAGAAGGAGGGTATGGCCGCCTTCGTCGAGAAGCGGAAGCCGAATTTCAGCAACCGCTAGGGCTTGTCGGCCAAATGCGTGCCGCGACTTTGGCAAGAAGCCGGGCATGCACAAAGACAACGGCTTTAGGCGTGCGGACCCGTTTCAGCGCGGTACGGCTTCAAGCCCCAAAAAGACCGCGAAGCGGCGTTGACGCGCCGGAAAAGCTGAACTATAAGCCGCACCAACCGAGGCGGCCCGTGGCTGCCCGTTTGTTTTTTGCGCCCTGCGACCCGCTGGCGCCCACCAGATCAGAAGAGAGGCATCATGGCCAATACGTCCTCGGCCAAAAAGGCAACGCGCAAGATCGCCCGCCGCGCGGCGATCAACAAGAACCGTCGATCGCGCGTCCGCACCTATGTTCGCCAGGTCGAAGAGGCGCTCGCCGCCGGCGACAAGGCTGCTGCGCTCGAAGCGTTCAAGGCCGCGGAGCCGGAATTGATGCGCGCCGCAACCAAGGGTGTCCTTCACAAGAACACGGCTTCCCGCAAGGTTTCGCGACTGGCCCAGCGGGTCAAGGTGCTGTCGGCCTGACCGACTTCGCTTTAGAACCGTTATCCTTGAACCCGGCCGCACAGGCCGGGTTTTTTCGTTTGCCGGCAAGTACTTAAAAAGAACGGTCGGACAACGACGCTTGGGCCGAATTTCAAAGTAGCCAATGTTTTGCCGGCATATACATAATCGCTCATGTCGACGACCGCTGGATGCGGGCACGGCCATAGATGAGCCTGCCACAAAATCCATATATTTTTCAAAATCTTACAGACGGTCATCCACAGCTTGTTCAACTCGCGGAGGAGCGGCGGGGGACAAGTAGCTGTCAAGAGAATTATTTCAGAAAATTTCCGAAGGTGTGGCCTTTTTCACATTCCACGGAAAAGGGTTTGAATCACAATGGCTTTATGAAAATGGGCCGCAGTGGCACCTGCTTTGAACACGTCTCCGGTAACCAGATTCGTTAAAAATCCGTTAGACGTGGCCTTGCCCTATCCACAGCGATTTCGGTAATGTCCATCCATCGAAGGGACGGGCACCTGCCCTTAACCCAGCCTGAATCGGCCAGCAAAAAATGGCGGAATTCATGACGCGGAGCAATTCCGCGTGCGGCTTGGTTTGTCTCTTCGGTGCGGGTAGGGGACTGGCGTAATTGTACATGGCAGTCGACGTTGGGCCGGCATTTTCGCCGGGCGGTGTTGTATTGTCTTGGCATGATCAAGCCGGCTTGCGAGAGCCGGCAGAGGTCCCTTGCGCAACGTTGCAACGATATCGCCGGCGGCGGCGATAGAGGCGCAGCGAAAAACGTCGCCGGACCCAGGGTGCAGGAGGCGCACTCCCGGCGGAAAAAGGGTACGAGAGACAAGGAACTTGATCATGCAGAGCGGCATCGAAGGGGAGATTGCGGGCGAACTCCCATTCCCAGCAACTATCGTCGGAGGGGACGACATGGCGGCATCCAGCGACGCTGAACAGAAGTTCGAGCGGGTCAAGGCCCAATTGAAGGCGCGTCTGGGAGCCGAGGTCTATTCGAGCTGGTTCGGCCGCATGAAGGTTGCCGAGGCGTCGCGCGGCATGGTCCGCATCTCGGTACCGACGGCCTTCCTGCGGTCGTGGATCAACGGCCATTACCTTGATCTTATCGCCGAACTGTGGAGGCACGAGGATCCCGACCTTCTCAAGATCGAGATCGTCGTGCGAACCGCCACGCGGCAGGGCCGCAACAATGTCGAGCCGGAGATCGCGCCGGCGCGCAAGATGACCAAGCAGGCCCAGACCGCGCTTGCCGCCGGCACCGCGAGCGCCGGTCGGGTGGAGCGGACGCCGGCGCCCCGCCAGGGCGTGCCGGCGGAGACCGAGTTCCGCCACAATGTGCTGGGGTCGCCGCTCGATCCGCGCTACACTTTCACTTCCTTCATCGAAGGCCCTTCGAACCGTGTTGCTTTCGCGGCGGCTAAGGCGGTGGCGGAATCGCAGTCGAGCGCGGTGCGCTTCAACCCGCTCTTTCTCCATGCGACCGTCGGCCTGGGCAAGACGCATCTGCTGCAGGCGATCGCGGCGGAATCGCTGCGGCACAATCCGAAATCGCGCGTGGTCTACCTGACGGCGGAATATTTCATGTGGCGCTTCGCCACCGCGATCCGCGACAACAATGCGCTGACGCTGAAGGAGCAGCTGCGCGACATCGATCTGCTGATCATCGACGACATGCAGTTCCTGCAGGGCAAGTCGATCCAGCACGAGTTCTGCCATCTCATCAACATGCTGCTCGACAGCGCCAAGCAGGTGGTGGTCGCCGCCGACCGGCCGCCGTCTGAACTGGAGTCGTTGGAGCCGCGGGTGCGTTCGCGCCTCAACGGCGGCGTGGCGCTCGAAATGTCGGCGCCGGATTTCGGCATGCGCCTCGGCATGCTGAAGCTGCGCCTTGCTACCGCCAAGATCGACGATACCTCGCTCGACATTTCGGATGAGATCCTCGATCACGTCGCCAGAACGGTGACGGGCAGCGGCCGCGAGCTTGAAGGCGCCTTCAACCAACTTCTGTTTCGCCAGTCCTTCGAGCCGCAGATCACTATCGACCGCATCGACGAGATCCTCGGTCATATCTACCGCTCGGGCGAGCCGAAGCGGGTGCGTATCGAGGACATCCAGCGCATCGTGGCGCGCCACTATAACGTTTCGAAGACGGAACTGCTCTCAAACCGTCGCACGCGCACCATCGTCAAACCGCGGCAGGTAGCGATGTATCTGTCCAAGGTGATGACGCCGCGCTCGCTGCCGGAGATCGGACGCCGTTTCGGCGGCCGCGATCACACGACGGTTCTGCACGCCGTGCGCAAGATCGAGGATCTTTCCGGCGCCGACAACACGCTGGCACAGGAACTCGAACTGCTCAGAAGGCTGATCAACGAGCAGGCCTGAGCGCTTAGCCCGCTTTATCCCCAGAAAGCCCGCGCAACCGGCTGGAACCGGTGCCGCGGGCTTGCGTTTGCAGGGTTTTTACTGTCAGCTTACATAGATTCTGAGCTTTTCGGAGCTTTTGCGGGACGCCGCTGCCCGGTGACCCGCTCATTCATTGAAGCGAGCCTGTTTCGTCATGCGTGTTATCCTGGAACGATCCAATCTCCTGAAGTCCCTCAACCACGTCCATCGCGTGGTGGAGCGGCGCAACACCATCCCAATTCTGTCGAATGTGCTGCTCAGCGCCGAGGGCGCCAGCCTGGAAATGAAGGCCACCGACCTCGACCTTGAAGTGACCGAAGCCACGCCGGCCAAGGTCGAGCGCGGCGGCGCGACGACGGTTCCGGCGCATCTGCTCTACGACATCGTGCGCAAGCTGGCCGACGGCGCCGAGGTGATGCTGAAGACCGACGAGGACGGCAACGCTATGACCGTCACGTCCGGGCGCTCCAGCTTCCGCCTGCAGTGCTTGCCGCAGTCCGATTTCCCGGAGCTTTCAGCCGGCTCCTTCTCGCACATCTTCCGGCTCGATTCGGTGGCGCTCAAGGGCCTGATCGAGAAGACGCAGTTCGCGATCTCGACCGAAGAGACGCGCTACTATCTCAACGGCATCTTCCTGCACACGCATGAGGCGGGCGGCAAGCTGAAGCTGCGCTCGGTCGCGACCGACGGGCACCGACTGGCGCGCGCCGAGATCGACGCGCCGGCAGGCTCCGAAGGCATGCCCGGCATCATCATCCCGCGCAAGACGGTGAGCGAGCTGCAGAAGCTGGTCGACGACCCGGATATCGCGGTGACGACAGAGCTATCGGATACCAAGATCCGCTTCACCATCGGCAGCGTCATCCTGACCTCCAAGCTGATCGACGGCACCTTCCCCGATTATCAGCGCGTCATCCCGACCGGCAATGACAAGAAGCTGGTTATCGACCGCCAGAGCTTTGCCGCCGCCGTCGACCGCGTCTCGACCATTTCGTCCGAGCGCGGCCGAGCCGTGAAACTGTCGATCAATGACGGCCAGCTCACGCTCGCCGTCAACAATCCGGATTCCGGCAGCGCAACCGAGGAGCTGGCGGCCGAATACTCGTCCGACCCGATCGAGATCGGCTTCAACGCCAAATATCTGCTCGATGTCGCCGCCCAGCTCACCGGTTCGGAAGCCAAGTTCATGCTGGCGGATGCCGGGTCTCCGACGCTGATCCACGACATGGCCGACGAGACCGCGCTCTACGTGCTGATGCCGATGCGGGTCTAGGCTTTGTCCCTTTGTTGACGCAATTCCGGACGGAAAACCGCTATGCACTTTTCCCGGAATTGCTCTAGCAGGCCTCACATGTCGCCGTGACCTCGGACGCTAAACAGCTTCGGCAGCAGAGCTATATAAGTAAGCTTACACTTACAAATTTTCGCAACTATGCGGGACTTTCGCTTGAGCTCGGCCCCGGCGCTGTCGTGCTGTCCGGCGACAATGGCGCCGGCAAGACCAATCTGCTCGAAGCAGTCTCGCTGCTGACGCCGGGGCGCGGGCTGCGCCGCGCGCCTTACGCCGACGTCTCCCGCGAGGGCGGCGATGGCGGCTTTGCCTTGCATGCGCGCATCGAAGGACCGGAAGGTCAGGTCGAAATCGGCACCGGCATTGCCGGCGGCGATGGTGCCGCGGAAGGCGGCAGGCGCGTGCGCATCAACGGCGCGCCGGCAAAATCGGCCGAGGATATGCTCGAATGGCTGCGGGTCGTCTGGCTGACGCCGGCGATGGACGGGCTGTTTCCAGGGCCGGCCGCCGACCGCCGCCGCTTCCTCGACCGGCTGGTGCTGGCGATCGACCCCGGCCACGGGCAGCGCGCGCTCGATTACGAGAAGGCGATGCGTGGCCGTAACCGTTTGCTTACGGAAGGCTCGCGCGACGCCGGCTGGTTCGACGCGATCGAGATGCAGATGGCCGAAACCGGGGTGGCGATCGCGGCGGCCAGGGCCGAGCTGGTGCGGCTGCTTGCGGCCATGATCGACAAGCTGCCGGGCAGCGGCCCGTTTCCGCAGGCCGACATCAGCCTCGCCGGCGAATTGGAAAGCGAAATCGCGGTCACACCGGCAGTCGACGTCGAGGAGCGATTCCGCGCCATACTCGCCAATGGCCGCGAGCGCGACCGCGCCGCCGGCCGCACGCTCGACGGTCCGCACCGCTCCGACCTCGCGGTCCGTCACCGGCCGAAGTCGATGCCGGCCGAATTGTGCTCGACCGGCGAGCAGAAGGCGCTGCTTGTCGGCATCGTGCTGTCGCACGCGCGGCTGACCGGCGAGATGTCGGGCCTGACGCCGATCCTGTTGCTCGACGAGATCGCCGCGCATCTCGACAGCGGCCGGCGCGCTGCGCTGTTTTCCATCCTCGAAGAGCTCAACTGCCAGGCCTTCATGACCGGCACCGACGCGGCGCTGTTTTCCAGCCTCGCCGGGCGGGCGCAATTCCTGACGGTCGATCACGGCAGCGTCGGCCCGACCGGCTGAACTGTCGAAGAGTTGAAAGCGCCTTGCACGACGATTTGTCCTGCGGGACAAGGCTTTCCCTTGTCCGTGCGTGTGCATGACAAAGCTTCGCCTTGCATGTGCATGACAAGGCTTCGCCTTGCATGTCAGTGACAAGGCTTCGCTTTGCATGTGAGTGACAAGGCTTCGCCTTGCATGTGCATGACAAGGTTTCCTGCCCGCTATATGGTCGGGCCATGACGAATGCTGCCCTCACCGACGAAGAGCTTGAGCGCTATGCCCGCCACATCGTGCTGCCCGAAATCGGCGGCCCCGGCCAGCAGAAGCTGAAGCGGGCGCGGGTGCTGGTGATCGGCGCCGGCGGGCTTGGGGCGCCTGTGCTCGAGTATCTCGCGGCGGCCGGCGTCGGCACGCTCGGCATCGTCGACGACGATGATGTCTCCTTGTCCAACCTGCAGCGGCAGGTGATCCATGGCAGCGATACAATCGGCATGGCGAAGACCGATAGCGCTTCGGCGGCGATCATGCGCATCAACCCCAATGTCAGGGTGGAACTGCATCGCCTCAGGCTGACCGAGCAAAATGCCCCTGCCCTCGTCGCCCAATACGATATCGTGGTCGACGGCTCCGACAATTTCGAGACACGCTATGCTCTGGCCGATGCCTGCGCCCAGGAAAAGAAGCCCCTGGTCACCGCTGCCGTTGGCCGCTTCGATGGCTCGGTGACGGTGCTGAAGCCATTTGAAACGGGCGCCGATGGCCAGCGCAATCCAGGCTACCGCGACCTTTTTCCGGAAGCGCCGCCCGAAGGGCTGGTGCCCTCCTGCGCCGTTGCCGGCATCGTCGGCGCGCTGACGGGCGTCATCGGCACGCTGGAGGCGATGGAGGCGATCAAGCTGATCGCCGGCATCGGCGAGCCGCTGGTCGGCCGGCTGCTGCTTTACGACGGGCTGACCGCCCGTTTCGACACCGTCCGCTACAAGGCGGTCTGAGCGCATGGATCAGTCGGCCACTCTCCTCGTCAGCGAGCTTCCGCCGGACTTCGCGCAGTGGGACGCATTGCTGGCGCTGATCCGGCGCGCCTTCGCCTATATGGACCGCGTCATCGACCCGCCATCCTCGGCGCATCATCTCACACCCGAAAACCTCAAGAGCAAGGCGGGGCAAGAAACGGCGTTCCTGGCCATGGAGAACGGCCGGATCGTCGGCTGCGTCTTTGCGTTGGAGCGGGCAGACGATTTCTATGTCGGCAAGCTTGCCGTCGAGCCCAGCCTCCAGGGGCAAGGCATAGGCGGACGGCTGATGCAGGCCGTCGACGATCTTGCCCACCGACGCGGCAAGCAGGCCCTCGAACTGCAGACGCGTATCGAGCTTACGGCGAACCACGCGGCCTTCGCCCGGCTCGGCTTTCGCGAGACAGGGCGCACCGCGCATGCGGGTTACGACAGGCCGACCTCGATCACCATGCGCAAGGTGCTGTCTTGAGCCTCGCGCTCAGCCCGGAGGAACAGGCAACCGCCGCCGGTAAGGACGGCGCGGGAATGGCGATGCGCATCGTCGCCGAGAGCGCGCGCCTGCTCGGCGCGCCACGGCTGATCCCGATCTGTTCGGCGCATATCGACGGCGCGCTCTATCATGGCGATTCCGGCACGCTGTTCGCCGAGCGGCTGGTCGAAGGCGGCGCCAGGATCGCAGTGCGCTCGACGCTCAATGTCGGGGCGCTCGACCTGACGGGCTGCTCGCGCATTCGCCTGGAAGAGCCGCAGCGCGGCATGGCGCGGCGGATGATGGATGCCTATCGCAAGCTCGGCTGCGAGCAAAGCTGGACCTGCGCGCCCTATCAGGCCGGGCACAGGCCGGCACAGGGCAGCGATGTCGCCTGGGGCGAGTCCAATGCGGTGGTGTTCTGCAACTCGGTGCTGGGCGCCCGCACCAACCGCTACGGCGATTTCCTCGACATCGCCTGCGCCATCACCGGCCGCGCACCGGATTATGGCCTGCACCGGGCCGAGAACCGCCGGGCGCGACTGGTGTTCGACGTCTCGGGCCTATCGCCTCCCTTCCTTGCTTCCGAGATCGCCTGGCCGGTGCTGGGCAGCCTCTATGGCCGCGAGGTCGGCGATACGATCGGCGTCGTCGCCGGCATCGCCAGTTACCCCGGCGAGGACGCGCTGAAGGCCTTCGGCGCCGCGGCCGCTTCCTCCGGCGCGGTCGGGCTGTTCCACATTGCAGGCGTCACGCCCGAGGCGCCCAACGTCGAAACCATTCTGGCCGGGCCTGAACCGGAGGCGATGATCCACGTCACGCCGCAGATGGCGGCGAAGGCTCGCGCCGGCCTGTCGACCGCGGCGGTGCCGAAAACCATCGATGCGGTCGCCATTGGCAGCCCGCATCTGTCCTTTGCCGAGTTCGACATGCTGGAGCGGCTGATTGCCGGAAGACGGCTCGCCGTGCCGATCTATGCCTGCACCGGCCGTCATGTGCTTGCCTTGCTGGAGCAGGACGGCCGGCGGAAGAGGCTCGAAGCAAGCGGGGTGATCATCGTTGCCGACACATGCGTGGTGGTGACGCCGATCATGCCGGAACTTGCCGGCGGCGTGCTGATGACCAATTCGGGCAAGTTCGCGCATTACGCTCCAGGCAACACCGGCTATGCGGTGCTCTATGCCTCGCTCGCCGATTGCGTCGAAAGCGCGGTCGCCGGCAAGCCGCGCTTCACGGACCTCGCCGCATGAGCGCCGCCGCGGAGATATTGGTACGGGGCAAGGCCGGTAAAGGCGAAGCGCTGGTGCTGACGGCGCCGATCAGCTTCTGGGGCGGCGTCGACCCGAAGACAGGGCGCATCGCCGATGTCCGCCACCCGCAGCACGGCGAGGTGATTTCCGGCCGGGTGCTGTTCCTGCCGGGCACCATCGGCTCCTCGTCGGCTTCGGCAGTGCTGATGGAACTGGTCCACAACGGCCGCGGGCCGGCAGCCCTTATCCTGCACGAGCCGGACGCCATTCTTCTGCTCGGCCTGATCGTCGCGCGCGAAATGGGCTGGGAAACGCCTATGGCGGTGCGGCTCGGACGCGGTGTGTTCGACGCCTATCGCGGAAGCACCGTCAAAGTCGACGACGACGGCGCCGTGAGCGTCGCCGCCTGAACAAATCGTGGTTTTCAGGTCCTGAGCGGCAACACACGGTCCGGCGGGCGATGGCCGTCGAAGAAGGCGCGAATGTTGATGATCACCTTCTCGCCCATGTCGATGCGGCCTTCGAGCGTCGCCGAGCCCATATGCGGCAACAGAACGACCTTGCCCTTGTGGGCGAGCTTCAACAGCTTGCTGTTCAGCGCCGGCTCGTGTTCGTAGACGTCGAGGCCGGCGCCGGCGATCTTGCCGTCCTGGATGAGTTTGATCATCGACTCTTCGTCGATGATGTCGCCCCGCGCTGTGTTGACGATGTAGGCCGCCGGCTGCATCAGCGCCAGCCGCCGGGCCGACAGCAGATGAAAGGTCGCCGGCGTCGACGGGCAGTTGACCGAGATGATATCCATCCGCGCGAGCATCTGGTCGAGGCTTTCCCAATAGGTCGCTTCCAATTCGTCCTCGACCGCCGGCAGCACGCGGTGGCGGTTGTGGTAGTGGATGGACAGGCCGAACGCCTTGGCGCGCCTGGCGACCGCCGTGCCGATACGGCCCATGCCGACAATGCCCAGGCGCTTGCCCCAGATGCGGCGGCCGAGCATCCAGGTCGGGGACCAGCCGGCCCATTTCTTCTCGCCGGTGAGCACGTTGGCGCCTTCGGCCAGCCTGCGCGGCACGGCGAGCATCAGCGCCATAGTCATGTCGGCGGTGTCTTCGGTAAGCACGTTCGGCGTGTTGGTGACGGTGATGCCTTTCTTGGCAGCCGCCGAGACGTCAATCTTGTCGACGCCGTTGCCGAAATTGGCGATCAGCTTGAGGTTCTCGCCGGCCTGGGCGATCAGCGCGGCATCGATGTGGTCGGTGATGGTCGGGACCAGCACATCGGCTTCCTTGACCGCCGCAACCAGCTCAGGCTGGGTCATCGGCCGGTCCTCGACGTTGAGGCGCGCATCGAACAGTTCGCGCATGCGGGTCTCCACCGGATCGGGCAGCTTGCGCGTGATGACGACGAGGGGCCGTTTTTTGCCTGCCATTGTTTCCCCGAAGCTTCCTCGAAACCGATCTCGTTGAGACCTCTTTAACCAAGACAAGCGAAACTTGAAGCCAGTCGCGGTATCAGCCCACTCCTGTAACAAGCGGTGCCGCCGAAGACAAAGAAAAAGGGGCGCTCCTCCCACGGACCGGCGCCGAAAGGAATGAACGTGTCTGGTTTCGCCTCGCTCCGCCTGGCTTTCAGCGCAGCCGTTCTCGGCACTCTGCTTTGGGCGCCGCAGACATCCGCGCAAGGCGCGGCCACGTCGGCGCAGACCGTGACGCTGGGGCCGAGCGGCCTGCCGCTGCCGCGCTTCGTCAGCCTGAAATCCGGACGCGTCAATTCGCGCGTCGGTCCGGGCGCCAACTATTCCGTCGACTGGATGTACATGAAGGCCGGACTGCCGATGGAAATCATCCAGGAATTCGACACCTGGCGCCGCGTGCGCGACGCCGACGGCTCCGAAGGCTGGATCAACCAGTCGCTGCTTTCGGGCCGCCGCACCGCGATCGTCGCCCCCTGGCAGCGCGGCAAGGGCGGCCGAATCAATCTGCTCGACGATCCCGACAAGGACGCCGCCGTTGTCGCCATCCTCGAGCCAGGCGTGATGGGCTCGATCAAGAAGTGCGACGGTCAGTGGTGCGAGATGACCTTCGACGGCCATACCGGCTGGGTCGCCCAGTCGCAGGTCTGGGGCGCCTACCCGGGCGAAAAGGTCAAGAACTGATCTATTTTGTCTGGACCATGATCTGATCCAAACCGCAGGTCAGCGTAGCAAAACCGGTTCCGACTTTTCGCGATCATGGTCTTCGAGCCGTATCGCCAGATCCGGGCAGATCAGTCGCGGCGCTTGGGGCGCAGCCTCACCACGATATCGACGTTGGCGATCTCCATGCCTTCCGGAGGCTCCGGCAGGTTGGAGACGCTCACCGGGCCGCTGGCGATATCGAAGATCCGGTTCTCGCCCTCGACATAGAAGTGGTGGTGATCGGAAGTGTTGGTGTCGAAATAGGTCTTCGACCCTTCGACGGCAAGGATGCGCAGCATGCCGGCCTGGGTGAATTGATGAAGGGCATTGTAGACGGTGGCCAGCGAAACCGGCACACCGGCGGCGATCGCCTCTTCATGCAATTCTTCGGCCGAAAGGTGTCGGTCGCCCTTGGCGAAAAGCAGGTCGGCCAGCGCAATGCGCTGGCGCGTCGGCCTCAGGCCGGCTTCGCGAACCCGCTTGTCCACAGCGACATTTTCCTTCCGGCAGCCCGAATCCATCTATCCCGTCTAAGCTTGCAAGCCCCATAGACCGGTCCAGAATGGCAAAAAGAGGTCAATGCCAAAAACTGGACACCACCCGACATATATTCTGTCGCCCAAATGCGATCAATAGCGCGCATTGACCCAGGCAGGCGCACGGGTTAAGCGCAAACGCCGGTTTCCGGCCACAAACAGAGTGTGTTAGGAAACCAACGACATGGGCGCCCTGCCGCCCGGAACGAGAACGGGGACGGAATTAATGGCGGGTCAAAAGTCCAGCTACGACTACGAGGAACTGCTTGCCTGCGCCCGCGGCGAGCTGTTCGGACCGGGAAACGCCCAGCTGCCCTACCCGCCGATGCTGATGTTCGACCGCATCACCGAGATCAGCGAGACCGGCGGCGCCTTCGACAAGGGCTTCATCCGTGCCGAGTTCGACATCAAGCCGGATCTTTGGTTCTTCGCCTGCCATTTCATCGGCAATCCGATCATGCCGGGCTGCCTCGGCCTCGACGCCATGTGGCAATTAACCGGCTTCTATCTCGGCTGGCTCGGCGAACCCGGCAAAGGCATGGCGCTGTCGACCGGCGAGGTGAAGTTCAAGGGCATGGTGACGCCATCGGTCAAGAAGGTCGAATATGGCGTCGACTTCAAGCGCGTGATGCGCGGCCGCCTCGTGCTCGGCATCGCCGATGGCTGGCTCAAGGCGGATGGCGAACCCATATACGCGGCAACGGATCTGAAGGTGGGCCTGTCCAAGCAGTCCGCCGCCTGATCGCCATCGCCACGGGGCCTGGCGTGTCCGACGGATGCGCAAGGACGCCGCGGCAGTTTATTTTGCGTGTGATCGAAGGCGGGAACCAATTAGGTTTTTCGCCAAACTACGCCGGAAGGAGTTGCGAATGAGACGCGTCGTAGTGACAGGCCTCGGCATTGTGTCGTCGATCGGCAACAACGCCAATGAGGTGCAGGCCTCGCTTTACGATGCCAAGTCCGGCATCAGCTTTTCCAATTCCTTCGCCGAGCACGGTTTCCGTTGCCAGGTGTGGGGCGCGCCGACGCTCGACCCGTCGGCGATGATCGATCGCCGCGCAATGCGTTTCCTGAGCCAAGGCGCTGCCTGGAACCATGTCGCCATGGATCAGGCGATCGCGGACGCCGGGCTCGGCGAGAGCGACATCACCAATGAGCGGACCGGCATCGTCATGGGCTCCGGCGGACCCTCGACCAGGACCATCGTGGAAGCCGCCGAAACGACGCTCAAGAACAGCAGCCCGAAGCGGATCGGTCCGTTCGCGGTGCCGAAGGCGATGTCGTCGACCGCTTCGGCCACCTTGGCGACCTGGTTCAAGATCCACGGCGTGAATTACTCGATCTCGTCCGCCTGCTCGACCTCCGCGCACTGCATCGGCAATGCCTGTGAGCTGATCCAGTGGGGCAAGCAGGATATGATGTTCGCCGGCGGCCACGAGGATCTCGACTGGACGATGTCGGACCTGTTCGACGCCATGGGCGCCATGTCGTCGAAATTCAACGACAAGGCATCGGCCGCTTCGCGCGCCTATGATGTCAACCGCGACGGCTTCGTCATCGCCGGCGGCGCGGGCGTTCTGGTGCTGGAAGAGCTGGAGCACGCCAAGGCACGCGGCGCCAAGATCTACGCCGAGATCGTCGGCTACGGCGCGACCTCCGACGGCTACGACATGGTGGCGCCGTCCGGCGAAGGCGCCGTGCGCTGCATGCGGCAAGCCCTTGCAACCGTCTCGACGCCGGTCGACTACATCAACACGCACGGCACATCGACGCCGGTCGGCGATTCCAAGGAAATGGGCGCCATCCGCGAGGTGTTCGGCGACCAGATGCCGTATATCACCTCGACCAAGTCGCTGACCGGCCATTCGCTCGGCGCCGCCGGCGTCCAGGAATCGATCTACTCCATCCTGATGATGCAGGGCGGCTTCATCGGCGAGAGCGCCCATATCGAGGAGCTCGACCCCGAATTCGAGGGCATGCCGATCGTGCGCAAGCGCATCGACAACGCCAAGATCGACACCGTCCTGTCCAATTCCTTCGGTTTCGGTGGCACCAACGCAACGCTGATTTTCCAGCGCTATTCCGCATAAGGATTGCCTTTTATGGAAGGGTTGATGAAGGGCAAGCGCGGGCTTGTCATGGGGGTCGCCAACGATCATTCGATCGCCTGGGGCATCGCCAAGAAACTGTCCGAGCACGGGGCGGAGCTTGCCTTCACCTATCAGGGTGACGCCTTCGGGCGGCGGGTCAAGCCGCTGGCAGAGAAGCTCGGTGCCTCGCTGGTCGTGCCTTGCGACGTCGAGGACAGCGCCTCGGTCACCGCAACCTTCCAGACGCTTCGCGAAGTCTGGGGCGGCCTGGATTTCGTCGTTCACGCCATCGGCTTCTCCGACAAGAACGAGCTCAAGGGCCTCTACGCCGACACCAGCCGCGACAACTTCGTCCGCACCATGGTGATCTCCTGCTATTCCTTTACAGAGATCGCCCGCAATGCCGCCGCGCTGATGACGAATGGCGGCTCGATGATCACGCTGACCTATGCCGGGTCGGTGCGGGTCATGCCGAACTACAATGTCATGGGCGTCGCCAAGGCCGGACTGGAGGCAAGCGTGCGCTATCTCGCCAATGATTACGGCCCGCGCGGCATTCGGGTGAACGGCATCTCGGCAGGACCGGTGCGGACGCTCGCCGGCTCCGGCGTATCCGACGCACGCCACATGTTCTCCTATCAGCAGCGCAACTCGCCGCTGCGGCGCACCGTCACCATCGACGAGGTCGGCGGCTCGGCGCTCTACCTGCTGTCCGATCTGTCGTCGGGGGTCACAGGCGAGATCCACTATGTCGATTCCGGCTATCACATCGTCTCCATGCCGACGCTAGAGGAACTGAAGCAGAACGACGGCCCCCGCGAATAATTCGCTAACGAAAAAAGCACCTTCCAGTAAAATTGGAGGCATTGGCGGAAACCCATCTTAAGGAGGTATCCGCTAAACGGCCCTGTAGTTCAGGGACCTTGCATGTCTGCAGTCAGCAACCCGAAGCGAACACCGCTGTTCCGGCTGATCACCATCGCCAGCTCGGCCATGGGCAGTTTTATCCTCGGACTCTGGGGGTTGCGCTTCGGCTTCGGCGACGGCCTGGCCGGCATGTCTGCCGGAACGATGGCGAGTATCATCGCCGCGCTCTGTGCCCTTTCCGCCGGCGGCGCCGCGATGTCCTTCTTCGCAGGAATCGATGAATCGGCCGAATACGTCTTCAAGGAAACCCATTTCGACAAGATGACCGGCCTGCTGACGCGCCAGGCGATCGTTGGAAAGGTCGCGGCGGCGGCAGCGGAAACGCTGGAGACCGGCGAACCGGTCTATCTGATCGATATCGACATCGACCGCTTCAAGCAGATCAACGACGCCATCGGCTACAGTCATGGCGACGAGCTGATCCGCGCCTTCACCAAAAGGCTGAAGGAGAGCATGCCGGAGGATGCCGTGATCGGGCGGCTCGGCGCCGGCGAATTCGCCGTGCTCTTGCCGGACCGTGAGATCCGGGGATATCTCGAACGGTTCCTCGAAACATTCATCAACCGCATGATGGAGCCCTACCAGCTCCAGACGCATCTGCAGTCGGTCAGCATGTCCGTCGGCATCGTGGCGATGCCGAAGGACGGCGTCGATCCGGTGCTCATCCTTCGCCGCTCAAACCTGGCGCTGCAGAATGCGCGCGCAAGCGGCATCGGCAACTGGTCAGTCTTCCACGCCGACATGGGCCGCGTTGCGGACCACCGGCAATGGATTGAATCGGAGCTGAAAGCCGCCTTCGACCGCGGCGACTTCAGCCTCCACTACCAGCCGCAATTCGACCTCCAGGGCGGCCGCGTCGTCGGCTATGAAGCGCTGATCCGGTGGAAGCATCCGGAACGCGGCATGATCCCGCCGATGGAATTCATTCCGATCGCCGAGGAAACCGGCATGATCAACCCGATCGGCGAATGGGTGCTGCGCAAGGCTTGCAGCGACGCCCAGTACCTGCCGGAGGATTGCTTCGTCGCCGTCAACATCTCGCCGGTCCAGTTCATGACCAGGGACTTCGTCGGCATCGTGCGCCAGACCATGGCATCGACCGGCATCAAGCCGTCGCGGCTGGAACTCGAAGTCACCGAAACGGCGATGATGCAGGACCGCGACCGCGCGGCCGTCATCCTGCGGCAACTCGCCGAGATGGGCATCTCGGTCGCCGTCGACGATTTCGGCACCGGCTATTCCAACCTGAGCTATCTGATCGACTTCTCGTTCGGCAAGCTGAAGATCGACCGCTCCTTCGTCAGCCGCATCGATACCGATTCCAGCTCGGGCGCTGTCGTCTCGACCATCGTCGGGCTATCGCGGGCGCTCGGCGTCGGCATCATCGCCGAAGGCGTCGAGACCGAGAACCAGGCGACGCTGCTGAGAGCCGCCGGTTGCGAGGTCGTGCAGGGTTATCTGTTCGGCCGCCCCGCGCCGCTCGAGATCGAGCTCGGCGCGTTGCGCCCTGTTCATGCCAGGCGCGAGCCGGCACGCCTCGTCAGCCTGCAGTAGGGCGCTGCGTTCTTTTCCTGGAGCAATCACGGGGACGGAAAACCGTCTCACGCTTTACCTGGAATTGCTTTTAACGCCGCGCCGAAAACACCTTGAACATGCCATCGCGCGCGACCTCGGCGTGACTGGAGAAGGCTCCCGCCAGCACCTGTTCGTAGGGCAACTGCCGGTTCGCCACCATGAACAGGCGTCCGCCTGGTTTCAGCGCCTTCGACGCCGCGCGGATCATGCCAGCGCCGATGCCCGGGTCGGCAGCCCTGCCGCTGTGGAAGGGCGGGTTCATGACGATCGCGTCGTAACCTCGCTCGACCGTTTCGGTCAGCAGATCGGTCCAGAAGAAGCGCGGCTCGACTGCGGTTGCGCGGATATTGGCCTTTGCCGCCTGCAGGGCCTCGAAATCCGCTTCGTAGAGGTCGAGACCGGACAGCCCTGTCGAGCGTTCCATCACTTCGGCCGCCAGATAGCCCCAGCCGGCACAGAAATCGGCGACATTGCCCGCAAGCCCCTGCGGCAGGCTGTCCAGCAGAAGCTTCGATCCTGCGTCGACCCGATCGAAGGAGAACATGCCGGGCGCGGTGCGGAAGCGGCCTTCGACGATCAGATTAGGGTTGGCGGCGCGAAGCGCCCGGGCCGCATCCATGCCGGCCTGGCGGAACCAGAAGGCGACGCCGTGATGCTTCGGCAGGTGGGCTTCGAGCGGCGCCAGCGCGCCCACGCGCTTGCGCAGGCTATCGATGCCGTCTTCCTTGCCGCCGGCGACGACGATCAATCCGCCGGGCGCGACGCGCTCGATGGCTTCGGCGATGCGCAGCTCGTTCTGGCCGCGATGCCGGCCGGCCAGCACAAGGGCAGCATCGAAGGCCGAGCCTTCCGCCCTCGGCGTGACCGAATAGCCGGCTGCCTGCAGAGCACGAAAATGCGGCCGAAAGCCTTGCACGAGATGCAGCGCCGCAGCGACGCCGCCGGGCAAACGGAAACCAGGCTCAGCGCCAAGAAACAGGATGCGGGCATCGCTTCGCGGCCAAGGCAGCGCTTCGGCCTCAAATGGATAGAACAGCGTCTTCAGCGGCTCAGCGGCCATTCACCTACCCTTGAAGGGCGCTTGAAATAGAAACGGGCGCGACCTTGCAGCGCGCCCGTCTCAATCATGCGGTCAGGCCGATCAGGCGGCGTCTTCCTCGCCTTCCGGCTTCTTCTTTTCCTGAACGATTTCCTTGCCGGTCGCCTGGTCGACGACCTTCATCGACAGGCGCACCTTGCCGCGCTCGTCGAAGCCCATCAGCTTGACCCAAACCTTGTCGCCTTCCTTGACGACGTCGGAGGTCTTGGCGACGCGCTCATTGGCGAGCTGCGAGATGTGGACGAGGCCGTCGCGCGGGCCGAAGAAGTTGACGAAGGCGCCGAAGTCGGCCGTCTTGACGACGGTACCTTCATAGATCTCGCCGACTTCCGGCTCGGCCACGATGGTGTGGATCCACTTCTTCGCCGCCTCGATCTCCTTGGCGTTGGCCGACGCGATCTTGACCGTGCCGTCATCCTCGATGTTGATCTTGGCGCCGGTCTTCTCGACGATCTCGCGGATCACCTTGCCGCCGGAGCCGATGACGTCGCGGATCTTGTCGGTCGGGATGTGCATGACCTCGATGCGCGGCGCGAATTCGCCGAGCTCGGCGCGCGAGGAAGAGATGGCATGCGCCATCTCGCCCAGGATGTGCAGCCGGCCTTCCTTGGCCTGGCCGAGCGCGATGCCCATGATCTCCTCGGTGATGCCATCGATCTTGATGTCCATCTGCAGCGAGGTAACGCCGTTGGCGGTGCCGGCGACCTTGAAGTCCATGTCGCCGAGATGGTCCTCGTCGCCAAGGATGTCGGAGAGCACCGCGAAGCGCTCGCCTTCCTTGATCAGGCCCATGGCGATGCCGGCCACGGGTTTGGCGATCGGAACGCCGGCATCCATCAGCGCCAGCGAGGTGCCGCAGACGGTCGCCATCGAGGACGAGCCGTTCGACTCGGTGATCTCCGAGACGACGCGCAGCGTGTAGGGGAACTGGTCCGCCGAAGGCAGCATCGGGTGGATCGCGCGCCAGGCAAGCTTGCCGTGGCCGATCTCGCGCCGGCCCGGCGAGCCCATGCGGCCGGTTTCGCCAACCGAATAGGGCGGGAAGTTGTAGTGGAGGAGGAACTTCTCCTTGTACATGCCGGTCAGCGAATCGACGAACTGCTCATCCTCGCCGGTGCCGAGCGTGGCGACGACCAGCGCCTGAGTCTCGCCGCGGGTGAACAGCGCCGAACCATGGGTACGCGGCAGGACGCCGACTTCGGCGACGATCTTGCGCACGGTCTTCAGGTCGCGGCCGTCGATCCGCGAGCCGGTGTCCAGGATGTTCCAGCGTACCACCTTGGCCTGGAGTTCCTTGAAGACGCTTGCGATCTGCTCGGAGGAGTATTTCGGATCCTCGCCTTCGGCCGGCGTGAACGCGGCCTTGACCTTCGCCTTGACGGCGTCGACGGCCGCGTAGCGGGACTGCTTCTCGATGATCTTGTAGGCGTCGCGAAGCTCGTCGCCGACAACCTTCAGCATCTCGCCTTCGAGCTGCGAATGGTCCGGCGCGGTGAAGTCGCGCGGATCCTTGGCGGCGACCTCGGCCAGCTTGATGATGGCGTCGATCACCGGCTGGAAGCTCTTGTGACCGAACACGACGGCACCGAGCATGAGCTCCTCGCTGAGCTCCTTGGCCTCGGATTCGACCATCAGCACGGCGTCGGCGGTGCCGGCGACGACGAGGTCGAGCTTCGATTCCTCCATCTCGTCGATATGCGGATTGAGCACATACTCGCCGTTGATGTAGCCGACGCGGGCGCCGCCGATCGGGCCCATGAAGGGCACGCCGGACAGCGTGAGCGCGGCCGAGGTAGCGACGATCGACAGGATGTCCGGATCGTTCTCGAGATCGTGCTGGACGACGGTGACGACGATCTGGGTGTCGTTCTTGTAGCCGTCAGCAAACAGCGGGCGGATCGGGCGGTCGATCAGACGGGAAACCAGCGTTTCCTTCTCGCTCGGACGGCCCTCGCGCTTGAAGTAGCCGCCCGGAATCTTGCCGGCGGCATAGGTCTTTTCCTGGTAGTTGACGGTGAGCGGGAAGAAATCGAGGCCGGGCTTCGGCTCCTTCATCGAAACGACGGTGGCGAGAACCACGGTCTCGCCGTAGGTGGCGAGCACCGCGCCGTCAGCCTGGCGAGCGATCTTGCCGGTTTCCAGGATGAGCGGACGGCCGCCCCATTCGATTTCCACTTTGTGTTGATTGAACATATCTTGTCCTTCATGTGCGGAAAGGGCCGCGCCGTCTCAACGGTCGCGGAGCATCCCTTCCCTGGCTTCCTTCGGGCAGCCACGGGCAAGACAACGGGAAGCTCGACAGGTGGCGATTGCCGAGCGAGCATCCTGCAATCCTGCCCCATGACCGTCCATGGGCGGTTCCGAAAGGCCCTTTGCGCTTCCGGAACCGGGTCTGGCCGACCGGTCGGCCGGCCTTTTGCGCACGACGCCGGAAACCCCTGTTTCCGAGACGCGCCATGCGCGAATGCGAATTTCGAGAGCGCGCGGCGCGCTCCACTCCAGCATCGGGCACCGGAGCGACCGGTCCGCCAATGCGCGACCGGCGGGCTCTCCGCAGAGAGCCCGCCGGTCAATTCGTCAGCGACGGAGACCGAGCTTGTCGATCAGCGTCTGATAGCGCGTGTCATCCTTGCGCTTGAGGTAATCAAGCAGGCTGCGGCGCTGGGAAACGAGAGCAAGCAAACCACGGCGGGAATGGTTATCCTTCTTGTGGTCCTTGAAGTGCTCCGTCAGGTTCTTGATGCGCTCGGAAAGAATGGCAACCTGGACTTCCGGGGACCCGGTATCGCCCTTCGCGGTCGCGAATTCGGCCATCAGTTCTTTTTTGCGATCGGCAGTAATCGACATCGTGTTTTTCCTTATCTGTTCGAGGAAACGGGACGCCCTCAGCCGGGATGTCGTCCAGCAGGGGCCGGTGCAAGCAGCGCGTCAGGGCGCGAAGCTGCCGCGCATATAGTGCAATTTCCCGCAAAACACCAGCCTAATTGTCAAGCCGGCTTGTCGCATGTCCTGCCGCAAAAACAGAGGGTTCTGCTGCTACAGCCACTTCTTCCATTTGAAGAAGGCGACGAGCCCGACAGCAACGACCAGCATGAACAAAAGTGCCGCCGGGTAGCCGTAGTAGGCCTTGAGCTCCGGCATGTTCCAGGGCGAGCTATCCGGGTCGAAGTTCATGCCCCAGACACCGACGAGGAAGGTGAGCGGCATGAAGATCACCGAGACGATGGTCAGATAGGAGATGACGTCGTTGGTGCGTGCCTGGGTCAGCGACAGATGCATTTCGATCAAGCCGGTCAGCATGTCGCGCTGAGTCTCGACCAGCTCGATCAGCCGCAGCGCATGGTCGAGCGTGTCGTTGAAGAATATCTTGGTCTCGGCCTTCACGAAGAGCACGTCGTTGCGGATCAGCGTCGCCAGCGCGTCGCGCATCGGCCACAGCACGCCCTTCAGCACGTTGGCGTCGCGCCGCAATTCGTGCAACTGCCGCATCTGCTGCTTGTGGGGCGTGCTGAGCATCTGGTCTTCGATGCCGTCGACCAATTCGCTCACCGTCTCGATCGGCGGGAAATAGCTGTCGACGATGGCGTCGATCAGCGCATAGGCGAGATAGTCGGCGCCGCGCGAGCGCAGCCGGTTGGGCATGGGAGCCGCGATGCGCTTGCGCACTGGATCGAACGGGTCGCCCTCGCGCTCCTGAAAGGTGACGACGAAATTCTCGCCGAAGAACACCGCGATCTGCTCGTAGCGATGCGCGGCGACATCGTCGATCATGCGCATGACGACGAAGGCGTGGTCCTCGAAGAAATCCACCTTCGGCCGCTGGCCGGTGTTGACGACATCCTCGAGCGCCAGCGGATGAAGGTCGAAAATCCGGCCGATCTCTTCGATCAGCGGGATGTTCGCGAGCCCCGTGCAATCAAGCCAGACGACCGGCCAGCGGTCGCAATGGGTGTTGAGCTCGTCGATGCTGGCATTGTCGATGGTTTTGTATTTCTCCGGCGAGATCAACGTCAGCCGAAGCTCGCTGCGCCGCGCCGCCGGATCGGCGATCAAGGTGCCGGGCGAAGCGCCGACCGGCGGCCGGCGGATTTTCAGCGGCGCCCGCTTTCCGACGGTCTCAGCCATTGCCACAATCCTCTGGGCCATAATCCTCTGGGCCATGATTCCTCTGGGCCATGAGCTCCCCTGGGGCGCGACGTCATAGCAGATCGCTGCTCTAACCGTCGGTTTTCATGCAATTCCGACGAGAACCGTTACACGTTTTCCTGGAACTGCGAGCCGAAACTAGCCGAGTGCCGTCAACCGGCAAAGACCCGCTTGGGCTTGAACATGCCCTGTTCGATGGCGCCGATGGCGACGAGCTTGCCGCGCGCCGTGGCACAGGCCTCCTCGGCCTCGACCGGCGCGTCGCGCCCTCGAATGATGACGGGATTGCCGAGGCGGATCTTGGTCGCGGCGTCGTCGCTGACGGCGACCTGCGGCAAGCAGTCAAGTGCTGCGGCGGTCTCGACCAGCAGCGCATCGATGGCGCCGAAATCGACCGACACCTCGGCTTCTTCGTCCGAATTCTCATCCGTCTTGCCGCCGAAGCGCGCCGCTTCGAGCTCGGCGACGGTGACGAAATCGTCCGCCGTGAACGGCTCGACCTCGACGCGGCGCAACTCGGAGATGTGGCCGAAGCAGCCCAGATCGCGACCCATGTCGCGCGCCAGCGAGCGCACATAGGTGCCCTTGCCGCACTCGACCACGAAGACGGTTCTATCGACACCATGCTCGACGATGTCCAAACGGCCGATTTCGATCTCGCGGGCGGGAATGTCGACCGTCTCGCCGTCGCGGGCAAGATCGTAGGCGCGCTCGCCGGCAATCTTGACGGCAGAAAATTGCGGCGGCGTCTGCATGATGACGCCGGTGTATTTCGGCAGCAGCGCCCGCACCTCGGCCTCGGCCGGGCGGCGGTCCGAGCTGTTCGTCACCGGCCCTTCGAGGTCGTCGGTCGACCGCTCCTCGCCCCAGGCGACGGTGAAGCGGTAGACCTTGGCGCCATCCTGCACGTAAGGCACGGTCTTGGTCGCCTCGCCGAGCGCGATCGGCAGCATGCCGGAAGCCAACGGGTCGAGCGTGCCGGCATGGCCGGCCTTCTCCGCTTGGAACAGCCATTTGATCTTGGAGACGGCTTCGGTCGAGCCCATGCCGACCGGCTTGTCCAGCACCACCCAGCCGGAGACCGGCCGGCCCTTTTTCTTGCCGCGGCGCGCCACCTATTCCTCGTCCTTGTCGTTGTTTTTATTCTGGTGGTCGAGATCGCGCGCGACCTCGGGCGATTTCAGCAATTCGTTGATCCTGGCGAAATTGTCGAAAGACGTATCGAGCCGGAAGCGAAACTCGGGCATGTACTTCATCTGCCTGAGCGCGCCCGAGACGCGGCCGCGAATGAATTTCGCATGCCTGTTGAGCGCCCCGACCACGGCATCGGTGTCGCCGACACCAAGCGGTGAAACGAAGGCGGTGGCGATCTTGAGGTCGGGCGACATGCGTACTTCCGAGACCGAGACGACGCTGTTCTCGATCAACGGGTCGATGATTTCGCCGCGCTGCAGGGTCTCGGATAGGGCGTGACGCACCTGCTCGCCGACGCGCAGCATGCGCTGGGAGGGGCCTGATGTTGTCGAACGGGACATTTTTCTTCAGTCCTGAAATCGTGAAGCGCGGGATGGGACCGCGCCACATGTCTCAACTACGAAACAAGGATCTCGGGCGGCAGCCTTGCGGCCGCCGCCCGGTGAACTCCGGCAAGTATATCCGAAATTAGAGCGTCCGGCTCACCATCTCGACGCGGAAGCACTCGATGACATCGCCGACGCGCATGTCCTCGTAGTTCTGGAAGGCCATGCCGCATTCCTGACCGCCCGGCACTTCCGAAACCTCGTCCTTGAAGCGCTTCAGCGTTTTCAGCGTGCCTTCGTGGACGACGACGTTGTCGCGGATCAGGCGCACGCCCGCGCCACGCTCGACCTTGCCTTCGGTGACGCGGCAGCCGGCGATCTTGCCGACCTTCGAGATGTCGAAGATCTCGAGGATCTCGGCATTGCCGATGAAGGTCTCGCGCCGCTCGGGCGAGAGCATGCCGGAAAGAGCTGCCTTCACGTCATCGACGAGGTTGTAGATGATCGAATAGTAGCGGATCTCGATGCCGGCAGCGGCAGCAGCCGTGCGCGCCTGCGCATTGGCGCGGACGTTGAAGCCGATGATCGCAGCGCCCGAGGTCTCGGCAAGCGAGACGTCGGTTTCTGTGATGCCGCCGGCACCCGAATGGACGATCCGTACCCTGACCTCGTCGTTGCCGAGCTTTTCGAGCGCAGCGTTGATCGCTTCGATCGAGCCCTGCACGTCGCCCTTGATGACCAGCGGAAACTCCTTCAGCCCGCTCGCTTGCAACTGCGACATCATCTGCTCGAGCGAGCCGCGCTGGCCGGCATGCTTGGCCACCGCCTTCTCGCGCGCCAGGCGCTGGCGATACTCGGTGATCTCACGCGCACGCGCCTCGTTGTTGACGACCGCGAAGCGGTCGCCTGCCTGCGGCGTGCCCTGGAGGCCGAGCACCTCGACCGGCATTGCCGGCGGCGCTTCCGGCACATGCTCGCCGCGATCGTTGACCAGCGCGCGGACACGGCCCCATTCGTTGCCGGCGACGATGATGTCGCCGGGCATCAGCGTGCCGGTCTGCACCAGCACGGTGGCGACCGGACCGCGGCCCTTGTCCAGCTGCGCCTCGATGACCGCGCCTTCGGCGGTGCGGTCGGGATTGGCCTTGAGGTCGAGGACTTCGGCTTGCAGCAGAATCGCTTCCAGCAGCTTGTCGAGATTGGTGCCCTTGGTCGCCGAAACCTCGACGTCCAGCACCTCACCGCCCATCGATTCCACGAACACTTCGTGGCGCAGCAGTTCAGTGCGCACCTTCTGCGGGTCGGCGTCACGCTTATCGATCTTGTTGATCGCCACGATGATCGGCACGCCGGCCGCCTTGGCGTGATTGATCGATTCGATCGTCTGCGGCATGACGCTGTCGTCGGCCGCCACCACCAGCACGGCGATGTCGGTCACCTGGGCGCCGCGAGCGCGCATCGCCGTGAAGGCGGCGTGGCCGGGCGTGTCGATGAAGGTGATCTTCTGACCGTTCTTCTCGATCTGGTAGGCGCCGATATGCTGGGTGATGCCGCCGGCCTCGCCTGAGACGACATTGGCGTTGCGGATGGCGTCGAGCAGCGAGGTCTTGCCGTGGTCGACATGGCCCATGATGGTCACCACGGGCGGACGCGACACCAGGTCTTCCGGGCGGTCGGCGATGTTGAACAGGCCTTCCTCGATGTCGGACTCGGCGACGCGGCGGACCGTATGGCCGAATTCGGAAGCGACCAGCTCGGCCGTATCGGCGTCGATGACGTCGCCCGGCTTCAAGATCTGGCCCTGCTTCATGAAGAACTTGACCACGTCCACGGCGCGCTCGGACATGCGCTGCGCCAGTTCCTGGATGGTGATGGTTTCGGGCAGGATCACTTCGCGCATGACTTTCTCGCGCGGCTCGTTGTGCATCGCGCGCTTGAATTTTTCCTGGCGGCGGCGCATCGACGACAGCGAGCGGCCGCGCGCATCTTCATCCGACAGCGCGGTGTTCAGCGTCAGCTTGCCGCGGCGACGGTCTTCCTCGCCCTTGGTCGGCTTGGCCGGCCGCGCGACTTCCGGCGTGACTAGACGGCGCACAGGCGCTCCGGCGCCGGCACCACCAGGGCGCCGCGGCTTGACCTCCTCTTCCTCGTCGGCCGTGGCCAGCTCGGCGGCTTGCGGGGCGCGGCGGCGCGCTTCTTCCTCGGCGCGGCGGCGGGACTCGGCCTCGGTTTGCAGACGTGCCTCTTCTTCGGCCTGACGGCGGGCGGACTCCTCACGCTCGCGCTTGCGGCGCTCTTCCTCCTCGGCGCGGCGCTTGGCCTCTTCCTGGGCGCGCTGACGATCCTCGATCTCACGCGCCTTGGAGCCTTCGAGCGCCCTGCGGCGCGCTTCCATCTCGCCGCGCGACAACTCGTTCAGCACCATTCCGGAGCGTTCCGGCTGCGGCGGCGCCTTCGGCGCTTCCGGCACGGCAGGCGCGGGTGCCGCGGCTGCGGGCTTCGGGGTGAAGACGGACGGCGCCACCGGCTCCGGCTTGTCGCCGGGCAGCGAAAACTTGCGCTTCTTGGTCTCGACCACGACCGACTTGGTGCGTCCGTGCGAGAAATTCTGGCGCACGGTGCCCTGCTCGAGGCCAGGGCGCTTCAGCGTCAAGGTCTTCTTCGGCGTAACGCTCAACGTCTTGTCGTCGCCCGATTTCGTATCGCTCATTCCATATCCTCTGCGGCATCATCATCGTCAGCAACGGCCGCAAGCATTGCCAAATCGTCCGGGGTTCCGCCCCGATAACGGTCGAGCGCAACCATGCGCTTCTCAACCGCCTTACCCGCATCCTGCGCGAGGACGGCAGCATGTATCACATTTGTACCCCCCAATGCCAAGCTCAACTCGGCTTCGGGGAAAAGTTTGTAGGCCGGTGTAGCGGGGCCGCCAAGATGAACGGTTGCCCGCCGCGCCTGACTGATCTTGCGCACGCCGTCGTCCGAGGCTTCCTTCGCGTGCAGCACGAAGAGCGCCTGCCCGTCGCGCACGGCAGCCTCTACCTTGGCGGCGCCCAGTACGACCGCTCCGGCCTTGCGAGCAAGACCCAACATGCCCAGGGCGGATCTGGAAAGCAGCCCGTCGACCATGTCGCCGAGTTCGGCTGGAACGGTGACCTGCGCCTTGAAGGCGCGGGCAAACAGGTTCTTCGCCGCTGCCTTGTCGATATGTAGGCGATCGGCGGTGACCCAGCAACCGCGGCCGGGCAGATTTCGCTTGATGTCCGGAACGACGGCCGAATCCGGGCCGACGACGAAGCGGATCAGTTCATCCGCTTCGGCCTGCCTGCGCGTGACGATGCAAGTGCGATCGTTCATCTCGTCCACGGGTTTTGCGATTGGTGGTCACCTCACGCACCGACGGTTTCACCGGCCGCTTCCTCAGCGGCCAGTTCTTCCTCGGAAATCCAGCCGGCCTTCTTGCGAGCGGTCAGCACCATCTGCTCGGCATCGGCGCGCGAGACGCCGTGATCGGCGAGCACACCGGGATAGACCTTGGTCTCGCCGTCCTTGCGTTCCTTCCAGCCGATCAGGTCGTCGGCGGCATAGCCGGCGAAGTCCTCGATCGTCTTCACGCCGTCCTCGCCGAGGGTCACCATCATGGCCGTGGTGATGCCGGGGATCTCGCGCAGCTCGTCCTCGACGCCGAGCGCCTTGCGCTTCTCGTCGTGCTCGGCCTCGATCTTCTCCAGATATTCGCGGGCGCGCGACTGGATTTCCGAAGCGGTGTCCTCGTCGAAGCCGTCGATCGAGGAGATTTCGCCAGAATCGACATAGGCGACTTCCTCGACGCTGGTGAAGCCTTCCGAGGCAAGCACCTGGCCGACCATCTCGTCGACATCGAGGGCTTCCATGAAGAGGGCCGAACGCTCGACGAATTCCTTCTGGCGGCGCTCGCTCTCTTCCTGCTCGGTCAGGATATCGATGTCCCAGCCGGTGAGCTGCGAGGCAAGGCGAACATTCTGGCCGCGGCGGCCGATGGCCAGCGACAGCTGGTCGTCCGGCACGACCACCTCGATGCGCTCGGCATCCTCGTCGAGCACCACCTTGGCGACTTCCGCCGGCTGCAGCGCGTTGACGATGAAGGAAGCGGCCGAAGGCGACCACGGAATGATGTCGATCTTCTCGCCCTGCAATTCGCCGACCACCGCCTGGACGCGACTGCCGCGCATGCCGACGCAGGCGCCGACCGGATCGATGGAGGAATCCCGCGAGATGACGGCGATCTTGGCGCGCGAGCCCGGATCGCGGGCGACCGACTTGATCTCGATGATGCCGTCGTAGATCTCCGGCACTTCCATGGTGAAGAGCTTGGCCATGAACTGCGGATGCGTGCGCGACAGGAAGATTTGCGGGCCGCGCTGCTCGCGGCGCACGTCGTAGACATAGGCGCGGACGCGGTCGCCATATTTGTAGTTCTCGCGCGGGATCAGCTCGTCGCGCCGGATGATCGCCTCGCCGCGGCCGAGGTCGACGATGACGTTGCCATATTCGACGCGTTTGACGGTGCCGTTGACGATCTCGCCAATACGGTCCTTGTACTCGTCATACTGACGATCGCGCTCGGCCTCGCGCACCTTCTGGACGATGACCTGCTTGGCCGACTGCGCGGCGATGCGGCCGAAATCCATCGGCGGCAGCTGTTCGGCGATGAAGTCGCCGAGCTGGGCGTCGGGATTGCGCTCGCGCGCCGTGGAAAGGGCGATCTGCGTCGCGTAATCCTCGACCTTCTCGACCACTTCCATCAGCCGCTGCAGCTTCATCTCGCCCGTATTGGGATTGATGTCGGCACGGATATTGGTTTCCTGCCCATAACGCGAACGCGCCGCCTTCTGGATCGCATCGGCCATCGCGGCGATGACGATCTGCTTATCGATCGACTTTTCACGCGCGACCGCATCGGCGATCTGCAGCAGTTCGAGCCTGTTGGCGCTTACAACCATTGTCTTTCTCCCGACTTCGCTCCGGGCATCGGCCCTGAAGCTCGATCAACTTTCCTGTTCGGTTTCGTTTTCTTCGCCGGCGATTGCATCTTCTTCCGCTTCGCCCCGGCGTTTTTTTGCTTCCTTGCGGACCCTGTTGTCCTTCGACAGGGCCTCGCGGATAAGATCGTCGGTCAGCACCAGGCGCGCCTCGGCAATCGCGTCATAGGGCACGCGTATCGTCGGCTCTTCGCCATAGGCCGCCTTGTCGCGCTCCAGCAAGATGCCGTCGGAGTCCGCCTCGGCGATCTTGCCTTTGAAGCGCTTGCGGTCGCCGATGAGGACCGACGTCTCCATCTTGACCAGATGGCCGGTCCAGGTGGTGAAATCCGATTTGCGCACCAGCGGCCGGTCGATGCCCGGCGACGAGACTTCGAGATGATACGCCTTTTCGATCGGATCTTCGACATCGAGCGCGGGCGAGACCGCGCGGCTGACCTCTTCGCAATCCTCGACGGTCATGGTGCCGTCGTCGCGCTCGGCCATGATTTGCAGCGTCAGCCCGTTCTGGCCGGTCAGTTGCACCCGCACGAGGCGGAAGCCGATGGCCTTCAGCACCGGCTGTATGATCAGCGCAATGCGTGCATCGATACCGCTTTCGCGGATGATACGGTCGTCGGCCTCGCTTGCCGCTGCGGTCATAAGTTTCCTGTCGCCTTTTCGCTCCGGCCGGCAGGTAACAAAAAAGAGCGGGACCGGGTGGACCCACTCTTCGTCATACCGACCAAGAATTTGAGGCTGATATAAACGATCCCGCCCGGCGTTTCAAGCCTGACGATGCATCGGACAAGCCCCGGGGGGTAGCAGCGTTGCGTGCCGAGCATGGCGGCTATGCGCCGGCGCCTCTGTAATCTTCGCCTGCCGGCACCCATCTATGTTGCAGTGCAGAAAGAAAGGTCGCGCGCACTGGCGCGCGAAGGTATTTGTCATGGACCGTGGATTGTTTTTTGTGATTGGCGATTTTCTTGGCACGTTCGGCAGCGCGGCTGCCGCATCGCGGGCCGTCGAGGCGAACCGCAAGCCGCGCCGCAGCGACCTGAAGAAACTCGGCATCGACCCGGCCGCTTTCGACAAGCTCGGCCGCTTTTAGGCCGCCCACGGAAGAAACGGACAATAACTGAGTACGAGCTTAAGCCTCGAGGCGCAGAATTCGTTGGCGGTCGCGGCTTCTTCGAGAGGCAGCCCTCGCCCCTACTTCTGAGCTTCTACGAGCGACGCAGCGATTGCAGCAATCGAACGGAACAAGACAAGCGGATCGTCCTTAGTCGGCAGAAATCCCCGTCTTTGCCAGAATTGCGCCGCCTCCCCGTCGATTGCATTGACCATGAGCGCACGTCCTCCAATCAGATCTGCAGCCTGAACGCAGCGCTGAAGCGCGTGCTTCAGCAAGCCAGTGCCGACACCGCGCCCAG
Source organism: Mesorhizobium sp. WSM3873 (assembly GCF_001672445.1). Taxonomy (NCBI): domain Bacteria; kingdom Pseudomonadati; phylum Pseudomonadota; class Alphaproteobacteria; order Hyphomicrobiales; family Phyllobacteriaceae; genus Mesorhizobium; species Mesorhizobium sp. WSM3873. The sequence continues at coordinate 53,778 of NZ_LYTM01000017.1, read as the reverse complement.
CCCATTCTGTATCGGTCGCAAGCTGGCCAAGGAGAAGACAGGGCACCGGATCGGGCGGTTGCCCTGTGCGAATCGACCGGGGCAAGATCGACGGCACCACAGCCGTCGGCGCCAAGCCATAATATCCGACCACTCGGCCGACCTCGTGGACAACGAGAACGGCCGTGAAGCCTTTCTCCTGATTGGAGAGCGCGCGCGTTTTCAGCCAGTGATCAAGTGTAGGTTTCCCGCAGGAAAACCCGGAAACGTCGTGAGCTGCGCCAAGCGGTTCGGGAGCCGATAAGGCCACGGCCTAGCGCTTTGCTGCGTAACCGGCTTCCCAGGGCGCGGGCCGCTTTGCCAATTCCACCATGTCGGGAACCGGAGCGACCGGGGCTGACAGAACCTCCATAAACTCCGCGAAGCCTTCCGGGCTCATGCGGATAAGGCGGCTGTCCATCAACACATCTTCGGCCGCGCGCACGGCAGCATCGCGCACGAAATCCGTGCGGGACCGGCCGCGGAGAGCGGCGGCACGATCAATGATCGCCACGTCCGCCTCCGGAAGGCGCATCGAGATCGGGTATTCCTTACGTTCGACCGTGGCGGCCATAATTATCTCCCTGCCGTTAATATGGCAGCATGTAGCGCGAACTGCAATACATGAATCATCCCAGGCCGGCCGCAAGCCGGGTTCTCTGCGACCGGGAAGACCACTTTGCAAGCGATCGCCCGCTGCTGAGCGGCTGGTTACCGGTTCCTGGGAAGTTAGTGCTCGGTCGGCCTACTTCCGGATAAAGGTCAGATAGGCGGGCCGCCTTCCCGCGCGAAGGGCCTTCGCCTCGTAGCGAGTGCCGGGCCATCCCTCATAGGGCGTGTGCCAGTCGGCAGCCTCGTTTGCCTGCCAGGCGAAACTGCCATTGGCGCTGCAGGCGAGCAGCGTCCAGTTCACATAGCTGTCGATATCGGAGGCGAAGCGGAATCTCCCGCCCGGCTTCAGCACCCGGGCGAACCGGTCGAGATTGGCGGGGCTGACAAAGCGCCGCTTCCAGTGCTTCTTCTTCGGCCAGGGATCGGGATAGAGCAGGTCGATGCCGTCGAGCGAGGCTGGCGGCAGCCAGTCGAGCAGACGCGTGGCGTCGTCGTCATAGACTTTCAGATTGGCGAGCGGGCGCTTGTCGAGCGCCGTCATCATCTTGGCCATGCCGTTGACGAAGGGCTCGACGCCGATGAAACCGGTCGCCGGAGCCTCCGTCGCGCGATGCAGAAGATGTTCGCCGCCGCCGAAGCCGATCTCGAGCCAACAGGCTGAAACGTCCGCCTTGAACAGCGTTCCAAGGTCCGCGGGTGCCTCCGCCGTCAGGTCGAGGCGATAGGCGCGCAAGCCACGTTCAAGCGCCTCGGCCTGCTGCGGACGAATGGTCTTGCCGTGCCGGCGGCCGAAAAATCCTTCGGTCGCGCGGCTTGGCCTGTTGGTTGGCTCCATGAACAGGTCTGGCGACGCCGTCAGGCGGCAATCGCATCGGCAACCGCGTCCTTGAGCGCCTTGGCAAGGTCCGTCTTCTCCCAGGAGAAGGAACCGTCCCGGCCGGCCTTGCGGCCGAAATGGCCATAGGACGAGGTTTTCGCGTAGATCGGCTTGTTGAGGTCGAGATGACGGCGGATGCCGGAAGGCGAGAGGTCCATCACCTTGCGCAGCGCCTCCTCGAGCCTGGCCTCGTCGACCCTGCCGGTGCCGTGCAGGTCAACATAGACCGACAGGGGCTGGGCGACGCCGATGGCGTAGGAAAGCTGGATGGTGCAGCGGTCGGCGAGCTTGGCCGCTACCACGTTCTTGGCGAGATAGCGCGCCGCATAAGCAGCCGAACGGTCGACCTTGGTGGTGTCCTTGCCGGAGAAGGCGCCGCCGCCATGGGGCGCAGCACCGCCATAGGTATCGACGATGATCTTGCGGCCGGTCAGGCCGGCATCGCCGTCGGGCCCGCCGATCACGAACTTGCCGGTCGGGTTGATGTACCAGTTGCAGTCGTCGGCGACCTTGAGTTCGCCAAGCGCCTCGCGGACGTAAGGCTCGACGACATTGCGGACCTTCTTCGAATCCCAGCTCGAGTCGAGGTGCTGGGTGGAAAGCACGATCTGCGTCACTTCCGCCGCCTTGCCGTTGGCATAGCGCACGGTGACCTGGCTCTTGGCGTCCGGGCCGAGCTTGGCGGCCTCGCCGTTGCCTTCGTGGCGCGCGGCGGCAAGCAATTCGAGGATCTTGTGGCTGTAGTAGATCGGCGCCGGCATCAGGTCCGGCGTCTCGCGGCAGGCATAGCCGAACATGATGCCCTGGTCGCCCGCGCCTTCCTCGCCCTGGCGGTCGGCGGCATTGTCGACGCCCTGGCCAATGTCCGGCGACTGGCCGTGCAGCAGCACCTCGATCTTGGCCGTCCTCCAGTGGAAGCCAGCCTGCTCGTAGCCGATCTCACGGATGGCCTTGCGGGCGACCGATTTGAACTTGGTCGGATTGACGACCGGGTGGCCCGCCGCATCCTTGAGGATGTTGCCTGCCTTGTCCTTCTTCAGCAGCGTCTCGGGAACCCTGACCTCGCCGGCGATGACGACGCGGTTGGTGGTGGCCAGCGTCTCGCAGGCAACGCGCACCTTCCACGGGTCCATGCCCGTCTTCCTGGCCTCGCGATAGACGAGATCGACGATCTCGTCGGAGATACGGTCACAGACTTTGTCGGGATGGCCTTCGGAGACGGATTCCGAGGTGAAGAGATAGTTCTGCCGCGTCACGGGTGTCCCCTCTTGAAAAGGATCGGCAAGGCTGCCGATTTTGGCGCGCCACGTGTTAGCGGTGCCGGGCGCCGCTCGTCAAGCGGCGCGACAGATCTGGCATGACTATCGGCACAATCAACTTGTGCCACCGGCGGCAGGGCACCGCCGGCGACATGAGCCTGGATTCACTCGGCGTCGTCCGGCGAAAGGGACTTCACAAGATCGATAATCCGGCGCCGCACCTTGACGTCGGGAATCTTGACGAAGGCACGATTGAGCTGAAGCCCTTCCGGGCTGCCGCAGAATTCGATCGCGAAAGTCATCGAGGCATCCTCGGCAAATCCCCGATTGCCGGCGACCGCCTCCTGACCCGGGGCGTCCTCGAAGAAGAAGGCGACAGGGACGCTCAGGATGGAGGCGATTGCCTGCAGGCGGCTGGCGCCGACCCTGTTGGTCCCCTTTTCGTACTTCTGTATCTGCTGAAACGTGATGCCGAGATTTTCACCCAGCTTTTCCTGGCTCATTCCAAGCATATTGCGACGCAGCCGAATACGACTGCCGACATGAATGTCGATCGGATTCGGCTTCTTCTTGTTCTCTTCTGTCATTTTTTCCTCGCCGAATTTTTCCGGCTTTTTCTATTTTTGCCGCCCAAACGAAACCGGAGCCACCTGCCCCAACAGACCCCTCCAACCGACTTCGAGAAAATTTTAGGCGTTACAGTATGAGTTTCTAATGTGCCGACTGTCAATTCACCCGTAGCCGCTGCCTTACATTCAATGTGAGGGCCGCGAGGGCAAACAGCAACATGATCAGCAATCCGTTAATTCGCCGCTGATCGGCGGTTAGCAGGGCGCGCCCGGAAACCGGCACATGCGCGTCGATGGCGCCGCGCGCATCGACTGCCAGGGCATCGACGATGCGCCCACGCGAATCGACAACGGCGGAGATGCCGTTGTTGGCCGCACGCAACAAAGGCACTCCATTCTCCACCGCACGAATCTGCGCCTGCCTGAAGTGCTGGTAGGGGCCTGGCGTGTCGCCAAACCAGGCGTCGTTGGTGACGTTCACAATAAGCTCGGATGACGCTGCATCGATGGCAACGAGGTCAGGAAAGATGACCTCGTAACAGATGAACGGAACGGCGCGCAGGCCGTTCGGCACCGCGATCGGATGGCGTTCGTTGCCGGCGGCGAAATTCATCGGTCCGGCAACGAGCTGACCTATGCCGAAACGCTCGAACAGGCCGGCAAAAGGCAGATATTCGCCGAACGGCACCAGATGCACCTTGTCGACAGCATCGACGATCTCGCCCTTGTCGTTGATCGCCACCACGGAGTTGTAGTAACGGCTGCCGGCATTGCCTGCGCCACCCTCCTCGCGCACCACGCCGGCGATCAGCATCTGGCCGTCGCCCAGCATATCGCCCAAGGCCGTCAGCGCGTCCGGTCGCTCCGTGAACAGGAACGGCACGGAGGTTTCCGGCCACAGGATCAGTTGCGGCTTGGCATGGCCTTGCTCCGGTGCCTTCGCCGAAATCCCCATCAGCGTGGCGAAGATGCGGTCGCGCACCGAGGCATCCCATTTCTCGGTGAGGTCGACGGCGGGCTGAACGATGCGCACGTCGATCGAGCGGGTGGCCGGCGGGGCTGGGACGGCAAGCCTGAAATAGCCGAAGCCGACGTGAGCGGCAACGAGAGCGACGAACAAGGCCAAGCCCAGCCTGAGATGCCGGCGCGCCGCGACAAGCGCCGGCAGGGAAAAGACAAAAACGGCGAGCGCGTTCATGCCGATCATGCCCGTCACCGACACGCTTTGCATCAGGAGGGGCACCGGCATTGCGGCATAGCCGACGGCATTCCAGGGAAAGCCGGTGAACAGGAAATCGCGCAGCCATTCGGCAAGGCCGAAGCCGAAGGCAAGTGCGGCGATGCGGCCGATATCACTGCTCCAGCAAAGCCGCGCCACGAGCGTCGCGAAACCATAGAAGAAGGCGAGCCCAAAGGGGATGCCGACGACGGCGAAGGGCAGCGCCCAGGCGAAGCTGTCGGCCTCGACAAGAAGGGCCTGGCCGATCCACCAGAGGCCGGCGAGGAAATAGCCGAAGCCGAACCACCATCCGATGGCGAAAGCCGGGCGAAGGCGACGCAGCCAGCCGTCGGAGGCTTCACCGGTGGCGCCGTCGAGCAGCCAGACAAGCACCGGAAACGAGACGAAACAGACGGCGAAGAAATCGTAAGGTGCCTGGGCGAGAACCGCGAGCGCTCCCGCGACAAACGCTACCAGCGACCGCCGCCACCCCCACAGCAGAATTATCCGGCCGGCAAAGCGCTGCATTCAACTTTCCAAGTCGCGCGAATCAGGCAGCCAGAGATTTAACAGGCCGAGCCGGATGCTCCAAACATGAGTGAGCGCAACCAAATTCACGGTCGCGCTAACGGTGCCACCCTTCAATGCTGAGGCCGCTCAGTCGCTCGGCCTCCTCTTTGGGCACAATGCGCACGGTCTGTGTGGTCATCGATCGGCATGAGCGAATATCAGGCCTGCTCGGTGCGCGCCGCGCGGCGGCGCTGCCGTTCGCCCTTCGGGCTCTGCACGATGCGCACCCGCTTGACGCGGCGCGGATCGGCGTCGAGCACGTGGAATTCGAAGCCCGGTATGGCCTGCACCACTTCGCCACGGGCCGGAACCCGGCCGAGCGTGTTGAAGATCATGCCGCCGATGGTGTCGACATATTCGCCGTGCTCGCCGGCGGCGAAATCCTCGCCGATCATCTTGGCGACCTCGTCGATCTCGGCCTTGCCGTCGACCACGAACACGCCGTCTCCGATCCGGGTGATCATCGGCTCGTCGTCGTCGTGCTCGTCCTCGATGTCGCCGACCACCATCTCGACGATGTCTTCCAGCGAGGCGAGGCCGTCGGTGCCGCCATATTCGTCGATGACCAGCGCCATCTGGGTCCGCGTCGTCTGCATGCGCCCCATCAGGTCGGAAGCAAGCATCGATGGCGGCACGAACAGCACCGGACGGATCAGGTCGAGATCGCCGATGGTGCGGGCGAGATCGACCTGGGCCAGATCGAGGATCGTCGGCGCCTGGGTCTTCCTGTTCGCCCGGCCCTTCTTGACGCGGGCGACCTTGGTAATGTGGGCAAGAACGTCGCGTATGTGGACCATGCCGCGCGGATCGTCGAGCGTTTCGGAATAGACCGGCATGCGGGAATGACCGGACTGTTCGAAGAGGCCAAGCAGATCGCCAAGCGAGGTGGTGATCTCGACCGCCTCGATATCGGCACGCGGCACCATGACGTCCTCGACGCGCACTTCGCGCAGCCGCAGGATGTTGTTGAGCATCGCACGTTCGCCGGGCGAGAAGGATTCGGCATCGGTGGCCGTCTCGGCCAGCGCGTCGGCGATCTCCTCGCGCAGGTTGGTGCCGTTGCGGTGCCTGAACAGGCCTAGGACGCGATCGAAGAGAGAAGGACCGGCATGCGGAGGCTCGGCGGCCACGCTGCCGGTCGGAATACTCGGACTGGAGCCCTCTTCCGATTTTTCGGAAGGCTTGGCCGCACTGCCGGCGTCCGGACGGGCGGCAGTTTCTGGTTTGTCGTTCATCGCCATCAGGTCAATTGGTCTTTTTTGTTACGCGTAGGGATCGGGAATGGCAAGCCTCGCAAGCGCCGCGCGCTCGATCGCTTCCATCTCCTCGGCCTCGGCGTCGGTCTCGTGATCATGGCCCAGAAGATGCAGCAGGCCATGGATGACGAGATGGGTGATATGGTTCGCCAGCGGCTTGTCTTCCAGTGCGGCCTCACGCGCAACGGTCTCGGAAGCAAGCACGATGTCGCCCAGCATCGGCGGCAACTCGGCGCCTTTCGGAACGGAAAAAGCCGGGAAAGACAGTACGTTGGTCGGCTTGTCTTTGCCGCGCCATTCGGCGTTGAGAGTGCGGATATGGGCGTCGTCGGAAAAAACGACGCTGAGCTCCGAAGCGCCGCTCGCGCCGGTTTCGGCAAAGGCGGCAGCGACGGCCTGATCGACCAGGTGCGCCAGCTCGGCCTCAGGGGGCCAGTCGCCGGCCTCGACGAAAATATCGATGTCGACCGGCGTCTTGCCGCTGGATCCCGGATTTTCAGCCATGGGGCTTGGATCAGCTCTCGGCGCCGAGGCCCCTGGCGAACTTGCCGTCCCGGTCATAGGCCTTGACGATCTCGGCAACCAGCGGATGGCGCACGACATCGCCCTCGTTGAAGCGGACCGTGACTATGCCCGGCACGCCGTCGAGGATGCGCAGCGCCTCGACCAGGCCCGACTTGGTGTTGGGCGGCAGGTCGATCTGGGTCGGATCGCCGGTGACGATCATGCGCGAGTTCTCGCCGAGACGGGTGAGGAACATCTTCATCTGCATCGGCGTGGTGTTCTGCGCCTCGTCGAGGATCACCGCGGCATGCGCCAGCGTGCGGCCGCGCATGAAGGCTAAAGGCGCGATCTCGATAACCTCGGCGGCGATCGCCCGCTCGACCTTGTCGGCCGGCATCATGTCGTATAGCGCGTCGTAGAGGGGCCGCAGATAGGGGTCGACCTTCTCCTTCATGTCGCCGGGCAGGAAGCCGAGCCGCTCGCCGGCCTCGACCGCCGGGCGCGACAGCACGATGCGCTCGACCATGCCGCGCTCGAGCAGCATCGCCGCATGGGCCACCGCCAGATAGGTCTTGCCGGTGCCGGCCGGGCCGATGCCGAAGACCATTTCGGAGCGCTCCAGCGCGCGCATATAGGCGTCCTGGTTGAGCGAGCGGGCATAGATCGTGCGCTTGCGCGTGGCGATCTGGGCGGCCGAAACCTTGCCCTTGCGCTCCATGGTGGGCAGCGTCAGCTGGTCGTCGGCGGCGATCGCCATGCGCACGGCGCCGTCGACGTCGGACTGGCCGATATCGACACCCTTCTGCAGAATGCCGTAGAGCGTGTCGAGCGCGCGGCGCGCCTGCTCGGCGGCCGAAGCTGTGCCCTTGATCGCAAGCTGGTTACCGCGCGAACGGATATCGACGCCGAGCTTCTGCTCGAGACGGGCCAGATTCTCGTCGAACTGGCCGTATAGGGCGCTGGCAAGCTTGTTGTTGTCGAAGGTCAGTACGATGTGCGCCATGTCGGAGGCCCCGGATGCCTGGTTCTGGGGCGGATTCTTCAGTTCAGCAGCGCTCAACCGTCTCTCCTCATCTGCCGAGGCTTGTGGCTATGCATGTCGTTGTCCCGAAACCGCGAGCACTTTTTGGGCGACATGCATCAGGCCAACTCGGCGAACAGGCTGTTGGGACCTGTCTTCGTGATTCGTACGTCGATAATGTCACCGATTCCGCCGGCCTTGTCGTCAACAATAACAGGCTGCAGCCAGGGCGAGCGGCCGACGATCTGACCGGCATGGCGGCCGGGCTTCTCGATCAGCGTGCTGACGGTGCTGCCGACCAGGCTGGCGATGAATGCCTTCTGCTGCTCGTTGACTAGCGCCTGCAGGCGCTGCAGCCGCTCGTCCTTCACGGCTTCCGACACATGGCCGTCCATCTCGGCGCCCGGCGTGCCGGGACGCGGCGAATATTTGAACGTGAAGGCCGAAGCGTAATTCACCTCGCGCACCAGTTCGAGCGTTGCCTCGAAATCCGCTTCCGTCTCGCCGGGGAAACCGACGATGAAGTCGCCGGACATGGCGATATCGCCGCGGGCGGCGCGCATGCGATCGATGAGCGCCAGATAATCGCGTGCCGTATGCCTGCGGTTCATCGCCTTCAGTATCCGGTCGGAGCCAGACTGCACTGGTAAATGCAGATAGGGCATCAAGGCCGGCAGGTCACGGTGCGCGGCGATCAATTCATCATCCATGTCGCGCGGATGGCTGGTGGTGTAGCGCAGCCGCGCCAGGCCGGGAATTTTCGCCAGGCGGAAGAGCAGGCGGCCGAGGCCCCATTCCTCGCCGTTTTCGCCCTCGCCGTGCCAGGCGTTGACGTTCTGACCGAGCAGCGTCACCTCGCGCACGCCAGCCTCGGCGAGGCGCTCGGCCTCGGCGACGATCTGGGCCACCGGCCGCGAGACTTCGGAGCCGCGCGTATAGGGCACGACGCAGAAGGTGCAGAACTTGTCGCAGCCCTCCTGAACAGTAAGGAAAGCGGTGACGCCGCGCTTTGCCAGCTCGGCGCGCTTCGGCTGCGGCAGATGCTCGAATTTGTCCTCAATGGCGTAGTCGGTCTCGACGATCTTCTCGCCGCCGCGCACCCTCGCCAGCACGTCGGGCAGCCGGTGATAGGTCTGCGGGCCGATGACGAGATCGACGGCCGGCGCACGGCGTATGATTTCCGCCCCTTCGGCCTGCGCCACGCAGCCGGCGACGCCGATCAGCAGCTCACGGCCGGCCTCGGCGCGCTCGGCCTTCATGTCGCGGATGCGGCCAAGCTCCGAATAGACTTTTTCGGCCGCCTTCTCGCGGATGTGGCAGGTGTTGAGCAGCACCAGATCGGCGTCTTCGACGGCGTCGGTGGCGACATAGCCGTCGGCCGCCAGCGCATCGGTCATACGCTGGGAATCGTAGACATTCATCTGGCAGCCATAAGTCTTGACGAAGACTTTTTTCGCCGCCCCGGCATGCACCGGCTCGCGCTCAGGCGCGGTGCCGATGTCGTGACTTTCAATCGTGTTCAATTCCATCGGGCGGCTTCTAGCGCCTTTCCGCGACAAAAAACAGCCGATTCCGGCAGGCTACGGCGCCGCGCGTCGGTTTTTCAAGCTATGCGCTGACGACTGGGACGCGGCTCGGCGAGCGCAGCCTGCATCATCTCGCGCACCCTGGCTTCCATCAACCTTGCCGTTTCCTTGCGGTTAGAACCCTTGGAGAAGGGCACCGGATCACCGAAATGCACTTCGGCATCGAGCGAGCCCTCGGCAAGCAAACCCTTCAAATGCGGCATCAAGTCCTGGTCGCCGATCCAGGCGGCGATCGGCCGGTGGCGGCGGCCCATCGGCACGCCGTGCAGGCGCGTATAGGCGATCGCCACCGGCTGGATGAAGACCTGGTCCGCCGCCCCTTCCGAAATCGCCATCGAGGCGGCGCCGAACAAGGTGCTCTTGAACGGCAGCACCAGATTGCCGTCGCCGGTCGAACCCTCGGCGAACAGCACCATGGCATCGCCCTTGGCCATGCGTCTGGCGATCTCGCTCGCCTGGTCGCCGGAGGTGCGCCTGCGCTCGCGCTCGATGAAGACGGTGCGCTGCAGCTTGGACAGCATGCCGATCATCGGCCAGCCTTCCATGTCGGCCCTGGCGATGAACTTCACATCGACAAAGGAGCCGAGCACCATGATGTCGGTCCAGGAGATGTGGTTGGCCGCGATGAGCAAGGGGCGCTGCTTCGAGAGCGCGCCTTTGACGTGCACGCGCATGCCCAGCGCCTTGAGGATCATGCTGTGCCAGATTTTGAGGACGACCGTCTCCGGCCAAAGCCTCGTCTTCATCGACAGGAGCTGCAGCGGCGCCAGCACCAGCGTGCCGGCGGCGACGAGGCCGAACGCCAGGAAAATCCGCAATTTCTTGATCATTCGCTCCGGCCCTATCCCACGGTCTGGCTAGCGAAGATCGCGGCGCATGACAAGCGCGCCGGTCGGGCCGTGCTCGGTCGACCGGTAGTAGTTCGGACGCTGGCCGACCTGACGGAAGCCGAGCCGGCGATAGAGCGCGATGGCCGGCGCATTGGTCTCGTCGACCTCGAGGAACAGCGCCTCGGCGCGCTGCGCATGCAATTCGCGCAGCACCGCATCGATCAATTGCCAGCCAAGCCCCTGGCGCCGATGGGCGCGAGCCACCGCGACCGTAAGGATCTCGCCCTCGCCTGCCGCGAGCCGCGCCAGCACGAAACCGACCGGCGGCTTCGCACCCTGCCCGGTCTCGCGCGCGGCGTAACCGAACACGGTGTCCTGTTCGAGCAGTGCCGCGAACTCGCCATCGGTCCAGGGGCGAACGAAATCCTCGCGATGCAGCACCGCAACGGCGGCGCTGTCGGCCACCGTCAGCGGCTCCAGCGCATAATCCCTGCGGCGCGGCTGAAAGAAAGGTATGCGCATCAGGATTTTTTTCCCTTTGGTGCATGATCTTCTCCAGAACCCGGCTTCCCGGATTCATGGCTCCGCCTTGGCAGAATGAAACCGGCCTGCGGCTTGGCGTCGGCGCCGCGCAGATAGAGCGGCTTCGGCTTTGCGCCTGGCCCTTTCGCGGCGGCCAGTCGGGCATAGGTCGCTATGTCGGCTGTGGCAACGGCCGGCCCGGTGTCGAAACCATGTCCGCTCGCCGCGATCAGCGGCGCGGCGGTGCCGGTGAGGACCGCTTTCGCATCGACTGCCATTCCGGTCGCTTGGGAAAGCGTGGCCACCATTGGTCCGTAAGTCAGAACTAACGCTTCATCGAAAAGTGCCGCATGGAGTTCCTCGCGGCCGGCGTCGAGCGCCGCCAGCACGGCGCGGCCGGGAAAGGCATTCGCGGCCTCCGCCGCCAACGCTTCCAGCGTCGTCACGCCGATAGCCGGGATTTTCAGCGCCAGGGCCAAGCCGCGCGCGGTCGAGACGCCGACGCGCAGGCCGGTGAAGGAACCGGGGCCGATCGAGACGGCTACAGCGTCCAAGCCTTGATAGCCGATCCCGCCGGCCTTCAATGCCGCCTCGATGACGGCCATCAGATGCTCGGCATGCCCTTTGCCGAGGTCGAGCACCTGGCGGCCAAGCTCGATGCCAGCGTCAGCGTCGTGTACGCAGGCGGCGCAGAGATTGGCGGCGCAGTCGATGGCGAGCAGCTTCATAGGGCCGGTTAACCAACTGGATCAAAACACATTCCCTGTGCCCGGCATGGCCCGCCGCCGCAAGGGCCACGCCGCATAAATGTTATGCGGCTTGGCTTTAGCGCGACATCAGGAAGCTGGCCTTGACAGCGATCAGCCCGCAGCCGCGATGCGCAGCACGTGGTTGTCCCAGACATAGTCAGGTTCGGCGCGCGACCCGCCCGCACCGCCGACGATCTCGCCAGCGCCGGTCGTTGCCATGAAGTCGGCGCCGTCCGGCGCGAGACCGCAAACTTCGACCAGCGACTTCGTTGCGACAACGCGTCCGCTGGCGGCATCGATGACGGCCAGCGAATTACCCTCCGGCGAGGTCACGGCGACGGTGCCGGCATCGGGATTGGCGGCAACCGAGCCGATATAGTTGCGGAAGCCCGACAGCACGTCCTGCGGCATCTCCAAAAGCTCGAGCTCCTTGCCGCGCGCGGCGCGGCCGACCAGCGCCGGCCGGTCAGTCGCCGGCCCGCGATACTGGCAGCCGAACCAGACGGTGCCCGCCTGGTCGCGGTCCATGTGACGGATCGACAGCTGATGCAGCGCCGGAAACAATTCGTGCTTTTCGATCAGGTCGCCAGTGATGCGGTCGACCAGCGTGTAGGAAGGCTTCATCGTTGCGATGTTGAGCTCGGCGCGGCCGAAATCCGGATGCGTTTCGATGCCGCCATTCGCGACGGCGAGCGTCCTGCCGTCGCTGAGCAGCAGCAGTTCGTGCGGACCCGTGCCGTAGGTCGGGAACTCGCCGACGCGGCTGAACTTCGCCCGCGCGTCATAGACGCCGACGACGCCGGCGGCGTTGTCGAAATCATTTTCCGTTGCATAGAGCAGCGCGCCGTCGGGCGAGAACACGCCGTGACCGAAGAAGTGCCGGCCGGCGATGCTGGCGATGGTCAAAGGCTCCTCGCGGCCGGTGTGGTCGAAGACCATCGCGAAGGTGCCGGGCTGGCGGGCGAAGACGATCGAGCGTTTCGACACCGGATCGAACGCGACGTCGTGGCCACGGTCGGGCAGATCGAGCGTGTGCAGGATCTTGCCGGCCTCGGAGAGCACGGCGGCGCCGAAGCTGCCGTCGCGCCTGACGAAGGCCGTGGCGAAGACGGCGTCCGTTGCAAGCGTCTCCGCCCAGGCGCGCGGCGCCATCGCCGCGGCGAAGCCGGCGCCGGCGGCACGCAGAAAGTCGCGGCGATCGATGAGCGGCGTCGTCACGGCGTCAATCACCATCCAGCGACGAAAAGCCGGCGGTCAGGCCAAACTCGGCGGTCATCCTGGTGCCGATCAGGGTCGAGAGGCTGGAGGTGATCAGCGCGAGATGCTCGAGCTTGTCGCGTAGCGCCGGATCGGCGAGCGCCTTGTCGATCGGGCCGCTAACAGACTTCGCCGTCGCCACGCCGTTGGTCAGCTGGATGTGGATGGATTCGGCCATCCACCGCGCATCGGCGGGCAGCGCATCGCCAAGCTTGGAGGCCTGGAACAGCTTGTCGATGCCGGACAGATTTCCGGCCAGCGATTTCAGCGTGTTCTGCGAGCGCCAGTAGATCGCCTGCTTCGGCTTGTCAGCATCGGGCTTCGCGCCAAGAAAACCCTTGAGCCGCACGTCGCGGATCATTTCCAGCTCATTGATGAAAACGCCGACCAGTTCCGTAACCGCCTCGGTACCATCACGATAGAGCGGGTTCTTCGGCCCCGGATTGGCCCAGAGCGAGGCAAAACCATCGGGCTTGCTCCATGCTTCGCGGACCTCGCCGGCGATCGCTCGGATGTTGCTGGCCACCGCCGCGCCGTAGGCGCAGCGATAGGGATCGTCCTTACTGGCAAGCGTTTCGGCGCCATCGCCGAACAGCACATATTCCAACGCACCGAGGCCCTGCATGGCCACGCTCTTTCCCGCGAGTTGCGCCGGATCGGCGGCGGATGGATCCTTGGCAACGAGGGTCGACTGCACCTGCCTCAATCCGATGCTCTTGCGGTCCGGCCAGTAGAGCATGCGCTCCAGCCGGTTGTTTTCCTTGATGGGCCCGAAGGCGATGATCTCGGCCACGGACCAGGCTTCGACTGTGACGGAAAACTCGGTACGCGCCGCGTCGAGATTTTGCTGGGACGGCGCATTGCAGAGCTGGCGCATCGCCTGGGTCAGGGTTCCGGCATGGTCGTCGAGGCTGGCGTAGGCCGGGCGGACGAAGCCGTCGATCGCGCGTCCGATAACATCGGAAGCTTTGACCGCGGCCTGGGTCGGCAAGGCCGCGGCCAGCAAGAAAGGAAGGGCAAGCGCGGCGGCACGTCGGTTAAACATCAGAGCGACTCCAGGAATTTGATCAGCGCATCGCGGTCGGCGGCAGCTGCGCCGGCAAAGCGGTCGCGCGCCTTCTGGCCCTCGCCGCCGTGCCACAAGATCGCCTCTTCGAGCGTCCGCGCGCGGCCGTCATGCAGATAGAAGCTGTTGCCGTTGACCGTGGCGGTCAGGCCGATGCCCCAGAGCGGCGGCGTGCGCCATTCGCTGCCGCTCGCCTCCCCCACGCGCTGCCCGTCGGCGAGGCCCTCGCCCATGTCGTGCAGCAGGAAATCGGAATAGGGCCAGATCAGTTGGAAGGCTTGCGCCTTGTTGGGCGTGCCGCGCATGGTGACGAATTTCGGCGTGTGGCAGGAAATGCAGCCCATCTCGTAGAATTGCTTCTTGCCGGAAAGAACCTCCGGCTTGTCGAGGTCGCGCCGCGCCGGCACAGCGAGGTTCTGCGAATAGAAGGTGACGAGGTCCATGACCGGGGGCGGCGCTTCCGCCGCGCCCAGGCGCTCTTGGACGCCATTCGGCAGGGTAAGGCACGCCTTCTCAGCTTCGGTGCAATCGCCCCAATGCTTCGGCACTTCAGGCGTCGAGATGCCGATATCGCCGGCAAAGGCATCGGCGGCCTGCTGCCGGATCGATGCGGCCTGCGCTTTCCAGCCGAAGCGGCCCAAAGTTATCGCGCCGCTCAACTCCTCGCGAACTAGGTTCGGCCGGCCGGAGATGCCGTCGCGGTCGCGGTCATGCGGATCGGCAAGGGCGAGGATGTCGGCCGGGGCGATCTCCTCGATCAGTCCGAGCCCGATCATTGGCGGCGTCAGGCGCGGCGACAACGTCGTGCGCGGGTCGAGCGGGCCATAGCCCGGATTCTCGACCGAGTAGCGGGGCTTGCGCAGCAAAACGACGGCACCGTCGCCCAGCGTTACCTTCTCTTCCGAATAGTCGATGCGCATGCGGCCTTCACCCTTGAGGCCGGGAACCGCCAGATCCTGCAATTGCGAGCCATAGACAGGATCGGGGAAATTCAGCAGCTTATGGTTGGCAAGTTCGGCTCTCTCCTCGGCATTGCTTGCATCGCGCGCCAGCCGCAAGAACATCGAGGTCGAGCCTGTGCCGCTTCCCGGCGGTCGGCCGCGACCATCCTTCAGATGGCAGTTCTGGCAGGCGCGTTCGTTGAACAGCGGACCGAGCCCGTCGGACGCCTGGGTCGATGACGGCGACGACACCCAGTTCTTGCGGAAAAGCGCATTGCCGAGCTTGAAGGTCCCTTCCTCCTCGAAGGTTATGTTGGCGGAAGGCTGCGAGAAGGCGTCGCGGTTGACGTCCTTCCTCGACGTGCCGGCGCCGCCCTGCATCAGCTCGAACGGTTCGGGCTTTGTAAAGTCGGTCGTAGGCTTGGTGACCGCCAACACCCGCGCCTGATCCTCCGGCGTCAGATCTGTGCGGCTCGTCGGCAGACCCGCCGGCTCGCCCGCCATGGCGGGAGCAGAAAGCGTGATTGCCAGCAGGAGCGTGGCATCGCGCCAGATCGGGTATCGCCGGTTCCTCGGGAGCAGCAGGCCGGCTATCTCGGCCCGCCACGAGCGGCGCGAAAAATCTATCGGGCGCCGCATTCCCGCATGTCCTTACTCCGCGTCGTTGGCCGAGTCGGCGTTGAGCTGGCCGTATTTCTCCTCGCCGATCGAGGCGAGCAGGTCGAGCTGACTCTCCAGGAAGTCGATGTGGCCTTCCTCGTCCGTCAGCAGATCCTCGAACAGTTTCATCGACACATAGTCGCCCGCATCCTGGCAAATCTCGCGCGAGCGCTTGTAGGAGGTGCGCGCGTCATATTCGCCGGCGAGATCGGATTCGAGCACTTCCTTCACATTCTGGCCGATACGTAACGGCGCGACCGACTGCAGGTTCGGATGGCCTTCGAGGAAGATGATGCGGGCAACCAGCCGGTCGGCGTGATGCATTTCTTCGATCGATTCCGCCCGCTCCTTCTTTGCCAGCTTGGTGTAGCCCCAGTCTTCGAGCAGACGATAATGGACCCAGTACTGATTGACGGCACCAAGCTCCAGAAACAGGGCTTCGTTAAGCCGCTCGATGACCTGCGGTTCGCCTTTCATGGGTTCTGCTCCCGAATTGGCCGCGCAGTCCTCTGACGCGGTCCAGGTGTGAAACGATATCCGCGCCGCTCCCCTCTGAACGGGCGTGGTAGTTCTCGGTGACCCGAATGATCGTTTCCACCACATTTGGAAAGCAGCCGCAACAGCGACCGCGCTTGCGCATGGCATGATAGACCTTGGCCGGCACGATAAGCTGCCAGGGATCTTCATCCAGCAGACCGATGATCGTCTGCTCGATCTCCTTCTCGGTGATGATGTTGCAATGGCAGATCAGCATTCACTTGCTCTGGCTGGCGGCGCTGTTCCGGCGCCGTTTGGCTTGTTTCTCAAAAAACCGGCTTCCACTTTTTGGGATCATGCTAGGGTGCTACTTGAACACCTTGTCCGGAGCATCGAGGCTGTCGGAGCCCTCGAAGGCGATGGCATTGAGCTTGAGTGAGCCGACCGCGCGTTCGATCGACTTGGTCTGGTCGATCAGGGCGTCGATCGCCGCCTGCACAGTGGCGTTGCCTTCCGCATTGCCTTCGGCGATCTGCTGGTCATAGGCCTCGCCGGCCAGCGCCCGCGCCTTGATCGCTTCCATCTTGGCGACCGAAGTATCGAGCTTGTCCGACAGTTCCTTGTCGATCGCAGAATCGGCCACCTTCACCATGTCCGACACCGACGGGCCGGAAACCACGGTGCCGTCGAGGCGCGTATAGTTGGCGTGATAGGCGGCGCGGATGCCGATCGCATCATAGAGATGCGAGTTGTAGGTGTTGTCGGAGAAGCAGTCCTGCTCCTCCTCCGGGTCGTGCAGCAAAAGGCCGAGCTTCATGCGCTCGCCGGCCAGTTCGCCATAGGAGAGCGATCCCATGCCGGTGAGGATGGTGGAGATGCCGGCATTCGGCTCGCCATCGACGAGGGTCTTGCGCGCGGCGCCGTCTTCCTTCCAGTTGTTGACCATCTCCTGCAGGTCGGAGACCAGAAGGTCGCTTGCCGACTTCAGATATTCCGCGCGGCGGTCGCAATTGCCGCCAGTGCAGTTCTTGAGATCGTAGTCGGTGTACGGGCGCTCGCCGGCGCCTGGACCGGTCCCGTGCAGGTCCTGGCCCCAAAGCAGGAATTCGATGGCGTGATAGCCGGTCGCGACATTGGCCTCGACGCCGCCGGCTTCCTGCAGCGTGCCCGAGAGGAATTCCGGCGTCAGCTTCGAGGCGTCGACCTTCTTGCCGTTGATCTCGATCTCCTTGTTCGCAATGACGTTCGCCGTATAGAGCGAGTTCTCGTCCGACTCGGTGCCGTAGCTCTTGGCGACATAGTCGATCAGGCCTTCGTCCAGCGGCCAGGAATTCACCTTGCCTTCCCAGTCGTCCACGATCTTGTTGCCGAAGCGGTAGACCTCGGTCTGCTGGTAAGGCACGCGCGCCGCCTTCCAGGCGTCGCGTGCAGCGTTGAGCGTCTCTGCCGAGGGCTTGGCGAGAAGCGCGTCGACGGCCTTGTCGAGCGCCTCAGCCGTGATCAGCGAATCCTCGTATTTGGCGAGCGCGATGTCGGCATAGGTTTTGATCACCGCCTTCGCATCGGTTTCGGCCTTCGCCGGCAGCACGAACACGGCCGCCGTCAGCGCCGCGGTGGCGCCGATCGCGGCAAGCCTGGGGCCCCAACGTAGCGCAATAGTTCGCGGCGTGATTATCGCTTTCATCAATCCCATCTCCTCAGAAATTCAATGACATAGGCATGCGGCCGCCGGCGCGCGGCGCCAGCGCAAGCACGAATGACCGGAAAGGCAAAGTTGCCGCGCAATGGCGCGGCCAATCAGCAAAAGTCACCGAAATGCCTCCAATCGAAAGGGTTCAAGGCCCAGACATCAAAGGAATGCGCCGAGAGCGCGGCCCTCCATAAAGCGGCGGAGTGCCTGGAAGTCAACTGGTGGAATAGAGAAAATTCAATTGAAACAACAGTTTAGAATTATTCTAAACTACAATTATCAACTTTAAGCCGGCGAAATGCGGCGGATATCCGGATTGACAGGCGGCCATCCTGGGTGCGACCCGGACCACGGCTCTTGCGGCGGCGGCAGACAATCGCCACTTGGCGGAAGATCCTAGATTTGAAGGCAAAAAGGGCTGCGATGAAGAACGGGGTGGTCATTGTCGGTGCGGGTCATGCCGGCGTGCAGGCGGCCGCTAGCCTGCGTGAGGAAGGCTATGACGGGCCTGTCATCCTGATCGGCGACGAGAACGAGCTGCCCTATCACAAGCCGCCGCTGTCCAAGACCTTCATCAAGGATGCCGAAGCCAAGCCGCAGCCTTTGCGCGGCGAGGCCTTCTATTCCGGCAATGCCATCGACTACCGGCCGGGCGTTTGGATCGACAGGATCGATGGTGGCGAGCGCAGGCTGGACGTTTCAGGCGGCGGCACAATTGCCTTCGACCGGCTGGTGCTGGCCACCGGCTCGCGGCCGCGGCTCCTCAAGCTCGATGGCGCGGAGCTCGCCGGCGTGGTGTCGCTGCGCTCGCTGGCCGATGCGCGGCTGATCCGCGAGTTGAGCGCGCAGAGCGAGGAGGTCGTCGTCCTCGGCGGCGGCTTCATCGGCCTCGAAATCGCAGCGACGCTGAGGGCCGCCGGCCGCAGGGTCACCGTCGTCGAGGCGCTCGACAGGCTTCTCGGCCGCGCCGTGGCGCCGGCAATCGCGGCGCATGTGCGCCAGCGCCTGGAGGCGATGGGCGTGCGCCTGCTCACCGGCACCACGGTTGCCCGTCTGGAAGGCGAAGGCGGCCGCGTTTCGGCCGCGATCACGTCAAGCGGCGAGCGCCTGCCGGCGCAACTGCTGATCATCGGCATCGGCGTGGTGCCCAATGTCGAGCTGGCCGAAGCCGCCGGCATCGCGATCGCCAACGGCATCCGCGTCGACCAGCATATGCAGAGCTCGATCCCGGAAATCCTCGCCGTCGGCGATGCCGCCTCCTACCGGCATTGGTTCACCGGCGGCGACGTGCGGCTGGAATCGGTGCAGAACGCCACCGACCAGGCGCGGCTTGCCGCGCGCACCATCGTCGGCCATGCCGAACCCTTCGCGGCCGTGCCTTGGTTCTGGTCGGATATCGGCGACATGAAGCTGCAGATGGTCGGCCTGACGCAAGGCGGCGACAGCCATGTCGTGCTGGGCGAGCCGGCCGAGAACAGGTTCTCGATCTACCATTATGCCGACAACAGACTTCTGGGCATCGAATCCGTCAACCGCCCGGCCGACCACATGCTCGGCCGCAAGATGCTCGGCGCCGGCTTCTCGCCCGCGCCCCACACCGTGGCAGCCGGGCCGGATGCGCTGAAGGCGGCGCTTGCGGCCTTCAGCCAAGACGAGCCGGCAAGGGCCGCAGGCTGACGCGCTTACCCTCTCCCTTGTGGGGAGGGCGCTGCGAAGCAACGGGGCGAGGGGACTGCGCAGCCCCCGCCCGGACCTTCGATCCGACCTCCCCACAAGGGGGAGGTAGGGTTGGCTCAAGCCGCCCGCGCCTCGCGGATCGAGGTCTCCAATATATCCAGCGCCTCCGTCATGACGCCGTCCTGGATGGTGATTGGCGACAGGAAGCGGATGACGTTGCCGTAGACGCCGCAGGTGAGCAGGATGAGGCCCTTGTCGAGCGCCTTCAGCCGCACCGCATTGGCTAATTCCGCCGAGGGCAGGCCCTTCTTCACATCATTGAACTCGACGGCGTTCATGAAGCCCGGGCCGCGGATGTCGACGATCTCCGGCACGTCCTCGCGGATCGACGCCAGCCGCTGCTTCAGCCTGGCGCCGAGCGCGTTGGCGCGCTCGCACAGCTTTTCTTCCTCGATGACGTCGAGCACGGCATGCGCCGCGGCGACGCCGATCGGGCTGCCGCCATAGGTGCCACCGAGCCCGCCCGGTCCAGGCGCGTCCATGATCTCGGCGCGGCCGGTGACGGCCGACAGCGGGAACCCGCCGGCGAGGCTCTTGGCCATGGTGGTGAGATCCGGCGCCACGTCATGGTGCTCCATCGCGAACATCTTGCCGGTGCGGGCAAAGCCGGTCTGCACCTCGTCGGCGACAAGAAGGATGCCGTGCTGGTCGCAGGTCTTGCGCAGTGCCGTCATGAAATCGCGCGGCGCCTCGTAGAAGCCGCCCTCGCCCTGCACCGGCTCGACGATGATGGCCGCGACCCTGGCCGGATCGACATCGGCCTTGAACAGCTTGTCGAGCGCTGCAAGCGAATCCGCGACCGACACGCCGTGCAGCGCGACCGGGAACGGCGCATGGAAGACATCGGCCGACATGGCGCCGAAGCCAACCTTGTAAGGCACGACCTTGCCGGTCAGCGCCATGCCCATGAAGGTGCGGCCGTGGAAGCCGCCGGAAAAGGCGATGACCGCCTGGCGACCGGTGGCGTTGCGCGCGATCTTGATGGCGTTCTCGACGGCCTCGGCGCCGGTGGTGACGAAGACGGTCTTCTTGTCGAACTTGCCGGGCAGCATGCCGTTCAGCCGCTCGGCGAGGCGCACATAGCTCTCGTAAGGAACGACCTGATGGCAGGTGTGGGTGAAGCGGTCGAGCTGCGCCTTGACCGCTTCGATCACTTTCGGATGGCGGTGACCCGTGTTGACCACCGCAATGCCTGACGAGAAGTCGATGTAGCGGCGGCCCTCGACGTCCCAGATTTCCGAATTCTCGGCACGATCGGCGTAGATCTGCGTGGTCATGCCGACGCCGCGCGAGATCGACTGGTTCTTGCGTTCGGAAATGGCTGAATTCTTCATCTCACACCTCATCGGGCCGGCGCCCGCTCCGTTTTGATGCCGTCAAAGCCTCTTCTGACCTTATTTCAGGTTTTCCTCAAGTCGGCACATTGGCCCAGTCGATTGGGCCTGCCGCAAGGCCGAAATCGGTCTCGACCAGCCGGTCGATCGTCGGGCAGAAACAGTTTCCTTTTCCGGCCGATCGATTATCCTCGCTTCAGCCGCGACGTGCCGCTGCCGGGAGCGGCTCCCGCGGGCCGAGGGAACCATGAGCAGGAACGCGACATCGTCCGCCTTGCCGTCCTTGCCGCTCCGCCCTGCATGTTGTCCAAACACCTTGCTGCTGCTGACCTGTGTCGCGGCGCTGTTGGTTTCAGGTTGCCAGAAGCAGCAGGCAGCCGACAAAAAGCTGCCCGTGATGGTGACCACACAGACGGTCGCGCTTGCCGACTACGCGCCGCGGACCTCGCTGACCGGGGTGATTGCGGCCCGCACGCTCAACAATCTGTCGTTCCGCGTCGGCGGGCGCGTCGCCGAGCGGCTGGTCGATGTCGGCCAGCATGTCGATAAAGGGGCGGTGCTTGCCCGCATCGATCCGCAGGAACAGGAATCGGACCTGCGCTCGGCTCAGGCCGACCTCGACGCCGCGCAGGCGCAGCTCACCCAGGCGGCGGCCACCTACCAGCGGCAAAAGACGCTGCTCTCCGAGGGTTTTACCACCAGACGCGATTTCGACACCGCCAACCAGACGCTGAAAGTGGCGCAAGGCAGCGTCGATGCGGCGCAAAGCGCCTTGGCCAATGCCAAGGAAAATCTTTCCTTCACCGAGCTCAAGGCAGGAGCCAGCGGCGTCATCACGGCGCGCCAGGTCGAAGCCGGGCAGGTGGTGCAGGCGGCGCAGACCGTGTTCACCATCGCCGAGGACGGCGACCGCGACGCAGTCTTCAACGTGCATGAAACGCTGGTTGCCCAGACGCCGCCCTCCCCGGCGGTGACGATCACGCTGCTTTCCGACCCTCAGGTCAGGGCTGTCGGCAAAGTGCGCGAGATCTCGCCGGCGGTCGATACCCAGTCGGGATCGATCCGGGTCAAGGTCGGCATTCCCGATACGCCTGCCGGCATGCCGCTGGGTGCGGCCGTGATCGGCACGGTCAGCGCCAAGTCCGTCAAAGCCATCCTACTGCCCTGGCAGGCGCTGACGTCCACCGCCGGCAAGCCCGCGGTGTGGATCGTCGACCCGTCAAGCAAGGCGGTGACGGCGGCGCCGGTCGAGGTGCTCGCCTTCGATTCCGGCGTGGTCGTCGTCGACAAGGGTCTGCAGGAAGGCCAGAGCGTCGTGACGGCCGCCGGGCAGTTGCTCAGTCCTGGCCAGACGATCGAAGTGGCGGGGTCCGACCAATGAACCGGTCGCCGCACATTGCCTCGCTGGTTCTTCTTGCTGCGCTTGCCGCCTGCTCGCGTTCGGAAGAGAAGGCGCCTGAGGTCATCCGGCCGGTCCTGTCGATGGTGGTCGAACCGAAGACCGTCGAGACCTTCGGCTTTGCCGGCTCGATCGAGCCGCAATACAGCGCCGACCTCGCCTTCCGCCTGCTCGGCCGCGTCGTCTCGCGCGACGTCAAGGTCGGCGACATCGTCAGCAAGGGCACGACGATCGCGGCGCTCGATCCGACGGCGCTGGAGTTCGCCGTCCAGGCATCGAAAGCCGATCTGTCGAACGCGCAGGCGCAATTCGCCAATGCCACGGCCAGCGAGGAGCGGCAGCGCCAACTGCTTGCCTCCGCCAATACTTCGCAGGCTACGTTCGATGCCGCCAAACAAGCGCGCCAGGCGGCGGAAGCCGGCGTCGAGCGCGCCAATGCCGCTCTGGCCAAGTCGCAGGAGCAGCTCGGTTATGCCCGGCTGTTCTCCGATTTCGACGGCGTCGTCACAGCGATCGGCGCCGAAGTCGGCCAGACGGTTTCGCCGGGACAGACCGTCGTCACCGTAGCCCGCACTGACCCGCGCGAGGCAGTGGTCGACATTCCCGACCAATTGACCGGCGATCTCACCGTCGGCGCGCCGTTCGAGATCATTCTGCAATCGCTGCCGGGCATCAAAACCGACGCCAAGCTGCGCGAGGTCGCGCCGCAATCGGAGGGCTCGACCCGCACCCGCCGCGTGCGGCTGACCCTGGTCAATCCGCCGTCAGCGTTCCGGCTGGGCTCGACGATCACGGCGACGCGCATGACCAAGCTGGCGCCGACCATCGAACTGCCGATATCGGCGCTGCTGGAAAAGAATGGCTCGGAAATGGTGTGGGTCGTCGATCCGCAGTCCTCAAGCGTGAGCGCGCGCGAGATCAAGATCGCGTCGAAAAAGGGCGGCAGCTTCACCGTGGCCGAAGGCCTCGAGGCAGGCATGCGCGTCGTCACCGCGGGCGTCCACAGCTTGAGCGAAGGCGAGAAAGTCAAGGTGCCGGAGGGCGGGGTCTGATGCAGGGCTTCAATCTTTCCGATTGGGCGCTCAGCCACCGCTCCATGGTGTGGTATTTCATGCTGGTCTTCGTCGTGGCCGGCATTTTCTCCTATCTCAATCTCGGCCGCGAGGAAGATCCCGCCTTCACCATCAAGACCATGATCATCCAGGCCAACTGGCCGGGCGCCTCGGTCAAGGAGACGGTGCAGCAGGTGACCGATCGCATCGAGAAAAAGCTCGAGGAGCTCGACAGCCTCGACTTCACCAGATCCGTCACCACGGCCGGCCAGACCGTCATCTTCGTCAACCTGAAGGACACCACCAAGGCGCGCGATGTCGTGCCGAACTGGCTTCAGGTGCGCAATATGGTCAACGACATCAAGGCGCAGTTGCCGCAAGGCGTGCAGGGACCGTTCTTCAACGACCGCTTCGGCGATGTCTACGGCAACATCTACGCCTTCACCGCCGACGGGCTGACGCCGCGCCAATTGCGCGACTATGTCGAGGATGTGAGGACAAAGATCCTGACCGTGCCGAATGCCGGCAAGGTTGACCTGGTCGGGGCGCAGGACGAGGCGATCTACCTGGAATTCTCCAGCCGGCAGATCGCCGCGCTTGGCCTCAACCAGCAGCAGATCGTCGCCAGCCTGCAGGCGCAGAACGCCATCACGCCGTCCGGCGTCGTGCAGTCCGGTCCGGAGCGCGTCAGCGTGCGCGTCGGAGGCCAGTTCACTTCCGAGGAGAGCCTGCGGGCCATCAACCTGCGCGTCAACGACCGCTTCTTCCGGCTGAGCGACGTGGCGACGATCAGGCGCGGCTACGTCGACCCGCCGACGGCCTTGTTCCGCTTCAACGGCCAGGATGCGATCGGGCTTGCCATCGGCATGAAGCCGAACGCCAATCTGCTCAAATTCGGCGAAGCGCTGCACGAGGAGATGCAGAAGGTGCTGGCCGACCTGCCGGTCGGCGTCGGGGTGCATCTGGTCGCCGACCAGCCGGTCATCGTCGAGGAGGCGGTCTCGGGCTTCACGCGGGCGCTGTTCGAGGCCGTCGCCATCGTGCTGGCCGTCTCCTTCATCAGCCTCGGCCTGCGCGCCGGCTTCGTCGTCGCACTGTCGATTCCGCTGGTGCTGGCCATCACCTTCACGGTCATGGCGTATCTCGGGATATCGCTGCAGCGCATCTCGCTCGGCGCGCTGATCATTGCGCTCGGCCTTTTGGTCGACGACGCCATGATCGCCGTCGAGATGATGGTGGCGCGGCTGGAGGTCGGCGACAACCTGCGCAAGGCGGCGACCTATGTCTATACCTCGACCGCCTTCCCGATGCTGACCGGCACGCTGGTGACAGTCGCCGGCTTCATCCCGATCGGGCTCAACTCGAGCGCCGCAGGCGAGTACACCTTCACGCTGTTCGTCGTCATCGCGGTGTCGCTGCTGGTGTCATGGATCGTGGCGGTGCTGTTCGCGCCGCTGCTCGGGGTCACCATCCTGCCGGCGACGATGAAGGAAAAACATCACGACCAGCCCGGCCGGTTCACGTCACTGTTCCGGCGCGTGCTTGTCTTCTCGGTTCGCCGCCATTGGCTGACGATCATCGTGACGATGCTTGTGTTCGCGGCCTCGGTCGCCGGCTTCGGTCTCGTCCAGCAGCAGTTCTTCCCGCCATCGGACCGGCCGGAGCTGATCGTCGACTGGAACCTGCCGCAGAACTCCTCGATCACCGAGACGCGCGACCAGATGGAGCGCTTCGAGCAGCGGGCGCTGGTCGGCAACCCCGACATCGACCATTTCAGTTCGTACATTGGCCAGGGCGCGGTGCGCTTCGTGCTTGCCTATGACGTTCAGCCGGCCAATCCCTATTTCGGCCAGACCGTCATCGTCACCAAGAGCATCGAAGCGCGCAACCGGGTGAAGCCGGCGCTGGAAAAGCTGCTGCGCCAGGAGTTCGTCGGCACCGACGCGTTCGTCAAGCCGCTCGAGCTCGGGCCGCCGGTCGGCAGGCCGGTGCAGTACCGCGTCGGCGGTCCCGACATCCAGACGGTGCGCGAGCTGGCGCAACAGTTTGCCGGCGTGATCTCCGCCAATCCGAGGCTCGCCGCGCCGACCTTCGACTGGAACGAACCGCAGCGCGTGCTGAGGGTCGACGTGCTGCAGGACAAGGCGCGCCAGCTCGGCATCACCTCGTCCGATATCGCCAGCGCGCTGAACAGCACGGTGGGCGGCTCGACGATCACCCAAGTGCGCGACGCCACCTACCTGATCAATGTGGTGGCGCGCTCGCGCGAGGCGGACCGCAGCTCGATCTCGACACTGCAGAACATGCAATTGCCGACCGGCACGGGCGAGTCGATCCCCTTGGCTGCCATCGCCAATTTCCGCTACGACCTCGAGCAGCCGACGGTGTGGCGGCGCAACCGCACGCCGACGATCACCGTGCGCGCCGGCCTGGTGGGCGACGTGCTGCCTGCGACCGTGGTCAACGAGCTTAAGCCTTCGGTCGAGGCCTTCATCGCCAAGCTGCCGCCCGGCTATTCGGTCGAAATAGCGGGCTCGGTCGAAGAAAGCGCCAAGAGCCAAGGACCGATCGCGGCCGTGGTGCCCTTGATGCTGTTCATCATGGCGACCATCCTGATGGTGCAGTTGCAAAGCTTCCAGCGCCTGTTCCTGGTGGTGGCGGTGGCGCCGCTCGGGCTGATCGGCGTGGTGGCCGCCCTGGTGCCCAGCGGCGCGCCGCTCGGCTTCGTCGCCATTCTCGGCGTGCTGGCGCTGATCGGCATCCTGATCCGCAACTCGGTCATCCTGATCGTCCAGATCGAGGATCTCGTCGCCGAGGGCAAGGACCGCTGGGCAGCCGTGATCGAGGCGACCGAGCACCGCATGCGGCCGATCGCGCTGACGGCGGCGGCGGCCAGCCTGGCCCTGATCCCGATCGCGCGCGAGGTGTTCTGGGGACCGATGGCCTACGCGATGATGGGTGGCATCATCGCCGGCACGGCGATCACGCTGCTCTTCCTGCCGGCGCTTTATGTGACGTGGTTCCGGATCAAGGAGCCGCCGAAGCGGGTGCGGGATGGCGCCAAAGCAGACGTGATCGTTGCTGCGGAGAGTTAAACCCTCACAAACCCCTCGCTCGCTCGAAGCAGGTTGCGCGTATAATCCTCGCTCACGCGGTGGCCGATCAGCTGGCTTGCGGTCAGCGTCTCCACCGCTTCGCCGTTCTGCATCACCATCAGCCGTTCGCACATATGGGTGATGATGGCGAGGTCGTGACTGACCATCAGGAAGGTGAGCTTGCGCCGCCGCCGCACCTCTTCGAGCAGGTTCAGCACCTCGGCCTGGACAGAAGCATCGAGCGCCGAGGTCGGCTCGTCGAGCAAAAGGATCGAGGGTTCGAGGATCAGCGCGCGGGCGATCGCCACGCGCTGGCGCTGGCCGCCGGAGAGCTGGTGCGCATAGCGGAAGCGGAAACCCTTGCCGAGGCCGACTTCGTCCAGCGCGCGCTCGATGCGCTTCTCGCCATCCTGGATTGCGTGAATGGCGAGCGGTTCCTGCAGCAGCCGGTCGACGGTCTGGCGCGGATGCAGCGACCCATACGGATCTTGGAAGACCATCTGCACGTCGCGGTAAAAGGCCTTGTCGCGGGTCTTGCCAAGCGTCTTGCCGTTGACAGCGATGGTGCCGGCAGCGACAGGCGCAAGGCCGGTGATTGCCTTGAGCAGGGTCGACTTGCCGGAGCCGCTTTCGCCAACCAGCCCGTAGGACTCGCCTTCCCTGACTTCGAGGTTAACGCCCTTCAGCGCGCGGAAGCGATCGAAAACCACCTCCAGCCCTTCGATGGTGATGGCGGCCGTCATGCCGCCCATTCCGGCTTGCGGTCGAGCACCGGCAGCGGGTGTCGCTCGAAGCCGATTCTCGGCATGCAGTTGAGCAGGCCGCGCGTATAGGGATGCTGGGCCTCGCGCAGTTCGGACGCCTTGAGCTGCTCGACCACCTTGCCGGCATACATGACGACCACGCGGTCGCAGAAGGAGGACACCAGGCGCAGATCATGCGAGATGAAGATCAGCCCCATGCCGCGCTCGGCGACCAGCCTATCGAGAATGTTCAGCACATCGAGCTGCACGGTGACGTCGAGCGCCGAGGTCGGCTCGTCGGCGATCATCAGTTCCGGCCCGGCGATCAGCATCATGGCGATCATCGCGCGCTGGCCCATGCCGCCCGAGACCTCATGCGGGTGAAGGTCGAAGACACGGGCCGGATCGCGAATCTGGACCGCCCGCAGCATCTCCAGCGCGCGCTCGCGCGCTTCGGCCTTTCCGACTTTCTCATGCGTGCGCAGCGTCTCGACGATTTGGCGGCCGATGGTCATCACCGGATCGAGCGAGTATTTCGGGTCCTGCAGGATCATGGCGATGCGGTTTCCCCGCAGCGCACGGCGCCGGCTGGATGACACCGAGAGCAGATCGATGCCGTCGAAGCGCAGCTTTTTCGCCGACACCTCGGCCTGCGGCGGGGTCAGGCCCATGATGGCGCGGCCGGTCTGCGACTTGCCGGAGCCGCTCTCGCCGACAATGCCCAGCCGCTCGCGGCCGAGCGAGAAGGACACGCCGCGCACCGCCTGCACGATCCCGGTGCGTGTCGGGAAAGTGACGCGCAGATCGTCGACTTCGAGCAGCGTGCCTTTCGTTTGCCTATCGGAATTACCGCTCATCGGTCGCCGCTCATCGGTCGTCACTCATTGGTCGCCGCTCCGGGGATCGAGCGCGTCGCGCAGGCCGTCACCGAGCAGGTTGAAGCCGAGGCTGACGATGAGGATGGCAACGCCTGGTGCGGCAGCCACCCACCACTGGTCGAGGATGAAGCGGCGGCCGGACGCGATCATCGCGCCCCATTCGGGCAGCGGCGGCTGCGCGCCGAGGCCGAGGAAGCCGAGGCCGGCGGCGGTGAGGATGATGCCCGCCATGTCGAGCGTCACCCGGATGATCAGCGAGGAGATGCAGAGCGGCATGATGTGGCGCAGCACGATGCGGAAGGGTGAGGCACCCATCAATTGCACCGCCTTGATGTAGTCGGAATTGCGTACCGTCAGCGTCTCGGCGCGCGCGATGCGCGCGTAAGGCGGCCAGGAGGTGATGGCGATCGCCAGCACCGCGTTCTCGATGCCGGGGCCGAGCGCCGCGACGAAGGCCAGCGCCAGCACCAGCTTCGGGAAGGCTAGGAAGATGTCGGTGATGCGCATCAAAATGGCATCGGTCCAGCCGCCGGCATAGCCTGCGACGGTGCCGACCAGCAGGCCGATGGGCGCGGCGATGATGGCGACGAGGATGACGACATAGAGCGTCCAGCGCGAGCCGTGGAGGATGCGCGAGGAGATATCGCGGCCGAGGTCGTCGGTGCCGAACCAATGCGCGGCGCTCGGCGCCAGCAGACGGGCATTCTTCAGGTCACCCACGGTTGGCGAATAGGGTGCCAGCACGCCGGCAAGCGCGGCTACCACCACCAATGCGAGAATGATGAGCAAACCGACGAGCGCGAGCCGGTTGGCTGTGAAGCGCCGCCAGGCCACATAGGCGCGGCCGAGCCTTGCCTGCATGCGCGAGGCCGGCCTCTCGCTGAGCAGCCATTCGCGTCGGGTTTGCATCGTCTCGGCGCTCATTCGACTTTCGTCCGTGGATCGAGGAACCGATAGAGCAGGTCCGACAGAAGGTTGATGGCGATAAAGACCGAGCCGATGATGATGGTGCCGCCGAGCACCGCGTTCATGTCGGCGTTCTGCAATGAATTGGTGATGTAGAGGCCGATGCCCGGCCAGGAGAAGACGGTCTCGGTCAGCACCGAGCCTTCGAGCAGGCTGGCATAGGAAAGCGCGATCACCGTCACCATCGGCACAGCGGCGTTGCGCAGCGCGTGGCCCCAGATGATGCGCGTCTCCGACAGGCCCTTGGCGCGGGCGGCGACGATATATTCCTGCGCCATCTCGTTCAACATGAAGGAGCGCGTCATGCGGCTGATATAGGCGAGCGCGAAATAGCCAAGCAGGGAGGCCGGCAGGATGATGTGGCGGTAGGCATCGTAGAAGACATCCCACTGTCCCTGCATGGCCGCATCGAGCAGGTAGAAGCCGGTGATCGGCGTGAAAGTGTATTCGTAGACGACGTCGAGCCGCGCCGGAAAGGCGACCCATTGCAGCTTGGCGTAGAACAGGACGAGGCCGAGCAGTCCCAGCCAGAAGATCGGCACGGAATAGCCGATAAGGCCGATGATGCGCACGATCTGGTCGACGAGACTGCCGCGACGGACAGCAGCGAGCACGCCGAGCGGCACGCCGATGACGGCGCCGATGATCGTGCCGAGCGTCGCCAGCTCGATGGTCGCCGGAAAGACGCGGCGGATGTCGGACATCACCGGATTGGTGGTCAGCACCGAAGTGCCGAAATCGCCGCTGAGCGCGTTTTTGACGTAGATGTAGAACTGCTGGATCAGCGGCAGGTCGAGCCCCATCTCGCGGCGCGTGCGCTCGACGACGGCTGTCGGGGCCCGGTCGCCGAGCACGGCCAGCACCGGATCGATCGGGATGACGCGGCCGATGAAGAAGGTCACCGCGAGAAGACCGAGATAGGTCGTCACCGCGATGACCAGGAAGCGGCCGATCGACGACAGAAGCGCGACGGCACGGGCGCCGCCGCGCCCCGCCGCCGCCTGGTTCTCAGCTACGCTCACGCGGCGCGTCCGAAAGCGCTATTCCTTCGAGACCGGCCAGACGAAGTTGGTGTCGAAGCTCGGGCCGAGCTTGAAGTCCTTCAGGTTCTTGCGCAGCCCCGCCACCTCCAGTTGCTGATGGATGATGACGAAGGGGCTGGTGTCGAGGATCTTCTTCTGCAGGTCCTTGTACATGTCGGCGCGCTTGGCGGAGTCCTTCTCGAGCAGCGCCGCCTCGGTTTCCTTGGTCAGGTCCGGAATATCCCAGGCATTGCGCCAGGCCAGTGTCTTGATCTTGGCACTGTCGGAATTGTCCGGGTTCGAGGCGAAAGTCTGCGCGTTGGAGTTGGGATCGAAATAGTCCTGGCCCCAATTGCCGATATAGATGTCGTGGTTGCGGGCGCGGTATTTGGTCAGCGTCTGCTTGCCGTCGCCGGGGATGATCTCAAGCTTGATCCCGGCCTGGCCGAGCGTCTGCTGGATCGATTCCGCCATGCCGGTGGTCGGCTGGCCGGTGCGCACGTCCATGGTCACTTTGAAGCCATCAGCCAACCCGGCCTTCGCCAAAAGGTCCTTGGCCTTGGCCACGTCGAGCTTGAACGGATTCTCGTCGATCGCGCCGAGATCGCCCTTGGGCAGGAAGGACTGGTGGATCTCGCCAATGCCCTTCAGGATGGTCGAGGCCATCGCATCATAGTCGATCAGATATTTGAACGCCTGACGCACCTCAGGCTTGGCGAGGTTCGGGTTCTTCTGGTTGAGGCTGATGTAATAGACCGTGCCCTTCGGCGCGCTTGTCGTGGTGAGATCGGCGTTTTTGGCGATGGCATCGAGATCGTTCGGTTCCAGATTGCGGGCGACATCGATGTCACCGGCCTCCAGCGCCAGGCGCTGCGCCGAGCTCTCCTTCATGTTGCGGTAGATGACGCGGGCGAGCTTGGCCTTCTCGCCATTGTAATTGTCGTTACGCTCCAGCACGACAGCCTCGTTGGCGCGCCATTCGCGCAGCTTATAGGGGCCAGAGCCGGCATAGCCGGTCTTCAGCCAGGCGTTGCCGAAGTCGTTGTCCCATTTGTAGTCGGCGCTCGGCGTGACGGCGGCGACATGCTCCTTGACCAGCTTGCTGTCGACGACCGAAGCGACGGTGGCCGACAGGCAGTTCAGCACGAAGCTCGGCGCATAGGCCTTGTCGACAACGAACTGGAAGGTGGTGTCGTCGACCGCTTTCGCCTTCTCGGTGACATTGTCGCCACTGATGCCGAACTGATTGATGATGAAGGCCGGGCTCTTATCGAGCTTGATGGCGCGCTCGAAGGAATAGGCGACATCGGCCGCGGTGATTGGATTGCCGGAGGCGAACTTCATGCCGGGCTTGAGCTTGAAGGTATATGTCAGGCCGTCATCCGAAACGCTCCAGCTTTCGGCGAGATCGCCCTTGACCTTGGAAGTATCGTTGAGGTCGAGGCGGACCAGAAGATCATAAGTATTGCCGGTAACCTCGGCGGTCGACAGCTCGAACGCTTCGCCCGGATCCATCGAGATGATGTCGTCGATTGCGAAACCTTCGACCAGCGTGTCGGCAGGCGTGACCGCAAAGGCCGGCACCGCGAGCAGCGCCGACATCGCCACACCCGCGAGCAAGCCACGAGAGCGAAGAGCAAACCTTTCCAGCATCATGGTAGTCGTTCCCTGTTTTGTTGATTGTTGACCTGAGTTCCCGGCTCAGGGTTGCAGAATTCCTTGGGACCGATCGACGGCCCACCGAGCTTACCGTCGTGGTTTTTGTCCAGTTGGTCAACACCCTATTCGGCGGCGTTCGAACCCGCAACGCGCATTTTGCGAGACAGCTTATTGGGCCAGAATGGGCCACCACGAGTCGACCCAGCTGCCGGCTAATCGAAGCCGCCGATTGGGAAAATCTGCCAACTCCTGGCCGCTTGGAAGTCGCCCGTCATTTTAGCTGCGCAACCAGGTTCGCGTCCGGAAAGCAGGTGGCGGCCTTGCCGTTCTTCGCTTGCCAGACGCCGATCGAGCGGCGTGTCTTGAAGCCGGGCAAGCCGTCGGCGCTGCCGACGTCGTAACCCTTCGCCTCCAGCGTCCGCTGCAGCGAAGCGATATCGGACCGGTGAAGATCGCCGACCGGCCCCCAGGTGCCGGCGAAGGTGGCGTCGCCCTTGGCGATGCGATCGGCGGCGTGGCCGATGAACAGCGCATAGAGGTCACTGGTGTTGTATTCCTTCAAGACATAGAAGTTCGGCGTGACGATGAAGGCAGGACCGCTGCGCCCGGCCGGCATCAGCAGAAACCCCTCGGCCTTCAATTCGCTCGCCGCGAACGCTTTGCCATCGGCGCGCCTGATGCCCATCGCCACCCAGTCGGATATCTTCTTTCCCTGGTCGGGTCCTTCGAGCGCGCAGGAGACGTTTGCCGGCGCAATCACCTCGGTTCCCCAGCCGCGCCCCCTCACCCAGCCATAGTGGACAAGATAGTTGGCGATGGAGGCGAGCACGTCCGGCGTCGAGTTCCAGATGTCGGGCCGGCCGTCGCCGTCGAAATCGACGGCATGCTTGAGGAAGGAAGTCGGCATGAATTGCGGCTGGCCGAGCGCGCCTGCCCAGGAGGACTTCATCGCATTGACCGGAGCCAGCCCGCGCTCGACGATCTCTAGTGCGGCCAGCACCTCGGTGCGGAAGAAATCCTTCTTCGTCGACATGAACGCCTTGGTGCCCAGCACCTCGAAGGCGTCGTAAGGCATCTTGGCGGCGCCGAAGCCGGTCTCGCGACCCCAGATCGCCAGCACGATCTCGCCAGGCACGCCGTACCGCTTCTCGATGAGCCCAAGCACGCGGGCGTTGGCGCTTTCGCGCGACCGTCCTCCGCCGGTGACGGCCCGAATGATCTTCTCGGCGAAATAATTGGCGGGCGGACCGAACTCCGCCTGGTGCTGTTTTTGCGGCGTCGCCGGCTTCTCGCCGGGCATGACGAGATCCGGCAGTTTCAGGTTCGGCTTCACGCCGATGAAGGCGGCGTCGAAGGTCTTTTTGGAAATGCCTTTGGCCTTGGCCTCGGGCCAGAGGTCGTTTTGCAGCCAGGCCTGGAATTGGTTGTCGATGGGCGTGGCGCGAGCGGGGAGGGTGAGGAGGACGGCAAGCGCGGCAAGGAAAAATGCGAAGCCGAATTTGGAAAAGCCGCGTTCTGTCGCGCCCCCCTCTGTCTTGCCGGACATCTCCCCCACTTGGGGGGAGATTGGCTGTTTCGGTGCCCCGCCTCTTCCTGCGACCTTGGATATTGGCGAAAGCCGGCGTGACGTCTGATCTCCCCCCTTGCGGGGGAGATGTCCGGCAGGACAGAGGGGGGTGGGACGGAGTGCGGCCTTTCCGGGAAAAACGCCAGTCACCAATCCCCTCCCCTCAAAACGCCGTCCTCGAGCGCAGCGCCGCGGCAAGCGTGCCTTCGTCGAGATAATCGAGCTCGCCGCCGACCGGGACGCCATGCGCGAGCCTAGTCACCTTGACCTCGAAACCCGAGAGCTGATCGGTCAGGTAGTGCGCCGTGGTCTGGCCCTCGACGGTGGCGTTGACGGCAAGGATCACCTCCTTCACCTCGCCGCCGGCGACACGGTCTACCAGCGAGCGGATGTTGAGCTGGTCCGGGCCGATGCCATCGAGCGGCGACAGCGTGCCGCCGAGCACGTGATAGCGCACATTCATAGCGGCGGCGCGTTCCAGCGCCCAGAGATCGGAGACGTCCTCGACGACGATAAGCGTGCCGGCATCGCGGCGTGGATCGGTGCAGATCATGCACGGGTCGGAGGTGTCGACATTGCCGCAGGTCGAGCAGATGCGCACTTTATCGGCCGCCTCGCCCATGGCTGCGGCTAAAGGCTCGAGCAGCTGCTCCTTCTTCTTGATGAGATGGAGAGCCGCGCGCCTTGCCGAACGCGGCCCGAGCCCCGGCACCTTGGCCAGGAGCTGGATCAGGCGTTCTATCTCTGGACCGGCGATTCTTTTCGACATCGCTCTGATCTAGAGCAATTCCGGGAAAAGTGCGAAACGGTTTTCAGAGCGCTTTGGTGACATCCGCAACAGGAAATGATCCGCCATGCCGTCAAGGCGGATCATTTGATGGCGGGTTGGCTCAGTAGGCTTCGAGCGGCCGGGACTGGCTGACAATCAGCGCGCCGATGGCGTCGGTGTTCTCGGGCGTCGACTGGAATCCCATCGCCGCTTCCTGCGGGGCGCTCGGAACGGAGGTGATGTAGCGGCCTTTCAACGTGCCGCCGAAGCGGGAGGCGTCGGGCTCCTCCATCGGCTCCTGCATCGCCACCATGATCGGCTTCGCGGTGACGCGGCCGGCCTTCTGCCCTGGCGCGGCGGAGGCCGTCACATAGGTCTGCTGGGCAGCAACGGTTGTGGTCTTGGCCGGAAGCGCCGGCGCGGCAGCCGCGGTCGTGGCGGCCGGATCAGCATGCACGATCGTCTTGACCACCGGCTCGGCGGAAGCGACGAGGACCGGAGCGGTGGGGTCGGTCTTCTGCGACTTGCCGGAGGCCATGGCGACCATGGGCTCATCCGGCAACGGCTGCCAGTTGCGGCCGCGCTTCTCATAGAAGGCATTGCCGCCGGCCACCATCGTGTAGTGCATGTTCTTGTAGGGGAAACGCAGGCCGGCGGTGTGGAAGAACATCGTGTTCTTGAGCTTGGCCTTGCGCTCGCCTTTCAGCACTGCCTCGGCGGCTTCCTCGACATCTGGCAATGCCCGCGAATTCATCGGGCGCGTCAGCACGCCTGGGGCGAACTGGCCCCTTTCGCCGACGACCTCGCAGATCGTGCTGCCATGCTGGCCCGAGCGCAGCCGGTTCATCACGACCGTACCGACGGCGATCATGCCGTCACGGCTCGACCGGTTGGACTCGAAGAACATCGCCCTTTGCAGGCACTCCTTGTCCTTCATCGAGTATTTGTAGGAACGCGAGCTGAGGAAGCTCGGGGTGACGGCGTCGGTCAGGCTCGCCACCGACATGCCATGTGAAGCGGTCTGGCTGCAGCCGGCCAGGAACAAGGGGGAAGCGGCGATGCCGATAAGCAGCAGCGGCGTCTTCCATCGCGTCGCGATCAACAAAAAAGCCTCATTTCCAGATGCCAGCCCGCCCCGAGATGTGGCAAGAATGAGACTCTTTCAGGCAAAAAGATGGCTAGATGGTTAGCAATCTCTGGACTTGGGTAAAACTTTATGAATGTCGCGAAATGAGCCCGTGAGCATGCCGGCAAAATGGTTAATATTGCGGCCCAGGCTCAATTCTCGTTCATAATCAATTAACTGGTGGCAGATGCCTTAGAACGGCAATTTCATTCCGGGCGGTATAGGCAGGCCCGCAGTCAATGCCTTGGTCTTTTCCTGCATGACCAGCTCGACCTTATTTTTGGCATCATTGTGAGCGGCCAACAGCAAGTCTTCGAGGATCTCCACCTCGTCGTCCTTCAGCAAGGACGGATCGATCTTCAGCGCCTTCATTTCGAACTTGCCGGTCAGGGTCACGCTAACCAGCCCGCCACCCGCCTGCCCAGTGGCTTCGAGGGTGGCGATCTCGTCCTGCATGGCCTGGAACTTGGCCTGCATTTCCTTTGCCTTGCCCATCAGGCCGAGAAGATCCTTCATCGTAAAACTTCCTCTTGTTGGAATCTACGTTAACGCGAGCATGATCTTGACCGAAACCGGTCCGTACTTTCCCTGACGCGTTCGTCAGCTCTAAATCTCTTCGTCGTCGGCAGCCGGCTCAACCGGCAGGTCGGCGTCAGCGCCTTCCGCTTCCGGCACATCCGGAATGCGCACATCGATGATCTTGGCGCCGGGAAAGCGAGCGAGGATGGCGGCGACGGTCGGATCGCTCCTGGCATCGGAGAAGGCGTTCTCGCGCTTGGTCGTCTCCATCTCGGCCAGCGTCTGGCTACCCTCTTCCTTCGACAGCGAGACCAGCCAGTTGCGGCCGGTCCAGGCACGCAGCTTGGAGGTCAGGTCGTTGAGCAGCATCTTGGGCGCATCGGCGGTCAGGCTGACGTCGATGCGGCCAGGCTCGATGCGCACCAGCCGCACGCAGCGCTTGACCAACACCTTGAAGGCGATGTCGCGGTTGGCATCGGCAAGGGCCACGATGTCGGCCAGCGACTTCACCGGAACGGCCGGTGTTTCGATGACCGGTTCGGGCGCCGGGACGAAGGCGGCGGGCGCGGGCTGCATCTCGACCAGCCGCATGGTCTGCCCTCCGCCGTTAGAGGCCGGCATCCGCGCCGGCGCCACGGCATTTGTGCCGCCGCCACTGCTTGCCGGCGCTCCATTGGCGCGCGGAGCGCCATTCGGCACAGGGGCCGCCCCCTCGAGCGATTTCAGCGCTTCGTCCAGCGTCGGCAGGTCGGCGGCGTGCGCCAGCCGGATCAGCACCATCTCGCCGGCGCTGACCGGACGGTTGGAGGACTGCACCTCGGGAATGCCTTTCAAGAGCATCTGCCAGGTTCGCGAGAGCACGCGCACGGACAGCGTGCTCGCAAATTCGGCGCCGCGCCGCCGCTCGTCCTCGGAGAGCGAGGCATCATTGGCCGCGACCGGCACGAACCGCAGACGCGTAACGAGGTGGTTGAATTCCGCCAGGTCGGTGAGCACCGCGGCCGGATCGGCGCCGGTATCGTATTGCGCGCGGAATTCGGACAAGGCCGCTGCAACATCGCCCTTCATGACGTGGTCGAACAGGTCGATGATGCGGGCGCGGTCGGCCAAGCCCAGCATGGCGCGAACGGCGTCAGCGCTGACGGTGCCGCTGCCATGGGCGATCGCCTGATCGAGGATGGAGAGCGAATCGCGTGCCGAGCCCTCGGCGGCCCGCGCAATCATCGCCAAAGCCTCATCATCGACGGAAATGCCTTCCTTGGCGGCAATCGAGGAAAGATGCGCGACGAGCGCGCCGGCATCGATGCGCCTCAGGTCGAAGCGCTGACAGCGCGACAGAACCGTGATCGGCACCTTGCGGATCTCGGTGGTGGCGAAGATGAATTTGACATGCGGCGGCGGCTCTTCCAGCGTCTTCAACAGGCCGTTGAAGGCCTGGGTGGAGAGCATGTGCACTTCGTCGATGATGTAGACCTTGTAGCGGGCCGAGACCGGCGCGTAGCGGACGCGGTCGATGATGTCCCTGATGTCGTCGATGCCGGTATGGGAAGCCGCGTCCATCTCGATGACGTCGACATGGCGGCCCTCCATGATCGCCTGGCAATGCTCGCCGGGGGTCGAAAGGTCGACGGAGGGCTGGTCGACGGTGGCGGTTTTATAGTTCAGGGCGCGTGCGAGAATGCGCGCCGTTGTCGTCTTGCCGACACCGCGCACGCCGGTCAGCATCCAGGCCTGGGCGATGCGGCCAGTGGCGAAGGCATTGGTGAGCGTGCGGACCATCGGCTCCTGGCCGATCAGTTCGGAGAAATTGGAGGGGCGGTATTTGCGCGCCAGCACGCGATAGGCGCCGGCCTTTCCTGTCTCCAGGCTTTCTGGCCCCGAATTTCCGGCTTCGCTCATTCGCCGTCAAAAGCTCCAAGGACCGCGACGGAAGGCGGCCGATTCCTGCGCATAGTCTCGCCCGCACGGCTCGGCGCCGTCAATGTCGCGGGAGAAAGGCGAAGAGGCGGGAGGCTGGAACAATGACCCGTTCCGGGCTCGTTAGGGCTGCTTCCTTCCGGACCTGACCCGGTTGGCGAGTGGATCGTCCACCACCAACCTCCCAAGCTCCATATCGGCAATTCAGCGGCGAAATGCAAGGGTCGTAGTGGATCACCGGCCAGGCCATGCGGTGCAGACGACCTTCAAATCCGCAGGAGCGGTCAATGATTCGCTTGCAGCCACCTTGCCGTCGCTCTAGCGTTCAGGGTTTGAAGCATTCTCGAAAAGTGAGGGAAACGCCCATGCTGCCTGGCCTAAAGGCCGGTTTCACACTGGACGCCCGATTGGAGGCGGACAGTGAGCAGCTCATGTGGCTCGGCCTGTGCGAGCTCCGGCTGATGAACGATCGCCGCTGGCCGTGGCTGGTCCTGGTGCCGCAGCGGCCGGGCGTGGAGGAAATCCACGACCTGACGCCGCTCGACCAGACGATGCTGACCTTCGAGACCAATATGGTGGCGCACGCGCTGAAGCGGGTGACCGGCTGCACCAAGATCAACACCGGGGCGCTCGGCAACATCGTGCGCCAGCTGCACGTCCATGTCATCGCCCGCAGCGAGAGCGACCCCGGCTGGCCAGGGCCGGTCTGGGGGCATGGCATGCGCGAGCCGTATGAGCGCTCCGACATCCGCCGGTTTGCCGAAAAGATCAAGGCAGCGCTATAAGCCCATCAGTGTCCACCCCGCGCTTTCCTCGAGTCTCCTATGAACTTTCGTCTGTTTGACGCGCCTTTGCGCGAGCCGAGCCAATTCGTCGGTTTCGCCGGCAACCGGATCGATCGGCAATCGGAAAACCGCGCCGACGACGCGGTCGAGAAGGCGCTTGGCGAGCGATCGGCGCGGCTGATGCTGATGCATGGCGGCAGGCTTTATCTGAAGCTCGACGACGGCAAATTCGACCCATGGTTCGAGGCGGCGGAAAGCGAGGCCTTCGAGGTTTCGCTCGACGGCGGCGTGCTGCTCGGCCTCTCGGAGAGCGGCCCGGTGCTGGCGGTGCCCGCCGGGATCGAACCGGAAAATCTGCCGGAAACGGTGAAGGCGATCGACTACCGCTCCGTCTATATGCAAGGGCTGATCGACGAAGCGGCGGCCGGTGCGCTGGCGCAAGGCGCTGCGCTGCTGGCCTGGCATGCCAGCCACGCTTTCTGCAGCAAATGCGGCAATCGCTCGGAGATGCGCGCCGGCGGCTACAGGCGGCATTGCCCGGCCTGCGGCACCGACCACTTCCCGCGCACCGATCCGGTGGCGATCATGCTGACGGCGACGCGCGAGAAATGCCTGCTCGGGCGCGGCCGGCATTTCGGGCCCGGCATGTATTCGGCCCTTGCCGGCTTCATCGAGCCCGGCGAGACGATCGAGGCGGCGGTGCGCCGCGAGACGCTGGAGGAGGCCGGAATCCGGCTCGGCCGCGTCGTCTACCACGCCAGCCAGCCCTGGCCGTTCCCCTATTCGCTGATGATCGGCTGCTTCGGCGAGCCGCTCAACGAGGACATCCAGGCCGACCTGAACGAGCTCGAAGACTGCCGCTGGTTTTCGCGCGATGAGGTGCGCTCGATGCTGGAGAGAACGCACCCCGGCGGCCTGATCACGCCGCCGAAAGGAGCGATCGCCCACCACCTCATCCGCGCCTGGATCAACAGCGAATAGGAGCCGAGAAATGATCCGTCATACCGTCGTGTTCACGCTGAAGCATCCGCCGCATTCGCTGGAGGCGAAGCGGTTCCTCCACGATGCCAAGAAGATCCTGACGGGGATCAAGGGTGTGACGCATTTCGAGCAGCTGCGCCAAGTGAGCCCCAAGAACGACTATCAGTTCGGCTTCTCGATGGAGTTCGCCGACCAGGCTGCCTACACCAGATACAACGAGCATCCCGACCACGTCGCCTTCGTGCGCTACCGCTGGCTGCCTGAGGTCGAGGCGTTCATGGAGATCGACTACGTGCCGCTGGGCTTTTAGCGCGACCCGGGCCTAATCGGCGACCTTCCACTGCTCGCGCGACGCGCTTGCCGGATAAACGCCGAGAATGCGCATCTCGCGCGAGAAGAAGCGCAATTCGTCGAGCGCCAGCTTGACCAGCGGATCATCGGGGTGGCCCTCGATGTCGGCATAAAACAGCGTCGCTGTGAAAGCGCCGAGCTGGTAGCTCTCGAGCTTGGTCATGTTGATGCCGTTGGTGGCGAAGCCGCCCATGGCCTTGTAGAGCGCGGCCGGCACGTTGCGGACGCGGAAGATGAAGGTGGTCATCATCTTGGCTTCCAGCGAGGGGCGCTCGGCCCATTGCTTGTTCTTGGTCAGCACGACGAAGCGGGTGACGTTCGAGTCGGTGTCCTCGACATTCTTCTCGATGATGTCGAGGCCGTAGAGCTCGGCGGCAAGCGCAGGCGCAAGTGCCGCCATCGTGCGGTCCTTGACCTCGGAGACCATCTTGGCCGATCCCGCCGTGTCGCCGGCGACAACCGGCTTCCAGCCATTCTTGCGGATGTATTTGCGGCATTGGCCAAGGGCATGGATATGGCTGTGCACGCTTCTGATCTCTTCGCGTTTCACGCCCGGCAGCACCATCAGCTGGAAATGGATGGGCAGGAAATACTCGCCGACGATGTGCAGGCGCGATTCCGGCAAAAGATGATGGATGTCGGCGACGCGCCCGGCAATCGTGTTCTCGATCGGGATCATGGCGAGCTCGGCCTTGCCGGTCTCGACCGCGTTGAAGGCGTCTTCGAAGGTGGGACAGGGCAACGGCTCCATCGAGGGGAACATGTTGCGGCAAGCGGTATCGGAATTAGCGCCCGGCTCGCCCTGGAAGGATATTCTGTTGGTCTTTTCAGGCATGCGCCAAGGTCTCGCTTACGGATGTCTCAGTTTGAAAGAATTTGCCTGGCGCGCTCGAGATCGTCGGGCGTGTCGACGCCGAGCGGCAGCGACCGGACGATCTCGGCATCGATGCGCATGCCGGCTTCCAGCGCCCGCAGCTGCTCCAGCCGCTCACGGCGTTCGAGCGGCGACGGCTTCAGCGCCACGAAACGTTCCAGCGCTGTCCGGCGGTAGGCATAGAGGCCGATGTGGTGATAGAGCGGGCCCTCCCCCCACGGCGCCGTGGCGCGCGTGAAATAGAGCGCCTTCAGCCTTGTCGCCGAGAGCGGCGAGCCGACGATCTTGACCACGTTCGGATTGGTCCTTTCCTCGTCGCGCACAATCTCGACGCCGAGCGTGGCTATGTCGACCGACGGGTCGGCGAAGGGCCGCAGCGATGCGCCGATGATCTCAGGATCGATGGTCGGCAGATCGCCCTGGACGTTGACGATGGTTTCGACCTTTTTCTCCGGGTCCAGCACGGTGAGCGCCTCGAAGATGCGGTCGGATCCCGATTCGTGGTCCGCGCGCGTCATCACCGCCTCGAAACCGTGATCCCTTACCGCCGAGGCGACCGCTTCGGTGTCGGTCGCCACCACCACACGGCCGAGCCCAGCCTCGGCGCCGCGGCGGGCGACATGGACGATCATCGGCGCGCCGGCGATGTCGGCCAGCGGCTTGCCCGGCAGGCGCGTCGAGGCCATGCGGGCGGGGATCAGGATCAATGTCGACATGGGACTTCTGGGACAGCCGGGGAAGCGGATGGAAAAGTGGCAAAACGTCTCACTGGAAGCGCCCTTATAGGTGTTGCAACGACGAAGCAAAAGACCTAGTTTCCGCGCGATTTAACGGGCCCGTTGGGGCCTTCGCTATACCGACGGACGGAGTGGACGGGACGGTCCGCCGGAAAAGGGAGCAAGGGGCGTATGGATTCCAACGAAGTCAACAAGCTGCTCGCCGGATTCCTCGGAACCTGTTTCGTCGTCTTTTCCGTGGGCATCGTTTCCGACGGGCTGTTTGCCTCCCCCGCTCCCGAGAAGCCGGGCTTCGCCATCGAGGCGGCCGAGCCGGCCGAAGGCGGCGGCGCTGCCGCGCCCGCGGCCGAAGCCAAGCCGATCGCCGACCTGCTCGCCACCGCCAATGCCGAGACGGGCGCCGCCATTTTCAAGAAGTGCCAGGCCTGCCATTCCGGCGAAAAGGGCGGCCCCAACAAGGTCGGTCCGGACCTCTGGGACATCATCGATCGCCCCGTCGCCGAGCATGAGGGCTTCGCCTATTCGGCCGGCATGAAGGATTTTTCCAAGGGCGGCGCCGAGAAGTGGACCTACGACAACCTCAACCACTTCATCAACGCGCCGAAGAAGTTCGTGAAGGGCACGGCGATGGGCTTTGCCGGCCTGCCGAAGGACGAGGACCGCGCCAACGTGATCGCCTATCTGCGCACGCTGTCGGACAATCCGAAGCCGCTGCCGCAGCCGGGCGCTTCGGCGGAAGCCAAGCCCGCCGAAGGCGCCGCCGCGGCGAAGCCGGCCACAGGTGCCGCACCCGCCAAGCCGGCCGAAGGTGCGGCTCCGGCAAAGCCGGCCGAAGGTGCCGCCCCGGCCAAGCCGGTTGCGCCGGCGCAATAAACATTTCGTCATAAAGACACCTTGGAAAAGCCGGGTTCATCCCGGCTTTTTTGTTAGGAAAGCCGCATATGCTGAGACAAAAGCCGGCGCTTGCGGTTTTCACCGGCGTCAAATGATCTAGATTGCCGGTGGGTACTGTTGCGACGAGGAGAACGCATGACGGTCGGCCGCTCCCGGACGTTTTTCGCATCGATGCTGGCGATCGCCTTCGCCGCCAGCCTGCAGGCCAGCCTCGCTGATGAGTGGCACACCACGTCCTCGCTGACCGGCCCGTCCAAATACGGCGAAAATTTCCAACGCTACGACTATGTCAATCCGGACGCTCCCAAGGGTGGCGCCCACGATTC
The DNA here is from genome assembly GCF_001672445.1 of Mesorhizobium sp. WSM3873. NCBI lineage: Bacteria > Pseudomonadati > Pseudomonadota > Alphaproteobacteria > Hyphomicrobiales > Phyllobacteriaceae > Mesorhizobium > Mesorhizobium sp. WSM3873. The sequence continues at coordinate 11,364 of NZ_LYTM01000017.1, read as the reverse complement.
CGTCGTTGTCGGCACTTTCGACAGCTTCAATCCCTATATCGTGCCGGGGTCGCCGGCCGCGGGGCTCGCCGGGTTCGGCGGCGGCCTGCTCTACGACACGCTGATGGACCAGGCGACCGACGAGGGCAGCGTCAGCCACCCGCTGGTTGCCGAGGCCTATAAATACCCGCCCGACTATTCCTCTGCGACCTACCGGCTCGACCGGCGAGCGAAATGGCATGACGGCCAGCCGATCACCGTCGACGATGTGGTCTGGTCGTTCCAGGTGCTGAAGGCCAACGCCCCCCAATACAACCGCTATTTCGAGAACGTTACCGACGCGGTGGCGATTTCCGACCGCGAGGTCGAGTTTCATTTCAACCAGAAGGGCAACCGCGAGCTGCCCAAGATTATCGGCGATCTGGTCGTCCTGCCGAAGCACTGGTGGGAGGGCACCGATGCCAGCGGCAAGAAGCGCGACATCACCAGGCCGACTCTCGAGCCGCCGCTGGGATCAGCCGCCTACAAGATCGCCAGCTTCAAGCCGGGTTCCGAGATCGTCTGGCAGCGCGTGGCTGATTACTGGGGCGCCAAGCTGCCGGTGAAGATCGGCCGGGAGAACTTCGACACCCAGCGCTTCACCTACATACTGGACGAGAATGCTGCGTGGCAGGCCTTTACCAAGGGCGGGCTAGACGACATCAAGGCCGAAAACAGCTCGCGGCGCTGGGCGACGGCTTACAACTTTCCGGCGGTGAACGCCGGCGACGTGATCAAAAAGGAATTCAAGACCACTTCGCCGGAGCCGATGCAGGCCTTCATGCTGAACCAGCGCCGGGCGCTGTTCCAGGATCGCCGGGTCCGCGAGGCGCTGACCTATCCCTATGACTTCGAGACGATGAACCGAACGCTGTTCTTCAATTCCAACACGCGCACCCAAAGCTATTTCCAAGGTACGGAACTCGCGTCGAGCGGTCTGCCGCAAGGCAAGGAACTCGAAATCCTGGAGAAGTATCGCGACAAGCTGCCGCCTGAACTTTTCACCCAGGAATTCAAGCTGCCGGTCTACGACTCACCACAAGCGGAGCGGAAATATCTGAAGCAGGCTGTCGACCTCTTCGCCCAGGCCGGCTGGGTGATCAAGGGCGGCAAGATGATGAACGCCAAGACCGGCGCGCCGTTCAAATTCGAGATCCTCGGCACGTCCGACACGGATCAGATCCTCTCCGGCAACTATATCGCCAATCTGCGCAAGATCGGCGTCGATGCGACGCTGCGCATCATCGACCCAAGCCAGTACGTCAACCGCGTCAACAATTTCGACTACGACGTCATCACCAACGTGCTGCAGCAGTCGGATTCGCCCGGCAACGAACAGCGCGATTTCTGGAGTTCGAAGTCCGCCGATTCACCCGGATCGCGCAATTACTCCGGCATCAAGGATCCGGTCGTCGACGCGCTGGTGGACCGCGTCATCTTCGCCACCGACCGCGACGATCTCGTCGCCGCGACCCACGCGCTCGATCGCGTGCTGTTGTGGAACTACTATACCGTGCCGCAATACTACCGCGCGGTGGTCTGGCTTGCCTACTGGAACAAGTTCGGCATGCCCGAAAAGCAGCCCTCCTACCGTGGCGCCGATATCGACTCCTGGTGGATCGATACGGCGAAGGAAAAGGCATTGACCGCCAAATACAGGGGCAACTGATGAGGCGGCAGACATTGCTTCCTCGTCGCGACTTCCTGGCGCTCGGCGCGGCGACGACTGCCGCAGCGCTGCTGCCGGGTCGGGCTTTCGCCCAGACCCCGACCGGTGTCAAATTGCATGGGCTGTCGGCGTTCGGCGATTTGAAATACAAGCCTGACTTCGCGCATTTCGACTATGTCAACGTCGATGCGCCGCAAGGCGGCACCTTCAATTTCTCGCCGCCCAACTGGGGCCAAAACCAGAGCCCTTTGACGTTCAACACGCTGAACTCCTTCGTGCCCAAGAGCGATGCGCCGCAGCGCATGGAAATGTGCTTCGATTCGCTGATGGTGCGGGCGCTCGACGAGCCTGACGCCGTCTATGGGCTGATCGCCGACGGGGTCACAATTTCCGACGACCGCAACGGCTTCACCTTCTCGCTGCGCCCGCAGGCGCGCTTCCATGACGGCACGCCGCTCACCGCCGACGATGTCGCCTTCACCTTCAAACTGCTGAAGGACAAGGGGCATCCGGATTATTCGCTGTCGTTGACGCATCTCGACAACGCGGTGGTGAAGGACGCCCATACGGTCGAGCTCAAGTTCTCCGGCAAGCAATCGGCCCGTACCATCCTGAACGTCGTCGCGTTTCCGATCCTGTCGAAGGCCTTCTTTACGGCCAACCCCTTCGATTCGTCCCAGCTCAACCCGCCGCTCGGCTCAAGCGCCTACAAGGTCGGGCGCTGGTCGGCGGGCGCCTGGATCGAGTACGAGCGGGTGGCCGATTATTGGGGCAACGACCTGCCGGTCAACCGCGGCCAGAACAATTTCCAGCGTATCCGCATCGAATTCTACCAGGACCGCACGGCCGGCTTCGAGGCCTTCAAGAAGGGCGAGATCCTCTATCGCGAGGAATTCACCTCACGCGTCTGGGCGACGGCTTACAACTTTCCGGCCTTTACCGCCGGCAGGGTGGTGAAGCACGAATTCCCGGCCGAGACGGTGCCGTCGATGCAGGCGACAGCCGTCAACCAACGGCGCGCGCAGTTCCAGGACCCGCGCGTTCGGCAGGCTATCGCGCTCTGCTTCGACTTCGAATGGACGCGACGCAATTTCTTCTATGGCTCCTATGAGCGCTCGCAATCCTGCTTCGAGAAATCAGATTTTCGCGCCGAAGGCGTGCCGCCGCCGCCAGAACTCGCGCTGATGCAGCCCCTGCGCGAGAAGCTGCCGCCGGAGGCCTTCGGCGAAGCGGTGACGCAGCCAGCCTCGGACGGCTCGGGACGCGACCGCAAACTGCTTGGTAAGGCGGCGAAGCTGCTTGCCGAAGCCGGCTGGAAACGCTCCAGCGATTTCGTCGTCAACGACAAGGGCGCGCGGCTGCCCGCCGAGTTCCTCGTGGAAGACGAGACCTTCGTGCAGGTGTATTCGCCCTGGGTCGCCAACATGAAGGCGATCGGCATCGACGCTTCGATCCGGCTGGTCGATTCCGCCCAATACCAGCTTAGGCAATCGACCTTCGATTTCGATCTGATCTCGGCCGCCTTCTCTTTCAGCGCCACGCCGACACGCGACGACCTCGAGATCTTCTTCCATTCGCGAAGCGCGTCGGTTTCAGGCTCTCGGAACCTGCCGGGCATAGCGAGTCCGGCTATAGACGCGCTGATCGACGCCGTCGGCGCGGCCAAGGACCGTGAGAGCCTCACCGTCGCCATGCGGGCGCTCGATCGGGCCTTGCGCGCTCGGCGCGATTGGATTCCAAGTTGGTATCTGGCGAATCACCGAAGCGCCTATTGGGACATGTTCGGCTTTCCCGAGCAGAAGCCCGATTTCGGCTTTCCGGTCGAAGCGCTGTGGTGGGTCGACAAGGGCAAGGCGGCGAAAATTGGCAAAGGGTGACTTTCATGCGGGCGAAGGTGCCGCCCCTCACCTGCCTGCCGGCATCCTCTCCCCGTATAGTGACGGGGAGAGGGAAGCCTTCATCTTTGGTTTCGCCAATCACAAGCGGCGTGGCGAAAGTGCCGAGATTGCGGCCAGCCCCTTTCTCCCCGTCACTATAGGAGGAGAAATGTCCGGCAGGACGATGAGGGGCGGCGCCGACGCCGACAATTGGTCTGAAGCGATTGCCTCGGGGGCACCTCCAGATACAGTGGTCTTCCCCAAGGAGGGCAACATCTGATGGGCGCCTATATCCTGCGCCGCATCCTTCTGATGATCCCGACGCTGTTCGGCATCATGGCGATCTCGTTCGCCGTCATCCAGTTCGCGCCGGGCGGCCCGGTCGAGCAGGTCATCGCCAAGCTCACCAACCAGGGCGGCACCGATCGCCTGGGCGGCGGCGGTGGCGACGCGGGCGCCACCAATTTCGACGTCGCCGGCGATGTCGGCTCGAAGTATCGCGGCGCTCAAGGGTTGGATCCCGAATTCATCAAGAAGCTCGAAAAGCAGTTCGGCTTCGACAAGCCGCCGCTCGAGCGCTTCGGCATGATGCTGTGGAACTATGCCCGATTCGACTTCGGCGACAGCTATTTCCGCGACATCTCGGTGCTCGACCTGATCCTGGAAAAGATGCCGGTGTCGATCTCGATCGGGCTCTGGATCACGCTGCTCTCCTACCTGATCTCGATCCCGCTCGGCATCCGCAAGGCGGTGCAGGACGGCTCGACCTTCGATGTCTGGACGAGCGGCGTGGTGATCGTCGGCTACGCCATCCCGGGCTTCCTGTTCGGCATCCTTTTGATGGTGCTGTTTGCCGGCGGCTCGTTCTGGGATTGGTTCCCGCTGCGCGGCATCGTTTCCGACAATTGGGACCAGTTGTCCTGGCCGGACAAGATCATCGACTATTTCTGGCACATGACGCTGCCGCTGACCGCGCTTGTGCTGTCGGCCTTCGCCACGACGACGCTTTTGACCAAGAACTCGTTCCTCGAGGAGATCCGCAAGCAATATGTGGTGACGGCGCGCGCCAAGGGTCTCTCGGAGCGCAAGGTGCTATACGGCCATGTCTTCCGCAACGCTATGCTGATCGTTATCGCAGGGTTCCCGGGAGCCTTCATCTCGGCCTTCTTCACCGGCTCGCTGCTGATCGAGAACATCTTCTCGCTCGACGGGCTCGGCCTGCTCGGCTTCAAGTCGGTGATCGACCGCGACTATCCGGTGGTCTTCGCCAATCTCTACATCTTCTCGCTGCTCGGCCTGTTCGTCGCCCTGCTCTCGGACCTGATCTACACCTGGGTCGATCCGCGCATCGATTTCGAGCGGAGAGACGTCTGATGACGGCAGCTTCGGCAGAAACCAAGCCGGCCCGCGCCGCCCGGCCGTGGTTGTCGCCGCTCAATCAGCGGCGGCTGCAAAACTTCAAGGCGAACCGGCGCGGCTACTGGTCGCTGTGGATCTTCCTGTTGCTGTTCGTGCTGTCGCTGTTTTCCGAATTGATCGCCAACGACAAGCCCATCATCGCCTCCTACAAGGGCGAGATCCTGTTTCCGGTGCTGGTCGCGTATCCGGAGGAGAAATTCGGCGGCTTCTATGCCGTCACGGACTATCGCGATCCGGTGATCCAGGACGAGATCAATGCCAATGGCTGGATGATCTGGCCGCCGGTCCGCTACTCCTACCAAACGGTCAACAACGCCATCCCTGAAGCCGCACCCGCCAAGCCGTCATGGCTTTACGACAAGAAGACGCGCTGCAGCCAGTATCCGCAGGGCGAAGCCGATCCCAACTGCGTCGTCGGCAACTGGAATTGGCTGGGCACCGACGACCAGGCGCGGGACGTGCTGGCACGCGTGCTTTACGGCTTCCGCATCTCGGTGCTGTTCGGGCTGATCCTGACGCTCGGCTCCTCGCTGATCGGCGTCGCGGCGGGCGCGGTGCAAGGCTATTTCGGCGGCTGGACGGACCTTCTGTTCCAGCGCTTCATCGAGATCTGGTCGGCGATCCCGGTGCTTTATCTGCTGCTCATCGTCTCCGCCATCCTGCCGCCCGGCTTCTTCATTCTGCTCGGCCTGATGCTGCTGTTCTCCTGGGTGGCGCTGGTCGGCGTAGTGCGGGCCGAGTTCCTGCGCGCGCGCAACTTCGAATATGTCAACGCGGCGCGCGCGCTTGGCGTGCCCAACCTCACCATCATGTTCCGCCATCTCCTGCCCAACGCCATGGTGGCGACGCTGACCTTCCTGCCCTTCCTGCTCTCGGGCTCGATCTCGACGCTGACCTCGCTCGACTATCTCGGCTTCGGCCTGCCGCCGGGTTCGGCCTCGCTCGGCGAATTGCTGAAGCAGGCGCAACGCAATCTCAACGCGCCATGGCTCGGCATCTCGGGCTTCATCGTGATTTCGCTGATGCTGTCGCTGCTGGTCTTCATCGGCGAGGCGACGCGCGATGCCTTCGATCCGCGCAAGACGTTCAAATGAGCGAGCCTCTGCTTTCCGTCCGCGATTTGAGTGTCGCCTTCGCGCAAGGCGGCAAGCAGTCGATTGCCGTCGACCACGTCTCCTTCGACATCGGCAAGGGCGAGACGGTCGCGCTGGTCGGCGAATCCGGATCCGGCAAATCGGTCTCCGCGCTCTCAGTGCTGAAGCTGTTGCCCTATCCGTCGGCCAGCCACCCCTCGGGAAAGATCCTGTTCCACGGCGCCGACCTGCTCCACGCCAACGAAAGGACGCTGCGCGGCGTGCGCGGCAACAAGATCACCATGATCTTCCAGGAGCCGATGACCTCGCTCAATCCGCTGCATACGATCGAGCAGCAGATCGTCGAGGTCCTGAAGCTGCATCAGGGGCTGGGCGATCGCCAGGCCCACGCTCGCACGTTGGAGCTGCTCACCGAGGTCGGCATACGCGACCCGCAGAAGCGGCTCGATGCCTATCCGCACCAGCTCTCCGGCGGCCAGCGCCAGCGCGTCATGATCGCCATGGCCTTGGCCAACGAGCCGGAACTCTTGATCGCCGACGAGCCGACGACGGCGCTCGACGTGACCGTGCAGGCGCAGATCCTCGAACTGCTCGCCGGCCTGAAAAGCCGCAAGCGCATGTCGATGCTATTCATCACCCATGACCTCGGCATCGTCAGAAAGATCGCCGACCGCGTCTGCGTCATGACGAAGGGCAAAATAGTCGAGACCGGGCCGACCAAGGAGATCTTCGCCAACCCGCAACACGCCTATACCAAGCACCTCTTGGCCGCCGAGCCGAAGGGCAAACCGCCGGCGGCGAATGCCGATGCCACGGCGGTGATGACCGGCAAGGACATCAAGGTCTGGTTCCCGATCAAGCGGGGCTTCTTCCGCCGCACCGTCGACCATGTGAAGGCGGTGGACGGCATCGACGTTACCGTGCGCGCCGGCCAGACGCTCGGCGTCGTCGGTGAATCCGGCTCCGGCAAGACGACGCTCGGCCTGGCGCTCGCGCGGATGATCTCGTCCACGGGCGCGATCAACTTCAACGGGCGCGACATCAACCAGCTTTCCTTCAGCGCCATGCGGCCGCTGCGGCGCGAACTGCAGATCGTCTTCCAGGACCCGTTCGGATCCTTGAGCCCGCGCATGTCGGTCGCGGAGATCATCGAGGAAGGGCTGAAGATCCACGCGCCGAAACTCTCGCCCGATGAGCGCGACGACAAGGTCGTCGAGGTGCTGAAGGAAGTCGGTCTCGACCCGGAGACGCGTCACCGCTATCCGCATGAATTCTCGGGCGGCCAGCGCCAGCGCGTCGCCATCGCACGCGCCATGGTGCTCAACCCGCGCTTCGTCATGCTCGACGAGCCGACCTCGGCGCTCGACATGAGCGTGCAGGCGCAGGTGGTCGATCTGTTGCGCAACCTGCAGGCCAGGCACAACCTCGCCTATCTCTTCATCAGCCACGACCTGAAGGTCATCCGCGCCCTTGCCAACGACGTGATCGTCATGCGCAATGGTCAGATCGTCGAAGCCGGGCCGTCCGAACAGATTTTCGACCGCCCGCAAACCGACTATACGAGGGCGCTGATCTCGGCCGCGTTCCGGATCGAAACGGCACCGACCGGGGTTGTCAGCGAGTAGGCTGGAAATACAGGAAAGACACTCCACGAATGGAAAAAGGCAAAGTCTTGCTTGCCCTCACCGGCTTTCACCCGCAGCGCTGGCGCGAACTGCTCGCGGCCGAGCGCGAGGTGGTGCTGGAGCCCGATGGTCCGAGCGATCCCTCGATCGCTTATGCAGTGGTGTGGAAGCAGAAACCGAATCTGTTGTCGTCGCTGCCCAATTTGCGCGCCATCTTCTCGATCGGCGCAGGCGTCGACCATATCTTCGCCGACCCCGGCCTGCCCGAGGTGCCGATCGTCCGGGTCGTTGCCGACAATCTCACGCAATACATGACCGAGTATGTCGTCTGGCGCGTGCTCGACCACCATCGCCAGGGCATGCTCTACCGAGCGCAGCAGCAGAAGAAGACCTGGCACGAGCCGCCGCAACGCCCGGCCGGCGACATCTCCGTCGGCATCATGGGTCTCGGCAACCTTGGCCGCGCCGCGGCATCGGTGCTTTTGGCGCTAGGCTTCGCCGTGAACGGCTGGTCGCGAACCGAGCACCCGATGCAGGGGGTCTCGACCTATTTCGGCGAAGGCGGGCTGATCCCCTTCCTCAACGCCACCGACATCCTGGTGGTGCTGTTGCCGCTGACGCCGCGCACGCAAGGCATCGTCAATTACGCCGTTCTGAAGGAATTGCGCAAACGCAACGGCCTCGGCGGCTCGGTGCTGATCAACGCCGGGCGCGGGCGGCTGCAGAAGGATGCCGACATCCTGCGCGCGCTGGAAGACGGCACGCTGAAGGAAGCGAGCCTGGACGTGTTCGAGGTCGAGCCGCTGCCCAAGACGAGCCCGTTGTGGAGCCATCCGAAAGTGTTCGTGACGCCGCATGCGGCGGCGACCTCGGACCCGGCCCATCTGGTGCCGATCATGCTTCGGCAGATGGCCGCCTTCGAGCGCGGCGAAAAGCTCGAAAACGTCGTCGATCGCGAAGCGGGTTACTGAGCAGACGCCGGCTTCGAGCCCGGCAGCGCGAACTTGTCCTTCTTCTTCGGCTTGCCGCAATCGCGCCGTTCGATCGAGCGGTTCATTGCGTCGATCTCGCCGCTCGCCTTGTCGCTGTCGCGCTGCGCCCTGGAGCGCATGTCCGGCGTGAACGGGCCAAAACCCATCGCCGGATTGGAGAAAGCCGGTTTTGCGGTGACCGGCAGATTGTATTGCTGCGCCAGCGCGTTGCGGTTGGCCAGCAGCTGGTCGCAGGGCACGCTGTCATATTGCAGCGAGGATTGGACGTTTTCGTCCTGGCGCTCCGCCATCGAAGTGCCGCCAACGCAGCCGGCCGTCATCAGGCAAGATGCCAACACAGCCATGGTCCAGCGCATGGTAATTCTCCGTGCCATATCGCCCAAGCCTAAGCCGACACGCGATTCGGGCTTTTTCGCGAGCAGCCGTCGCCCTCATTCCGCCGGCCTGCGACGGGCTATTACAGCAAGGCCTCCTACGGCCTCGCCGCGGTCATGCCGGATGGTCGTGCTTTCCAGCGACAGGATCGCAAACCCGCTGTCGGCGAGAACGTGCCGCACATAAGCCTCGGAATGCGCGTAGCGCCGCGAGGGCAGCAATGCAAAGTCATCGCCACCGGCAAATGTCTCGACCGAGAACGCACAGAGCCCTTCATCGACCAGACTGTCGGCAACTGCTCCAACAATGCGTTCGAGCGCCCCGACATAGATGAACACGTCGGCGGCGACCACGAGGTCGGCTTTCGCGTCGGGTCGACAGAAATGCTGGAGATCGGACTTGGAAAGCCGGTCGTAGATGCCTTTGGCGCGCGCCTTCCGCAACATGCTGCTCGAAATGTCATAGCCTTCCAGCCGGTCGACGATCGGGCGCAGCCTTTCGCCCATCAGGCCGGTGCCGCAGCCGAGGTCGAGCGCCAGCCGGAACCGGCTCGGGCTCGCCGCGCGAATGGCGCGCTCGAGAAACTCGGGCATCCGATAGCGGAGTTTCCCGACCAGCGATTGCTCGAAACTGTCGGCATAGTGATCGAACAGGGTCTCGACGAAAGCGCTGGGCGGAGCCGCTGCCACCGGCGCATGACCGATCAGTTGCAGCTTGAGCGCGGAACCCAGCCGGTCCGCGGGATCGAGCTTCATGGCCATCGCCCATGCGTGCGCGGCCTGGTGGGGAAAACGTGCGGCTTCCTGCATCTCGCCGAGCCGGAACCAGCCCGCCGTCCATTGCGGCGCCAGCTCCAGCGCGCCAAGCAAAAGCTCCGCCGCCTGCGCAGGCTCGCCGGAGGCCAGCAGCATCTCGGCAAAGTCGGCGCGACGGTCGGCGTTCAAATCGCCGGACGAGGCTTGAAATGGTTTCATGGTTCCGTTGATCCCGCCGGTGTGCGAACCGGCGGCCGGCTGTAGGACGAGTCAGCAGTCTGTTGCAACAGGCTTCCCGCGTCGAATTTAGCCACTATGTTCAAGGCCATGCGCGCCAGCGACCTGCTCAAGCCACGACCCGAAGGGCTCTACTGCCCGCCAGGCGATTTCTTCATCGATCCGGTGCGGCCGGTCAGCCGCGCGCTGATCACGCACGGCCATTCCGATCATGCGCGCTCAGGCCACCGCTCGGTGCTTGCCACACAGCAAACGCTCGACATCATGGGTCTGCGCTATGGCGAGGATTTCGCCGAAACCACGCAGGCAGCCGTCATCGGCGAGACGATCGATATCAACGGCGTCTCCGTCACTTTCCATCCGGCCGGGCATGTGCTGGGTTCGGTGCAGATCGTCGTCGAGCATCAGGGCCTGCGCATCGTCGCCTCCGGCGACTACAAGCGCCAGAAGGACGCTACCTGCCTGCCGTTCGAGCCGGTGCCTTGCGATGTCTTCATCACCGAGGCGACCTTCGGGCTGCCGGTGTTCCGGCACCCGCCGGACCATGAGGAGATCGCGCGCCTGCTCAAATCGGCGATGCAATTTCCCGAGCGTTCGCACCTGATCGGCGCCTATGCGCTGGGCAAGGCGCAGCGCGTCATGCGGCTGCTGCGCGAGGCCGGTTACGACAGGCCGATCTACATCCACGGCGCGCTGGCCAAGCTCAGCGAATATTACCAGAGCCAAGGCATCGATCTGGGGCAACTCGAACCAGCGACGGTGGAAAGCGGCGGCAAGGCCGATTTCGAAGGCGCCATCGTCGTCGGGCCGCCGGCCGCCTTCGCCGACCGCTGGGCGCGGCGCTTCCCCGACCCGATCGCCTGCTTCGCTTCAGGTTGGATGCGCATCCGTCAGCGCGCCAAGCAGGGCGGCGTCGAGCTGCCGCTGATCATTTCCGACCATGCCGACTGGGACGAGCTCATCGCCACGATCAAGGAAACCGGCGCCGAGGAGGTCTGGGTGACGCATGGCCGCGAGGAAGCGCTGGTGCGCTGGTGCGAGTTGGAGGGCATCGCCGCGCGGCCGCTGCATCTTGTTGGGTATGAGGACGAGGGCGATTGATGGAACAGTGTTCGCCAATCGCTGCCGCCGAGTTCTACGGCGCCCCCCTCTGTCCTGCCGGACATCTCCCCCTCAAAGGCAGGGCTATCGCATATGAGTAAAGAGTTCATAGAAGAAGTCTTTGCTCCAGTTGGCCCTGCGCATCTTGCTGGCGATTGGTTTGTCGAGCGGATGGGCAGCCAAGATGTTTTGGGCGAGCCTG
>NZ_LYTM01000016.1:0-110726 GCF_001672445.1 Mesorhizobium sp. WSM3873 | reverse complement strand
TCCCCACCCCCGCCTTCGCCCACGCCTCTGACCGCGGCCATGTCCTGCTTCTTCCCACGGGCTACTACATCGCTGGTGGCGCGCTTGCGGTGGCTTTCAGCTTTCTGACGCTGGCGCTGCTGCCGCCCGCCGCTCTTGACCGCTTCTGGCGCCGGCGCCTCTCGTTGTTCACTGTCAGCGACCACCCGCGCACCGTCCTCAGCCTGCTTTCCCTTGCCGGCTTCGTGCTTCTCATCGCCACCGGCCTGTTCGGCAGCCGTGATCCACTCTCCAACCCCTTGCCTCTGGTGATCTGGACGCTGCTCTGGGCCGGTTTCACGCTGCTGCAGGGGGTACTTGGCGATCTCTGGTCCTGGCTCAACCCGTGGTACGGCCCCTGGCGCGTTGCATCTCGCGTCTTCAGCCTTCGCACTGACGAAGCCGAGCCATCGCTCCTTCCCAAATGGCTCGGCTACTGGCCGGCGTTCGTCCTGTTCTTCGGCTTCGCCTGGTTCGAGCTCATCGATCCCGCGCCCGACGATCCGTCGCGCCTGGCCTTCGCCGCCGGCATCTACTGGCTGCTCAGCTTCGCCGCCATATGCGTCTTCGGCTACGAAGACTGGAGTCGGCGCGGCGAATTCCTGACCGTCTTCTTCTCCATGGTCGCCCGCTTCGCGCCTTTGCAGCGCGAGAAAGGCCGGCTCCACCTCGGCTGGCCCGGTGCGAAGCTGCTTTCCGCCTCGTCGCTGCCGGCAAGCGGCACGGCGTTCCTGCTGCTGGCGCTCTCGTCCGTATCCTTCGACGGTCTTTCCAAAACCTTCTTCTGGCTCGGCCTGTTCGGCGTCAATCCGCTGGAATTTCCCGGCCGCACCGCGTTGATCGGCATCGGCAGCTTTGGCTTGGTGCTGACATTCATCTTGTTGGCGGCCGTGTTCGCGCTTGCCGTTTCACTCGGCCAGCGCCTTGCCGGCGACGGGCAACCGTTCGAGAAAGCCGCCGGCCTCCTGGTTTGGTCGATCGTGCCGATCGCGCTCGCCTACCACATCGCTCACTACCTCACGGCGCTGCTCGTCGACGGCCAATACGCGCTGGTCGCTTTGTCCGACCCGTTCGCGCTCGGCTGGAACCTGGTCGGCACCGCCGACAGGATGGTCGAGGCGGGCGTTGTCGCCGGCGCCGAGTCGGCCTGGTGGCTGTGGAATCTGCAGGCCGGCGTCATCATCGCCGGCCATGTGCTGGCGGTCCTGATCGCACACGGCCTAGCCTGGCGACTCCACCCGCAGCCGTCGCGCGCGGCGCTCAGCCAGCTGCCGCTGACGCTTCTGATGATCGCCTACACCATATTCGGCCTATGGCTGCTTGCCACGCCGACGGTGGGATGAGACAAGGGCCCGTCATGACGCGCACATGACCCCGAAAACCGGGTTCGATTTTCGGAAAGGATCATGCGCAACATGAAAGTGCTCCAGCGTCCTTTGCGCGTCCCTAGAGGACGCGCGGCGCTGGAGTGGAAGCTCGCTTGCCACGTCACGGCTTTGGTGATTTAGTTTGTACACATGCAATTTTCGGGTCCTCCGAGCGCGGAGGATCGAGCCGCCTTATCGCTGGTCAAAAAACTGAAAACAGGGGAACGGACATGGCTGACAAGAACGGATTTTTCGACCTCTCCAAAAGCACGCTTTCCCGCCGCACCGCGCTGAAAGGCATCGCCGCCGGCGCCGGCCTGGCGCTCGCGCCCGGCTTCGTTCGCTACAGCCAGGCGCAGAGCTCGGCGCCGATCAAGATCGGCTTCCAGTCGCACCGCACCGGCATCGGCGCCGCCTACGGCCGCTGGTACGAGAAGACGAGCGCCGCCGCCGTCAAGGCGATCAACGATGCCGGCGGTATCAGCGGCCGCAAGGTCGAGCTGGTGATCGAAGATGATGGCACCGATCCTGCCCGCGGCGCCGAGGTGGTCGGCAAGTTCGCCACGCAGCATAAGACCGACATCGTCTTCGGCACGCTGTTCTCGCATGTGGTGATCGGCTCGGCGCCCGCCGCCGGCGAGAACAAGATTCCCTATTTCGTGGTCAGCGAAGGCCACCACGTCGCCTCGACGAAGCTCAACCGCTACGTCTTCCAGCCCGGCATCACCGACGTGAAGAGCCAGATCCAATCGATGGCGCCGTGGATCGCGGCGAATGCCGGCAAGAAGGTGACGCAGATCTTCCCCGACTTCGCCTTCGGCTACGACCATCGCGACTATCTGCCGCCGGCGTTGAAGGCGCAAGGCGCCGACGTGATCGCGCAGATCGCCATCCCGCCGACGGAGTCGTCCTTCACCAAATATTTCCCGCAGATCCCGGCCGAGACCGAGGTGATCTACCACGTCATGGTCGGTCCGGCCGTGCTCACCTTCGTCAAGGAACTCGGCGAGTTCTACGGCTCGCAAAGGCCGCAGCTCTTCGGCTTCATCGACTCCCTCGAAGCCGTCGATATCAACAGCCCCGGCCTCGAATTCCTCGACGGCAGCCATTTCTGGGAAGGCTCGCCGCGCTACGCGCAGCCCGATGACTCCGCCGCGCAGAAGGCCTATCGCGCCGCCGTCGGCATCGACGACAATGGCGCCGCCGTCGGCGACCCCAAGGACGTCTCCACCGCCGCCCACATGTTCGGCTGCTGGGAGACGCTCTATGTCATCAAGAAGGCGATGGAGGATGCCGGCTACAAGGGGCCGGAAGACCGCGCCAAGCTGGTCGAGGCAACCGAAGCGCTGAAGGAATTCGCCGAAGGACCGGAGCATCCGCAGGGTCCGAAAACGTTTAACGGCAAGATCCACCAATGCTTCGGCATCCAGAACATCTCCAAGGTCGAAGGCGGCAAGCTGAAGGTCGTCCACAAGACCAAGATCGAGGACGGCCTCTACGAGCCGGAAGGGGATTACACGACGCAAGCGCTGTGAGCTTCGACGTTTCACCGAGCGTGAGCGCCAAGCCACCCCCCACTGCCCTGCCGGACAGCCCGGCAGGGCAGTGGGGGGTGCCTCGCGCATCCGCCGGTATCTAGCCCATGCACTTCGGACCCCACCTCCTGCTCGCCGCCCTGGAAGGCCTCGTCACGTCCGCCGTGCTGGCGCTGACGGCGCTTGGCCTGTCGCTGGTGTTCGGCGTCATGCGCATCGTCAATGTCGCGCATGGCGAGTTCTTCATGCTGGGCGCCGTGCTTGCCTGGGCGATCTCGACGGCGATTTCCGGCCATCCCGCGGTCGGCTTCGTCGCCGCGCTGGTGATTGCGCCCTTGCTGGTCGGGCTGGTCGCGTTTCTTGCCGAATGGCTGGTGCTGCGCCGGCTGAACTACAATCCCGAAGGCACCATCGTCGCCACCATCGGCATGCTCTATATCATCCAGCAGCTGGCGCTGACCTTCTACGGCCCGGAAGCGCGCCCGGTCGAGCCACCCTTCAACTACCGCATCCTGCTGCCGTGGTTCGGCTATTCAGGCTACAAGCTCTCGGTCATTGCCGCCTCCGCGGTTCTGCTGGTGATCACCTGGCTGGTGCTGACACGGACGAAAATCGGCCTGATCATGCGCGCCACCCAGTATGACCGCGAGACGGCGCAGGCCTTCGGCATCCCGGTCGAGCGCGTCTATGCCGGCGTGTTCGCCATCGGCGCCATGCTGGCGGCGATCGCGGCGGTGCTGATCGTGCCGATCAGCCAGGCGCATTACCTGATGGGGCAGGACCCGCTGCTGTTGTCCTTCATCGTCGTCATCATCGGCGGGCTCGGCTCGCTGCGCGGCACCCTGGTCGCCGCCATCCTGATCGGCCTCTCCGACGGCATCGTCTCGGTGTTCTTCTCGCCGACCTTGGCCAAGATCATCGCCACGCTGGTGGTCGCCATGGTGCTGGTGTTCCGGCCGCAGGGCCTGTTCGGGACGGCGGCGCGATGAAGGATGCTTCGCCGGCGAAGACCTACGCGCTGCATATCGGCGTCATCGCGCTCCTGTTCGCGCTGAATTTCGTCCTGCCCGATTATCATCAGGGCCTGTTCGCGCGCATCATGGCGCTTGCCGTCTTCGCCATGGGCTACAATCTGCTCTTCGGCTATGTCGGCCTTCTCAGCCTCGGTCACGCCATGTTCTTCTCGGCCGGCCTCTATGGTGCCGGGCTGGCTGTCTATCAATTGGGCTGGGGCGTGCCGGAAGCCTTCGTTGCCGGGGTTGCCTGCGGCGCCCTGCTTGCCTTGGTCATCGGCCTGCTCGCGCTGCGCACATCGGGTGTGGCCTTCATGATCGTCACCATGATGTTCGCGCAGGTCTTCTATCTGCTCATCCTTTATTTCGCCGCCTGGACCGGCGGCGACCAGGGCCTGGTCATCCAGCAGCCGTCGAGAATAATCGCGATCGGCGGCGCATCGCTCGACCTGACCAATCCGACTGTGCGCTACATGAGCGCTCTGGCGCTGTTCTCGGTCGTGCTGCTCATCACGCTTGCCGTCGCTCGCTCCCGCTTCGGCCGCGTGCTGGTCGCCATTCGCGAGAATGAGGAGCGCACGAAGATGCTGGGCTACGACACCGTCGCCAACAAGCTCGTCGCCGTCGTTGCCTCGGGCGCCATCTGCGCCGCGTCCGGTGCGGCTTATGCGCTGCTGTTCGGCTATATTGGATCGAGCTTCGCGTCGGTGCAGTATTCGATCCTGCCACTGCTCTGGGTGCTGCTCGGCGGCGCCGCGACCATTCTCGGGCCGCTCATCGGCACGCTGTTCATGTATTATGTCACCGACATCACCAGCGGCTTCACCTCCGCCTATCTTTTGATCGTCGGCGTGGCGCTGATCCTGCTGGTGCTCTTCTTTCCGAAGGGCGTTCTGGGCAGCGTCCGCCAGCGCTGGCTCGGATGGTTGCCGTGATGCCGCTGCTCACCACCAAGGGTCTTTCGCGCCGTTTCGGGGGCTTGCGCGCCGTCGACGGCGTCGATTTCGCGCTGGTGCCGGGCGAAATCCGCGCCATCATCGGCCCCAACGGCGCCGGCAAGACAACTTTCGTCAGCCTGCTCAGCGGCCGCATCCGGCCGTCCTCCGGCATGATCGTCTTCGACGGCGCCGACATCACGACCATGCCGGCTTACAAAAGGGTTCGCCTCGGCGTTGCCTACACCTTCCAGATCACCAGCGTCTTCGCCAACCTCACGGCCTACGACAATGTCGCGCTGCCGGTGCAGCGCACGCTGACCGACGGCCGCTCGAAGGGGCAGGTGAGGAGCGGCGTCATGGCGGCGCTGGAACGCACCGGCCTCGCCGACCGCGCCGGCACGCCGGCCGGCCAGCTTTCCTACGGCCACCAGCGCCTGCTGGAGGTGGCAATGGGCCTGGCGCTGAGGCCGCGCCTGCTGATCCTCGATGAGCCGACGCAAGGGCTGGCCGACAGCGAGATCGACAATTTCGTCCTACTGGTGCGCGAGATCGCCAAGCATGCCACCGTGCTGCTCATCGAGCACAACATGCCGGTGGTCATGCAGCTTGCCGACCGCATCACCGTCTTCAATTCGGGAAAGATTCTCGCTGAAGGCACGCCCGATCAGATCCGCGCCAATGCCGAGGTACAGGATGCCTATCTCGGAGCGACCCATGGCTGATCTCCTCGGCACCGAGAGCGGGCTGCTCGCCATTTCCGGCCTCGACTGTTTTTACGGCGAGGTGCAGGTGCTCTACGGGCTCGACCTTGTCCTCAACAAGGGCGAAGTGCTTTGCCTGTTCGGCCGCAACGGCGCCGGCAAGACGACGACGCTGAAGGCGATCATGGGGCTGGTTCCGGCCGCTGCCGGTTCGATCAGACTGGCCGGCAAGGAGCTGACCGGGCTTGCCGCGCATGACGTGCCGAAGACGGGCGTCGCTTATGTGCCGCAGGGCCGGCGATTATTCGCCGACATGACGGTGGCGGAAAACGTCGAGATCGGCCTGATGGCCCGCGGCAAGGGCAAGGCGACGCGGGAACGCGTCCTCGATCTTTTCCCGCTGCTCCGAGAGCGCTTGAAGCAACGCTCCGGCACGCTTTCCGGAGGCGAGCAGCAAATGCTTGCCATGGCGCGTGCGCTCTGCCTCGAGCCGCAGGTGCTTCTTCTCGACGAGCCCACCGAAGGGCTGATGCCGTCGATGATCGCCAAGATCCGCGAGACTGTGGCGAAGCTGCGCGATCTGGGCGTCTCGACGATCCTGGTCGAGCAGCGCGTCGACGCCGTGCTGTCGGTCGCCGACCGCATTTCATTCATCGAGAACGGCCGCAACCGCGAGACGGTCGATGTCGAGGAACTGCGCGCCGACCCCTCCGCGGTTCGGCGCTATGTAGGCGTGGGCTGAAGGTCGCTGCGAAGCAGCGGGAGCTGGCGCCGACCCCCACCCGGACCTGGCCCGACCTCCCCACAAGGGGAGGTAAAGCTCTGCACCGCTTCACCTAAAAAACAAAAACCCCGCGATCAAAAACGTCGGGATCAGCACCAGGCCGGACCACGCCATGTAGCCGAAGAAGCCCGGCACCTTGAAGCCGCGATGTCTGGCGATAGCAAAGACCATGAAGTTCGGCGCATTGCCGATATAAGTGTTGGCGCCCATGAACACGGCGCCGGCCGAGATCGCGGCGAGCGTGGAGGCCGCCTCCGTCATCAGGTGCCTAGCGTCGCCGCCGGCAAGCTCGAAGAACACCAGATAGGTCGGCGCGTTGTCGAGGAAGGACGACAGCGCTCCGGTCAGCCAGAAATAGGCGAGATCGTCGGGCTGGCCGTCCGCCGAGGTGACCAGCGAAACCAGCGGCGCCAGCGCGCCATCGTGCCCGGCTCTCAGGATGGCGATAACCGGCACGATGCAGATGAAGATGCCGGCAAACAGTTTCGCCACCTCGGCGATGGGCCCCCAACTGAAGCCGTTCGCTTCCCTGTGGTTTTTGTACGAGACTTTGAGCGACAGAAAGGCCAGCGCCAGGATGATCGCGTCGCGCACCAGGTTCTGCAGTTCCAGGCCGATGCCGAGGATCGGGATGCTGATGCCCGGCTTCCAGCTGGCGGAAAGCAGGATCGCGCCGATCACGCCGGCCAGCAGCGGCAGGTTGGCGAGGCCCCGCAGGCGCACCTTCGTGTCCGGTGTCGGGTCCTTGATCTTCGGCAAGCCGCCCTCGCGGCGATGCAGCACGATGTCGAGCGCCAGGAAGATGATCAGCACCAGCCCGCCGGTGAACAGCGTCTCGCGCCAGAGGTTCGCGGTCGTCCAGAAGAAGTCGACCCCGCGCAGGAAGCCGACGAAGAGCGGCGGGTCGCCAAGCGGGGTCAGCGAGCCGCCGATGTTCGAAACCAGGAAGATGAAGAAGATCACCACATGGGCGTTGAACGGGCGGTTGTCGTTGGCGCGCAGCACCGGCCGGATCAGGATCATCGAGGCGCCCGTCGTGCCGATGACCGAGGCGAGGATTGCGCCGATCAGCAGCAGGCCGGAATTGACCAGCGGCGTGCCGTGGATGTTGCCGGCGACCAGGATGCCGCCGGAAATGGTGAACAGCGCGAACAAAAGGATGATGAAGGAAAGATATTCTGTGAGCAGCGTGTGCAGCACCGCCTCGCTTGCCGCCGGCATGCCGAAAGCGATCGCCAGCGGAACCACGGCAAGTGCCGCCCACGCGGCGGCGATCTTGCCGTAATGATGCTCCCAGACATGATGGAACAGGAGCGGCCCGGTCGCGATCGACAGCAACAGGCCGGCAAAGGGCAGCGCCCACCAGAGCGACATCGCCGCGCCGGGCAGCTCATGCGCCTCGGCTGCGAAAACCGCTTGTGGAAAGGCGAGAAGGAGTGCGGCCGTCATGGTTGCCGCCAGCGCCTTCGCCAATGTCGCAAAGCCCCCTCGATGCCTCACGGCGCGGTCAGTCCGAAAGGTGATCTTCGAGCATCACCCCGGCCTCGCGCATCCGTTTCAGCATCGTGCCGACCGAGCCGTTGAGATCGATGCCCCGGCAGGCATCCAGCCGCACCGTCGTCTTGAAACCTTGCTTGGCGGCATCGAGTGCCGAGAAGGCGACGCAGAAATCGGTGGCCAGGCCGACCAAGGTGATGGTGTCGATGCCGCGCTCCTTGAGATAGCCGGCAAGGCCGGTTGGGGTCGTGTGGTCGTTCTCGAAGAAAGCCGAATACGAGTCGATCGCGGTGCGGAAACCCTTGCGGATGACCAGTTCCGCTTTGGTCCAGGCGAGCCCGGAATGGAAATCGGACCCAAGGCTGCCCTGGATGCAGTGATCCGGCCAAAGCGTCTGCGGTCCGTAGGGCATCTCGATCGCTTCGAAGGGCTGCTTGCCTGGATGGCTGGAAGCGAAGCTCGAATGGCCGGCCGGATGCCAGTCCTGCGTCAGGATCACGTGATCGGTCCGCCGGATCAGGTCGTTGACCAGCGGCACGATCTCGTCGCCGCCGGCCACGGCCAACGCGCCGCCGGGGCAAAAGTCGTTCTGCAGGTCGATGACGATGAGCGCTTCGTCGGCCATGCGGCCTCCCTTCTTTCTCGGCTTGGGCCCCAGTTGACGCGACCGGACACGGAACCTTGACCAGATGGCCGGCTGCGTCAACCTCCACCGGTATAACAAAGCCGTGGCCGACCACTTCGCTTTGACAATCGCGGCGAAGTTGATATCATTTGCATACGAATGAATTTGCCCGGCTGGACGGCGGCAGATTCCCTCGGAAAGGCCCCTTTCTGGGAAGGCAAAGCGTGATCCGTTACGCGAAACCCACCACGGTCGACGAGGCGCTCGCTCTGCTTGGCGAGGACCGCTGGCGCATTCTGGCCGGCGGCACCGATTTCTATCCGGCGCAGGGCGCGAAACCTTTCCGCGACAACATTCTCGACATCAATGGTCTCGCCGGACTGCGCGGCATCGCCGAGACGGACGACTATTGGCGGATCGGCGCCCGCACCACCTGGACCGACGTCGTGCGCCACAAGCTGCCCAGGGCGTTCGATGCGCTGAAGGCGGCCGCGTGCGAAGTCGGCTCGGTCCAGATCCAGAACGTCGCGTCGGTCGCCGGTAATCTCTGCAACGCTTCGCCCGCCGCCGACGGCGTGCCGGCGCTGCAGGTGGTCGATGCCGAAGTCGAATTGCGGTCGGCGAAAGCCACGCGCTACCTGCCGCTTGGCGGGTTCATTCTCGGCAATCGCCGCACGGCGCTGCAGCCGGACGAGATGGTTACCGCCATTCGTGTGCCGAAACGTTCGGCTGTCGGCTCGTCCGCGTTCGTCAAGCTTGGCGCGCGGCGTTATCTCGTGATCTCGATCGCCATGGCGGCGGCGCGTCTCGTGATCGAAGATGGCGTGGTCGCCGATGCTGCTATCGCTGTCGGCGCCTGCTCCGCCGTCGCCCGTCGTCTTGCCGGCGTCGAGGCGGCCCTGCGCGGCCAGCCGG
This sequence comes from Mesorhizobium sp. WSM3873, assembly GCF_001672445.1. Classification (NCBI taxonomy): domain Bacteria; kingdom Pseudomonadati; phylum Pseudomonadota; class Alphaproteobacteria; order Hyphomicrobiales; family Phyllobacteriaceae; genus Mesorhizobium; species Mesorhizobium sp. WSM3873. Next base: position 101,333 of record NZ_LYTM01000016.1, on the reverse strand, counting down.
TTACCGCCGCGCTCGCCGATGCGGTGCTGTCCGCGCCGATCGACGAACTGTCGCCAATCGCCGATGTGCGCGGCAGCGCCGAATACCGGGAGCATGCGGCGCGCGAGATCGTTGTCCGCGCAGTGTGCGCTGCGACCAGCCTTGGCGAAGGCAAGGTGGCCGCATGACAATGGAGCGCACCGATATTGCCTTCGAGGTCAACGACGCGGCTGTCAGCGTGTCGGTGCCGCCGGTGCAGCGGCTCTCGCAGGTTCTGCGCGACGAGTTGCGGCTGACCGGCACCAAGGTCGGCTGCGACGCCGGCGATTGCGGCGCCTGCACCGTGCTGGTCGACGGCAATCCCGTCTGCGCCTGCCTTGTGCCGACGGCCTCGGTCTCCGGCGCGTCCGTCATCACGGTCGAGGGCCTCGCCAACGGCAGGTTGTCGGCCTTGCAGGCCTCCTTCCTCGAACACGGCGCCGCGCAATGCGGCATCTGCACGCCGGGGCTGCTGGTCGCGGCTACCGCGCTGCTGGAGCGCAACCCAACGCCGAGTGAGGCCGAGACGCAGGATGCGCTTGGCGGCGTGCTCTGCCGCTGCACGGGGTACCGGAAAATCGTCGCGGCGGTGATGCATGCCTCGCAGCATATGGACGGTTTCGACCGTCGCCTGCCGGAGGTCGGCCGCGCCGTCGGCGCCTCGCCGATCCGGCTCGACGGCGTGCCGAAGGTTACCGGCGACGAAAAATTCGGCGGCGATTCCTTTCCGCACGACGCGCTGTCGGTGCTGGTCGTCCGCTCGCCCTACTATCATGCCGGTTTCAGCTTCGGGGATCTCGACGCCTGGGCCAAAGCGCTTCCCGGCATTGCCGGCGTCTTCACCGCCGCCGACATTCCGGGCAGGAACTGCTTCGGGGTCATCGGCCCCTTTGCCGATCAGCCGGCTCTTGCCGAAGGTTTCGCGCGCCTTCGCGGCGAGGCGGTCGCGCTGGTGGCGGGCGAGCGCGAAGCCATCCTCGACCTCGACCTGACGGATTTTCCGATCGCCTGGACGGAGCTGCCGCATGTGTTGCAGCCCCGCGAGGCGAAAGCCGACGGCGCGGCGCTGATCCACCGGCATCGCCCGGCGAACCTGCTCACCTCCGGCTATGTCGAACATGGCGACCCCGACGGCGCCCTTGCCGCCGCTGCTGTCACCGTCTCCGGCGCCTTCGGGACTTCTTTCGTCGAGCATGCCTATATCGAGCCGGAGGCCGGCTTCGCCTACATGGATGGCGACACGCTCGTCATCGTCGCCTGCACCCAGGCGCCCTACATGGATCGCGACGACACGGCCAAGGTGCTAGGCCTCCCGATCGAAAAGGTGCGCATCGTGCCGACCGCCACCGGCGGCGGCTTCGGCTCGAAGCTCGATGTCTCGCTGCAGCCTCTGATCGGCCTTGTGGCGATGAAGACCGGCAGGCCGGCGGCACTCGCCTACACGCGCAACGAATCCATGATGTCGACCACCAAGCGCCATCCGGCCGAAATGGAGGCGACCATCGGTGCCGATTCCGAGGGCCGCGTCACCGGAATGATCTTTGAGGGCGATTTCAACACCGGCGCCTATGCAAGCTGGGGCCCGACGGTTGCCAACCGCGTGCCGGTGCATGCCTCCGGCCCCTATCAGACGCCGAACTATCGGGCGACGGGCAGGGCCATCCATACCAACGGCCCGATCGCCGGCGCCTTCCGCGGCTTCGGCGTGCCGCAAGCGACCATCATGCAGGAAACCCTCTACGACGAGCTCGCCGGCAAGCTTGGCATGGATCGGCTCGATTTCCGGCTAAAGAACTGCCTTCGGAACGGGTGCGAAACGGTCACAGGCCAGCGCCTGGAATCGGGCGTGGGCATCGGTGAATGCCTGGAGTTGCTTCAACCGCATTGGGCGCGCGCGCTTGGCGAGGCGGAAGCCTTCAACGCCGTCAACACGGCAAGCAAGCGCGGCGTCGGCGTCGCCTCTTGCTGGTATGGCTGCGGCAACACTTCGCTGCCCAATCCTTCGACGATCAAGGTCGGCATCTCTGCCTCCGGAGATGTCGTGCTCCACCAGGGCGCCGTCGACATCGGCCAAGGCTCGAACACGGTCATCACCCAGATCTGTGCCGATGCGCTCGGCTTGCCGTTGGCGAAATTCCGGCTGAAGAGCGCCGACACCGCCATCACGCCGGACGCCGGCAAGACATCCGCCTCGCGCCAGACTTTTGTGACCGGCAAGGCGGCGGAGAAGGCTGGCCGCGCGCTGCGCGACAAGATCCTGCGCTTCGCCAATGTTTCCGAGAAGGCGACGATCGCGCTCGACGGTGCAAGCATCTCCATCCGCGAGGGGGATGCGACGCGACGCATCGATCTGCGTACACTGAAGATCGATGCCGATGGCTTGGTGTTCGTCGCGGAAGAGACCTACGATCCGCCCACGCTGCCGCTCGACGCCAAGGGCCAGGGCAAGCCCTACGCCGTCTATGGTTATGGCGCCCAGATCGCCGAGCTCGAGGTCGATCTCAAGCTGGGCACGGTGAAGCTGCTCAAGATCACCGCCGCGCATGATGTCGGCAAGGCCATCAACCCGGTACTGGTCGAGGGCCAGATCGAGGGCGGCATCGCGCAAGGCGTCGGCATGGCGCTGATGGAGGAATACATCCCCGGCCGCACCGAGAACCTGCACGACTACCTCATCCCGACCATCGGCGACGTGCCGCCGGTCGAGCACATATTGGTGGAAGTTCCGGATCCGGAAGGACCTTTCGGCGCCAAGGGTTTGGGCGAGCATGTGCTGATCCCGACCGCGCCCGCGATCCTCAACGCCATCCGGCATGCCACCGGCGTGCTGGTCACTAAAGTCCCGGCGACGCCGAGCCGCATCCTGGCGGCGATCCGCGAGAAGGAGGCGCGCCGGTGAGCGAGCTTGCCGAACGTTTCGAAACCCACGATCCCGGTGAGAAGCAGGTGGCGGAGAAGATCCGCTGCGATGCCTGTCCGGTGATGTGCTACATCGCCGACGGCCGCACCGGCGCCTGCGACCGCTACGGCAATGTCGGCGGGCGCATCGTGCGCATGGATCCCCTGACCATCCTCGACCACGCGGCCGAGACCGGCGGCGCGGTCGTGCCATTCGTCGCCGAGGGCGAGGAGTGGGCTGGTGAACTGGTCAACACCGGCCGCCGCTTCGTCACCGCGATCGGCGCCGGCACCACCTACCCGGATTACAAGCCCGCACCTTTCATCGTCAGCCAGGAGGTCGAGGGCGTCGATCTCGTCACCGTCGTCACCGAGGGCATCTTCTCCTATTGCGGCGTCAAAGTGAAGATCGATACGGACCGCCACATCGGCGACGAGACGGCGACCGTGCGCTCGGAAGGCGAGGCGATTGGCCACGTCACCACTGGCGAATATGGCTCGCAGATGCTGTCGCTTGGCGGCGTGCATCACTTGACCGGCGGCTCCAAGGCTGAAGGCCGCGCGACTTGCGACGCGCTTCTCTATCTCTGCAACAGGAAGCCGGTCGAGCTCACCATCGACGGCGGTGCGACGGTCATTGTCGAGGCTGGCAAGGCGCCGGTCATCGACGGCAAGATCGAGCATCGCATGCGCGTCGGCTGCGGTTCGGCCACCATCGGCATGTTCGCTACGCAATGGCGCGGGCTCGTCGACGAGGTTGTGGTGGTTGACGACCATATCACCGGCGTCGTGTCGGAACATCAGGCCGGCAAGGTATTGGGCTGGGAGGATACCGGGATAAAGATCATCGGCCGCCGCTCGACGCCCGGCCGCTACTTCAAGGTTTCGGAGCCCGGTCTCGGCTGGGGCGGCACGACGATCTCCGATCCGCTGTCGATCCTGGGCGATTGGAACGCCAAGAAGGGTGCTCGCCCCGGCCTGTCGCTGCTGATGGTCTCGACCACGGGCGAACAGTTCGCTTACTACGAACTGGACGATCAGTTGAAACCGGTCGAAAAACCGTTCCCGGAGCGGCTGCAGAAATCCGTCGGCCTGATCGAGGACAATTGCGAGCCGGCCCTGTGCACCGTGCTCTTCATCGGCGGCGCCGGCGGCTCGCTGCGCGCCGGCGTCACCGAAAACCCGGTCAATCTCACCCGCTCGGTTCAGGGCCTGAAGACCTATGTCACGGTCGGCGGCGCGCCGGTCTATGTCTGGCCGGGCGGCGGCATCACCCTGATGGTCGATGTCACCCGCGTGCCGGAAGGCGCATTCGGCTATGTGCCGACGCCGGCGCTGGTCGCGCCGATCGAATTCACCATGCGCCGCGACGACTACGTCCGGCTCGGCGGTTACGAGAACGAAATTCGCAGCGTCGAGGATATCCTCGCCAAAGGCGGCGAGTACCTTAATCCGCGCAGCAATGCCGGCGCGCCGGCCGGCAATCCCTGGCCGCCGTTGGCGCAATTGCGCCGCACCCCGGCCAATGGGGCCGACTGATGAACGGTCCGCAGGCGCATTGGCTCGCCGACGGCAGGCGGCTTCATCTCAATCACGGGCCGATCGACCTCATCGTCGAGGCCTTTGGCGATGCAGCTGAACGCCGCGCCGGCTGCGTGCAGGCCGTCGCGCGCTTCCAGACGATTCTGACCGAACTGGTCAAGGAGCTTCCCGAATTGCGCCGTCCGGCGTCTCTGCCGCCGTGCGGCTTTGCAGGCCCGACCGCGCGGCGCATGGAGGCCGCGGTCGCACCGCTCGCGGAAAGCTTCATCACGCCGATGGCTGCGGTCGCCGGTTCGGTAGCCGACGAAGTTCTGGCCGCGCTTCTCGCCGGACGCCTGCTCGAGCGCGCCTACGTCAACAATGGCGGCGACAGCGCCATTCATCTCGCCAAGGGCGAGACAATAACGCTGGCGATCGCCGGCACCGGGCACGGCATGGCCGACCGGATCACGATCCGCGCCGAAGACGGCGTGCGCGGCGTCGCCACCAGTGGCTGGCGCGGCCGCTCCTTTTCGCTGGGCATCGCCGACGCGGTCACCGTGCTGGCGCGGACCGGCGCCGAGGCGGATGCCGCGGCGACGCTGATTGCCAACGCGGTCGACCTGCCTGCGCATCCGGCGGTTCATCGCGTGCCGGCGCGGGATCTTTCGCCCGACAGCGATCTCGGCGAACGGCTGGTGACGCAGGGCGTCGGCGGGCTAGCGCCCGGCGAGGTGGCCCGGGCGCTGGACAACGGCCTTGCCGTCGCCGAAAATTTTCGCCGGCGCGGCCTGATCGCCGCGTCGGCGCTGTTCCTTGCCGGCCAAACCCGCATCAGTGGCTCCGTGGCGCTCGCTGCGCCCAACAAGCATAAAGCGAAGGAAACTGCCCATGCCTGAATTCCCGATCCGCAAGGTCGCGGTGCTGACCGAAGAGATCTTCCACGACGGCGGCCCAGCGGCGAAGGAGCCGCGCCTGCGCGCCGCGGCTCTCGCCGTGGTCAAGAACCCGTTTGCCGGTCGATATGTCGAGGACCTGCAGGGCGCGATGGAGGACCTGAAGCCGCTCGGGCTGTTGCTTTCCGACAGGCTGATCGCAGCCCTTGGCGGCGATGTGAAAAAGATCGACGGTTACGGCAAGGGCGCCATCGTCGGCAGTGCCGGCGAACTGGAGCACGGCGCGCTCTGGCACGTGCCCGGCGGCTACGCCATGCGCGAGCGGCTCGGCGACGCCAAGGCGATCGTGCCATCGGCGAAGAAGGTCGGCGCCTTCGGCGCACGGCTCGATGTCCCGCTCGGCCACATAAACGCCGCCTATGTGCGCAGCCATTTCGACGCGATGGAAGTCGGCATCAGCGACGGCCCGCGTCCCGATGAGATCCTGTTCTGCCTCGCCATGACCTGCGGCCCGCGAGTCCACAACCGCATGGGCGGTCTTGCGGCCGCGGACATCAAGGCTTGGGACGGCTTGAGATGAGCGGCGAGGACAATCTGCTGCGGCTGGTCGAAGCCGAAGAGCTGGACGAGAACAACTACCATCTGCAGGACCAGGTCGGCTTCATCCTGCGCAAGGCGCATCAGCGCCATGTGGCGATCTTCGCCTCGCACATCGGCGATCTGACGCCGCCGCAATTCGCCGCTCTCGCCAAGCTCTACGACATCGGCGAGACCTCGCAGAACCAGCTCGGCACGCTGATCGCCATGGATGCCGCGACCGTAAAAGGCGTCATCGACCGGCTGAAGGCGCGCGGGCTGGTCGAGCTTTCCAAGCACGAGGTGGATAAGAGGCGGCTGCTGGTCAATCTGACGGCTGAAGGCCGCGACGCGATCGAGCGGCTGATCCCGCTTGCGCGCACCATCACCGAGGAAACGCTGGCGCCGCTGACGGCCAAGGAGGCCTCAACCTTCCTGCGGCTGCTGGCGAAGCTGGCCTGATCAAACCACCGGATCGACCCCGAACATCTCCTTGGCCTGCTCAGGCGTATAATAGCCGAGCCGGACATCCTCGGCGATCTGTTTCGGATCACGCTCGCGCGGATCGCCATAGCCGCCGCCGCCGGGCGTGCCGACACGCACGCGGTCGCCGGCCCTGAGCGCAATGTCCTGCTCCTTCGACAGATGCGGCGGCACATGCGATTCGCCGCCCCGGAACACGGTCACTGTGTTCGGCGCGCCGTCCCTGCCGCCAAGCGCGCCCTGCGGCCCGAAACGGCCATGGTCCATGACGAAGGACGCGCGGGCTTCACCGCGCAGGATCTCGACCTCGTAGGCGAGCCCGAAGCCGCCGCGATGTTTGCCGGCGCCGCCGGAGCCTTCGCGCAGCGCGTAATGGCGGTAGAGTACCGGGAACGCCTGCTCCATGATTTCGACCGGCGGCGATTTCGAAATGCCAATGGTCGAGCATCCATTGCTCAAACCGTCATGGCCCGCGTTGCCGCCATGACCGCCGCCTGAAATCTGGTACATGACATAGTCGCGGCCGCGTGCCGGGTCGTTGCCGCCGAGCGCGAAATTGCCGCTGGAACCGGCGGGCGCTGCCGTGACCTTCTCCGGCAAGGCCTGCACCATCGCCGCGAACACGGCCTCGGCGATGCGCTGCGAAACCTCCGCCGCGCAACCCGAGACCGGCCGCGGATATTTGGCGTCGAGGAAGGTACCTTCCGGCCGCTTGACATTGAGCGGCTCGAACGCGCCGGCGCTGATCGGCACCTCGGGGAAGATGTGGCGCATGGCGAGATAGACCGACGACAGCGTCGTCGCCAGCACGCTGTTCATCGGGCCCGCGCAGGGCTTTGACGAGCCGGCGAAATCGAAGGTCAGGCTGTCGCCCTTCTTCTCGACGGCGAGATTGATGGTCAGCGGCTCGTTCACCACGCCGTCGGAATCGACAAAAGCCTGTGAGCGGTAGACGCCGTCCGGGATGACGGCGATCGAGGCGCGCATCTGGTCGGCGGCGCGGCGGCGCAGTTCGGCGACCGCGTCGACCACGGTTTCGTCTCCGTAACGATCGAGGATTTCATTGAGCCGGTCCTGGCCGATCAGCAGCGCCGCAGCCTGCGCACGGATGTCGCCGATGCGCTGGTCGGCGACGCGGATGTTGGAGCAGATGATGGCGTAAATCTCGGGATCGAGCACGCCCTTCTTGAACAGCTTCACCGGCGGCAGCCGCAGACCTTCCTGTTCGACGGCGGTGGCCGAGGCCGAGAAGCCGCCAGGCACCGCGCCGCCGATGTCCGGCCAATGGCCGGTGTTGGACAGCCAGCAGAAGATTTTGCCGTCGCGGTAGACCGGCATGACGAAGCGCACGTCCATCAGATGCGTGCCGCCGAGATAGGGGTCGTTGACGATGTAGATGTCGCCGGGCTCAGGGGCCAGGCAGCGTCCGTCGGCGATCATCTCGATCACCGTCTTGGTCGAATATTGCATGACGCCGACGAACACCGGCAGGCCCTGGCTGCCTTGCGCGATGAGCGAGCCGTCGACGGCGGAATAGATGCCGTCGGAGCGGTCATTGGCCTCGGCGATGACGGGCGAGAAGGCGGCGCGGGAAAACGTCAAATCCATCTCATCGCAAACTTGCTGCAGGGCGGCCTGCAGCACCGAAAGCGTGATCGTGTCGAGCTTTGCCCCTTCGACTGCCATTGTCAGGCCTCGCCGATGTCGATGATGATGTTGCCGTCGGCGTCCGAACGCGCATGATCGCCGGGCTCAAGCACGGTGGTGGCGTCCATCTGCTCGAGGATCGCCGGTCCCTCGATTGTTGCGTCGAGCGGCAGCCTTTCGCGCGCATAGACCGGCGTGTCGTGCCAGCGCCCGCTGTACCAGACCGGCCGGATCTCGCGCCGCGCCTCCTCCAGCGTCGCCGCGCGTCCTGCCGGGTCGATCAGCTGAGACAGGTCGATCTGCGGCCGCACACCCGTCACCGAGGTGTTGAGGTTGACGAGATTGGCGCGGATCTCCGGCAGTTCGACCTTGAAACGGGCGAAATAGGCTTTTTCGAACAGCTGCTGCAGCGTCGTCCGTGAAACCGAGGATGAGGGTAGCGGCACGTTGATGATGTGCGTCTGGCCGACGAATTGCATGTCGGCGGAGTGGGTGACGCGGATTGCATCGGGCTTCACCGCTTCCTTGCCGATCAGCGACTCGCCTTCGTTTCGGTGCCGTTCCAACAACTCGCGAAGCTTTACTTCGTCGAGGCTCGCTACCGGCTGGTTGACCGTATTGACGAAGTCGTGCCTGAGGTCGGCGACGACGCAGCCGAGCGCGTTGGTAATGCCGGGGCGTGCCGGCACCACCACCTTCGGCAGGCCGAGTTCTCGGGCCAGCGCCGTCGCGTGCAGCGGCCCGGCGCCGCCGAAGGCGAACAGCGCGAAATCGCGCGGGTCGTGGCCGCGCGACACCGAAACCATGCGAATGGCGCCCGCCATCTTCATGTTGCCGAGCCTCAAGATGGCACCGGCCGCCTCGACGCCGGAAAGGCCCGTGTGCCTGCCGATTCTGTCCTCGAAGATTGCGGTGACGCGCTCGACAGTGACCGGATTGTCGACCGCAAGCAGCTTCTTCGGCGCCAGCCGCCCGAGCACCAGATTGGCATCCGTGATGGTGGGTTCCGTGCCGCCGCGCCCGTAGCAGATCGGGCCGGGATTGGCACCGGCGCTTTCCGGACCGATCTGGATCAGGCCGGCGGCGTCGACGCGCGCGATCGAGCCGCCGCCGGCGCCGACGGTGTGCACCGCCACCATCGGCACGTGGATCGGCATCGCATATTCGATCTCGATCTCGTTCGAGACCGCGGGCTCGGCGTTGCGGATCAGCGCCACGTCGGTCGAGGTGCCGCCCATATCGTAGGTCACCAAGTTGGCGAAGCCGGCGCGCTTTCCCGTGTAAGCGGCGGCGATGACGCCGGAAGCCGGACCGGACATGACGGTCTTTGCCGATTCCTGCGTGACGAAGCGGGCCGAGATCATGCCGCCATTGCCGTTCATGATCAGGAAGTCGCGCGCATAGCCTTTCGCCGCGAGCTCCTTGCGCAGCCGCTCGACATAGCGCTCCAGGATCGGCTGCACCGAGGCGTTGACCGCCGCCGTCACGCCGCGTTCGAATTCGCGCGCCTCCGAAAGCAGCGCATGGCCGGTGGTGATGTGGCCGTTCGGCCAGAGCTCCGCCGCGATCTCGGCCGCGCGCCGCTCGTGCGAGGGGTTGGCGTAGGAATGCAGGAAATGGATGACGAGCGACTCGCAGCCGGCGTCGAGCAGCTTTTTCACGGCATCGCGCATTTCGGCCTCGTGGAGCGGCAGGCGAACCGCGCCGGAGGCCTCGACGCGCTCCGACACTTCGAGCCGCAGATCGCGCGGAATGACCGGCACGAAGGTGCCCGTCATGCCATAGGCTTGCGGCCGCGTGCGCCGTCCGAGCTCGATCACGTCGCGGAAGCCGCGCGTCGTGATCATGCCGGTCCTGGCCAGCCGGCGCTCCAGCACGGCGTTTGTGGTGGTCGTCGTGCCGTGCACGATGAGGTCGATGCCCTCAACCGGAAAGCCGGTCGCGCCAAGTGCGGCGACCACGCCAAAGGCCTGATTTTCTACCGTCGTCGGGGTCTTGGCGATGTGCACCTTGCCGCCGGCCTTGCCGTCGATCAGGAGCAGATCGGTGAAGGTTCCCCCGACATCGATGCCGGCAACCACGCTTCCCGCCGACGCCGAAAATTTCTCATTCATTGCCGAAACCCGAAATGCCAGGACTACGGATATGCCTCGGTTTGGAAAGCCGTTTTACGCTGCCATCTTGACCTGAAGATCATTTGTATACTAATAAATTCCGGACACAAGAGTTTACCGCTTGGCAGTGTGCAGAGAGCACGTCGGAACCTGACCGTTCGGGCGCGCATGAGAAAGTTTGGCGCCAGCGCCTCGCGTCCGCGCCGGAAAGTTGGGTTTGATGAACACGACATCCGCGTTGAACCTCGCCGGCGCAAAGCCGCTGCAGTTCCCGATCCCGGCCAATGTCTATGCCGAGACCGTGGTGTCGGTGAAGCACTACACCGACCGCCTGTTCTCGTTCCGCATCACCCGCCCGCAGTCGCTGCGCTTCCGCTCCGGCGAGTTCGTCATGATCGGGCTGCCCAATGCCGAGAAGCCGATCTTCCGCGCCTATTCCGTTGCCAGCCCCGCCTGGGACGACGAGCTCGAATTCTTCTCGATCAAGGTCCCGGACGGTCCTCTGACCTCCGAGTTGCAGAAGATTGAGGTCGGCGACACCGTCATCATGCGCCAGAAGTCGACCGGCACGCTGGTGCTCGACGCGCTGACGCCTGCAAAGCGCGTGTTCATGATCTCGACCGGCACCGGCATCGCGCCTTTCGCCAGCTTGCTGCGCGACCCCGACACCTATGAGAAGTTCGATCAGGTGATCCTCACCCACACCTGCCGCGACAACGCCGAACTCACCTACGGCCAGGAACTGGTCGCTGCGCTCGAGACCGATCCGCTGATCGGCGAGCTGACCGGCGGGCGTGTCACGCTCTACAATTCGACGACCCGCGAGGAGTCGGCGCGCATGGGCCGGATCACGGCCCTGATCGGTTCGGGCAAGTTTTACTCCGACCTCGGCATCGACAAGCTCAATCCGGAGACCGACCGCATCATGATCTGCGGCTCGATGCACATGCTGAAGGACGTCAAGGAGCTCGCCGAAAGCCTCGGCTTCCAGGAGGGCTCGCTCAGCCATCCCGCCAGCTTCGTCGTCGAGCGCGCCTTCGTCGGCTGAGGCATCTCCCAGTGTTTTGACCATGCGGTCAAAAACCTACTGCTTTTGCCGCCTTTTTCCGCTATGAGCCACTGAAGGACTCGTGAAGGACAACTTCGCGGGCTATCTTCAGTGCACGTCGCTGAATGAAAGGGCAGGAGATGAGCAGCACCATCCGCGAGGCCGGCGCAGGCGCGTCCAAGATCATGCCGCTGCCGGCGCGTGCCGCCGCCAACACGCCGATGCCGCTGGAGCACGGCATTGCCCGCAATCCTGGCATGAAGCTGGACCTCGGCTTCCTCGAATCCGTGCGCAGCGTCAACCGCTCGGCGCTGGAGCGCCGCGTCGCCACCCTCACCAAGCGGCGCTCGATCAAGGCCGACAACCAGGCCGCCTGGCTGCTGCGCGCGATCGCCTGCATGGACCTGACCACGCTGAATTCCAACGACACCGACGAGCGCGTGCGCCGGCTCTGCGCCAAAGCGATCAATCCGCTGCGCCGGGATATCGTCGAGGGCCTCGGCATCGCCGACGAAACGATCCGCCCCGCGGCGGTTTGTGTTTACCATCCCTTCGTGGCCACGGCCGTGGATGCGGTGCGCGGCACCGGCATCCATGTCGCGGCTGTCTCCACAGCGTTCCCGCACGGCCTTGCGCCGCTCTCGACCCGCCTGCAGGAGATCGAGGCCTCGGTGAAGGACGGCGCCGACGAGATCGACGTCGTCATTCCGCGCGGCCTGGTCTACGGCGCCAAATGGCGCGAGCTGTTCAACGAGATCGTGGCCATGCGCGCCGCCTGCGGCGACGCCCATCTCAAGGTCATCCTCGGCACGGGCGATCTCGCCACGCTGCGCAACGTCATGCTGGCCTCGATGGTGGCGATGATGGCGGGCGCCGATTTCATCAAGACCTCGACCGGCAAGGAAAGCGTCAACGCCACGCTTCCCGTCGGGCTTGCGATGGTGCGCGCCATCCGCGCCTATTTCGAGGAGACCGGCTATCTGATCGGCTTCAAGCCGGCGGGCGGCATTTCCACCGCGAAGGTCTCGCTCGACTGGCTGGTGCTGATGAAGGAAGAGCTTGGCCGGCCCTGGCTCGAGCCGCAGCTGTTCCGCTTCGGCGCCTCCAGCCTGCTCACTGACATCGAGCGCCAGCTCGAACATCATTTGACCGGCCACTATTCGGCCAACCATCGCCACGCGATGGCGTGAGCCACCCCCCTCCCCCTTGCGGGGAGGGTCGCCGCGAAGCGGCGGGGTGGGGGTCGAAAAACAAATCTGCCTGATCCATGCACCAGACCATCAGCCATTTACCCCCACCCCGATCGGCTTCGCCGATCGACCCTCCCCACAAGGGGGAGGGTAAAGGAGCGACCCCATGAACATCCTCGAACGCTATCGCGCCATGGAATACGGCCCGGCGCCGGAAGCCCGCAACGAGGCCGACGCCTGGCTCGCCGGCCGCGATTTCTCCAGGGCGCTGTTCATCGACGGCGCCTGGAAGGCGGCGGCAAGCGGCAAGACTTTCGATACCAGCGAGCCGTCCTCCGCAAAGCTGCTGGCGAAGATCTCGGATGCGGGTGCCGGCGACATCGACGCCGCGGTTGCGGCGGCCGCAAAGGCGCTGCCGAAATGGTCGGCATCATCGGGCTACGCCAGAGCGAAAGTGCTCTATGCCATCGGCCGCGCCATGCAGCGCCATCAGCGCCTGTTCGCAGTGTTGGAATCGATCGACAACGGCAAGCCGATCCGCGAGAGCCGCGACATCGACGTGCCGCTGGCGATCCGCCATTTCATCCATCATGCCGGCTGGGCGCAGACGCTCGAGAAGGATTTTCCCGGCCACAAGCCGGTCGGCGTCGTCGGCCAGGTCATTCCGTGGAACTTCCCGCTGCTGATGCTGGCCTGGAAGATCGCGCCCGCGCTCGCGGCCGGCTGTACGGTGGTGCTGAAGCCGGCCGAATTCACGCCGCTCACCGCCATACTGTTCGCCGAGATCTGCGAGCGCGCCGGCGTGCCGAAAGGCGTCGTCAACATCGTTCAGGGCGGACCGGAGGCGGGTGCCGCCATCGTCAACCATCCGGGCGTGCAGAAGATCGCCTTCACCGGTTCCTCCGAGGTCGGCAAGATCATCCGCAAGGCAACCGCCGGATCGGGCAAGAAGCTGTCGCTGGAGCTCGGCGGCAAATCGGCCTTCGTCGTTTTCGAGGATGCCGACCTCGACAGCGCCGTCGAGGGACTGGTCGACGGCATTTGGTTCAACCAGGGCCAGGTCTGCTGCGCCGGCTCGCGGCTCCTGGTGCAGGAAGGCATCGCGGAGGCCTTCATCGCCAAGGTCAAGGTCAGGATGAGCCGCCTGCGCGTCGGCAGCCCGCTCGACAAGAACACCGACATCGGGCCGCTGGTCGACCGCACGCAGCTCGACCGCGTCAAGGGCCTGATCGCCGAGGGCGCCAGGCAGGGCGCCGCTTGCTGGCAGCCGGACGCTGCCTTGCCGACGACGGGCTACTATCACTTGCCGACGCTCGCCACCTCTGTTTCGCCGGCTAATATCCTGGCGCAGGAGGAGGTGTTCGGGCCGGTGCTGGCGACGATGAGCTTCCGCAACACCGAGGAGGCGATCGAACTGGCTAACAATACGCGCTACGGCCTTGCCGCTTCGGTGTGGAGCGAGAACGTCAATCTCGCTTTGCATGTCGCGCCGCAATTGAAGGCCGGCGTCGTCTGGGTCAACGGAACCAACATGTTCGATGCGGCCTGCGGCTTCGGCGGCTATCGCGAAAGCGGCTTCGGTCGCGAAGGCGGACGGGAAGGGATGTTCGAATATCTTGCCGCCAAGCTGCCGGTCGGCCCCGCCATCAAGCCGGCCGTGGCCGGCTCAGCGCAGGTCGTCGAGCAGGCTGACGGTATGGCCATCGACCGCACGGCAAAGCTGTTCATCGGCGGCAAGCAGGTGCGTCCGGACGGCAACTACTCGCTGGCCGTCGCCACCGCCAAGGGCAAGCTTGCCGGCGAAGTGGGCCTTGGCAACCGCAAGGATATCCGCGACGCGGTCGCCGCCGCGCGCGGCTGCAAGGCCTGGCCGGACGCGACGGCCTTCAACCGCAGCCAGGTGCTCTACTACTTCGCGGAAAACCTTTCGGGCCGTGCCGATGAGTTCGCTGCACGCCTTGTCCAACTCACCGGCGTGACGGCGAAGGCAGCGCGCGAGGAGGTAGAGCAGTCCATCGAGCGGCTGTTCCTCTATGCCGGCCTCACCGACAAGTTCGAGGGCCGCGTCCACCAGCCGCCGGCCCGCGCCGTGACGCTTGCGCTGCACGAGCCTGTCGGCGTCGTCGGCATCGTTGCGCCGGACAATCAGCCGCTCCTCAACTTCGTCTCGCTGGTGGCGCCGGCGCTCGCCATGGGCAACGCCGTGGTGGCCGTCCCGTCCGAGCGTCACCCGCTTTTAGCCACGGATCTCTACCAGGTCATCGAATATTCCGACATTCCGGCCGGCGCCATCAATATCGTCACCGGCCGCAGCGCCGAGCTCTGCGGCGTTCTGGCCAAGCACGACGACGTCGATGGGCTCTGGGTGTTTGCCGATGCCGACACCTGCGCCAAGGCGGAGGCCGATTCCATCGGCAACCTCAAGCGCGTCTGGACCGGCAATGGCCGCAGCCTCGACTGGACATCGAGCGAGGCGGCTGGCGAGGCCGTCCTGCGCCGCGCCATCGAGGTCAAGAACGTCTGGGTGCCTTACGGCGACTAAGCGCGTTCCAGACCGGGTCTGGTTTGACGACACTCGCGCCACAAATTCGGCGCGTTTGCCGCAGGCTTCGAGGCTTGACGCATCGGCATGTGTTCTTTAACCAGAAAAAACAATTGGCCTGCGGAATAGTGGTCAGGCTCGCCTGGCACATTGCATCCCGTCTGGCCGCCACTAAGAAAGCTTGCGACACCGGAGGGAAGCATGGCGGATCTGGCAGGCAAAGTGGTCGTCATCACCGCGGCGGCGCAAGGCATTGGGCGGGCGAGCGCGCTGGCTTTCGCCAAGGCCGGCGCCACCGTTCATGCCACCGACATCAACGAGCAGCTTTTGGCCGAACTCGGCAAGACTTCCGGCATAAAAACCCGCAAGCTCGACGTGCTCGATGACGCGGCCGTCACATCGGCCTTCGCCGAGATCGGCCCGGTCGATGTTCTGTTCAATTGCGCCGGCTTCGTCCATTCGGGGTCGATCCTCGAAATGACGGATGCCGATCTCGACTTCGCCCTGAATCTCAATGTCCGCTCTATCATCCGCACCATCCGCGCCGTGCTGCCCGGCATGCTGGAGCGCGGCGACGGCTCGATCATCAACATGGCATCGCTGGCAAGCTCGCAGAAGGGCGTGCCGAACCGTTTCGTCTACGGCCTTACCAAGGCGGCGGTCGTCGGCCTGACCAAGGCGGTGGCCGCCGATTATGTGGCTAAGGGCATCCGCTGCAATGCCATCTGTCCGGGCACGGTCGAGAGCCCGTCGCTGCAGGACCGCATGCATGCGCAGGGCGACTATGACGCGGCGCGCGCCGCCTTCATCGCTCGCCAGCCGATGGGAAGGCTGGGCGCGCCGGAAGAAATCGCCGATCTCGCCGTCTATCTGGCGGGCGCCACCTACACTTCGGGGCAGGCCTACAATATTGATGGCGGCTGGTCGATCTGACGCCCGTTTCGAAAATTGGGGGCGGCTCGCAGTGCTAGTGGGCGAACAGGAAGATCGGATCGGGGCTACGCGTTCATCGGAAGCATCGAAAAGTCTGAAAAAATCCAGCCTGCCGACCGACTGCGTGGAGTCCGCGCTTGCGGGGTACCAGGCTGATGGCTAGGGTCCGCCCGATTTTCGCATGAGGTCGTGGCGGAAAGTTTTGCAAATCGGTCTTTGGCCGCAAGGTGGAGAGAAAAGATGAAGTTGCTGCGCTATGGCGAGATGGGAAGCGAGCGTCCCGGCCTGCTCGATCAGGATGGCACGATCCGCGACCTTTCGGCCTATGTCGCCGACATCGCCGGCACGGCGCTGCATCCGGCTTCGCTGGAGATGCTGTCGAAGCTCGATCCGAAATCGCTGCCGGCTGTTTCCGGTAGCCCACGCATCGGCGCCTGCGTGGCCGGCACGGGGAAATTTATCTGCATCGGCCTCAACTATTCCGACCACGCTGCCGAGACCGGCGCCACCGTGCCGCCGGAGCCGATCATCTTCATGAAGGCGAGTTCGGCTATCGTCGGGCCGGATGACGACGTGCTCATCCCGCGCGGCTCGGTCAAGACCGACTGGGAGGTCGAGCTCGGCGTCGTCATCGGCAAGACGGCGAAGTATGTCAGCGAGGACGACGCGCTGGATTATGTTGCCGGCTATTGCGTCGCGCACGACGTTTCCGAGCGAGCCTTCCAGGCCGAGCGCCAAGGCCAGTGGACCAAGGGCAAGTCCTGCGACACTTTTGGCCCGATCGGCCCCTGGCTGGTGACCACGGACGAGATCGCCGACCCGCAGAACCTCAAAATGTGGCTGACGGTCAACGGCAAGATGATGCAGAACGGCTCGACCAAGACCATGGTCTACGGCGTGAAGTATCTGGTTTCCTATCTCAGCCAGTTCATGTCGCTGCATCCCGGCGACATCATCTCCACCGGCACGCCGCCCGGCGTCGGGCTGGGCATGAAGCCGCCGGTGTTCCTGAAGGCCGGCGACGTCGTCGAGCTCGGCATCGAGGGCATGGGCCAGCAGAAGCAGACCTTCAAGGCGGACGAGTAAGCGCAGACCTCACCTTCTCCCCTTGTGGGAGAAGGTGGCCGCGAAGCGGCCGGATGAGGGGTGTTGGAACGATCTCTGCGTTGCAGAAGTAAGCGTCGCACTCCGCTGGAGCACCCCTCATCGATCTCGGCGCTGCGCGCCGATCCACCTTCTCCGGCAAGGGGAGAAGGGGAGGCCGGCGCTACTTCAACACCCTTCCATCTGCCCCGAACCGGTACGTCTTCGCCGGATCCGGCGTTGCATAGAGCGTCGCGCCCGGTTCGGCATTGTAGACGCCGAAGATGCGCACGGTGAGTAGCCCGGCCTTCTCGCAGTCGAGATAGAGATTGGTGTCGGCGCCGAGATGCTCGGCATGCACCACCGTGCCTTTCCAGGCGCCGGATTTTGCATCGACGGTCAGATGTTCCGGGCGCACGCCGACGGTCTTCGCCGTCTCGCCAAGCTTGGCGCCGTCGATGAAATTCATCTTCGGCGAGCCGATGAAGCCGGCGACGAATTCATTGGCCGGCGCATTGTAGAGCTCCATCGGGCTGCCGATCTGCTCGATGCGGCCGGCATTGAGCACGACGATCTTGTCGGCCAGCGTCATCGCTTCGACCTGGTCGTGCGTGACGTAGATCATCGTTGCCTTTAGCCGCCGGTGCAGCTGCGCGATCTCCAGCCTGGTGTTGACGCGAAGCGCCGCGTCGAGATTGGACAGCGGCTCGTCGAACAGAAACAGTTTCGGTTCGCGCACCACGGCGCGGCCGATCGCGACGCGTTGGCGCTGCCCGCCCGACAGCTCCGCCGGCCGCCGCTCGAGATAGGGCTCGAGCGACAGCATCGCGGAAGCGATCTTGATGCGGCGCTCGATCTCGGCCGAAGGCGTGCCGGCCTGTTTCAGGCCGAGCCCCATATTGTTCTTCACCGTCAGATGCGGATAGAGCGCGTAGGTCTGGAACACCATGGCGATGCCGCGTTTTGCGGGCGGCGTGACGGAGACGTCGTCGCCGTCGATCACCACGCGCCCGGAGGTCGAATCCTCTAGCCCTGCGATCACGCGCAGCAGCGTCGACTTTCCGCAGCCGGACGGGCCGACGAAGACGACGAATTCGCCGTCATTGACCTCGAGGTCGATGCCCTTCAGCACCTCGACCGGCCCGAATGCCTTCTTCACGTTCTCGATGTTCAGCGAGCCCACGGCTTCGTCCTTGTTCTAGAGTTTGATTGGCGCGCCGGTGCGCACGCTCTGGTCGGCGGCGAGGCAGACGGCGAGCGACTTCACCGCGTCCTCCATGTGGCGGGTCAGGTCGATGTCCTCGCGGATGGCCTTGAGCAGGAAGGCTTGTTCAAGATCGCAGAGTTCCTGGTGCCCCGGCTCGCCTTCCATCGACAGCAGTTCGTCCTCTTTGATGAACTTTCCGTCCGGCCCGGTCGCGGCGCTGTGCAAGCGGATGGTCGAGGTCTTGGTGTGCGTGTCGATGTCGTCGGACTTAACGCCCTCCTTCATGACGATCGACACAGAGCCTTTGGGCGACATCACGTCCTTCACGAAGAAGGCGGTCTCCGAAACCATCGGTCCCCAGCCGGCCTCGTACCAGCCGACCGAGCCGTCCTCGAACAGCACCTGCAGATGGCCGTAATTGTACATCGAGGGCGCGACCTCGTCGGTCAGCCTGACCCCCATGCCGCGCACCTCGACCGGATTGGCGTCGGTGATCTGCAGCATCACGTCGAGATAGTGCACGCCGCAGTCGACGATCGGCGACGTCGTCTGCATCAGCTGCTTATGCGTGCCCCAGGTATGCCCTGACGATTGCTGGTTGAGGTTCATGCGGAATACGTATGGCCCGCCGAGCTTGCGCGCCTCGGCGATCAGCCGCATCCAGGACGGATGGTGGCGCAGGATATAGCCGATCACCAGCTTCCTGCCGTTGGCTTTGGCGGCATCGACGACGCGCCTGGCGTCCGCCACCGTGGTCGCCAGCGGCTTCTCGACGAAGACATGGCAGCCGGCCTCGAACGCCCGCACCGCATAGTCGGCGTGGCTGTCGGAATAAGTAGCGATGGCGGCGACGTCCGGCTTCTCGTCGCGCAGCACGTCCTCGAAGGAGCGCCTGATGCGATAGCCCGCGAGCCCATCCGGCAGCGGCACCTCGGAACGGTTGACGAGCGCGGCGATCTCGAAGCCCGGATTGGCGTGATAGGCCAGCGCATGGCTGCGGCCCATATTGCCAAGGCCGGCGACGACGACGCGAAGAGGCTGTTCTGCACTCACTTGACGGCTCCTGACGTGATGCCGCGGATCAGCTGCCGCGAGAAGATGACGTAGAGGATCAGCACCGGCAGGATCGCCAGCGAGAGCGCCGCCAGGATCGCGTTCCAGTTGGTGACGAACTGGCCGAGGAAGAGCTGCGCGCCGAGCGTCACCGTCTTGGTCTCTTCCGACGGCGCCAGGATCAGCGGGAACCACAGGTCGTTCCAGATCGGGATCATGGTGAAGACGGCGACCGTCGCCATCGACGGGCGCACCAGCGGCAGCACCAGCCGGAAGAAGATCGTGTACTCCGACAGCCCGTCGATCCTGCCGGCGTTCTTCAGGTCGTCGGACACCTGCTTCATGAACTCCGACAGAATGAAGATGGCGAGCGGCAGGCCTTGCGCCGTGTAGACCAGGATCAGCGCGGTCAGCGTGTTGACCAGCCCGCTCGCCACCATCAGCTGCAGGATGGCGACGGTGCCGAGGCGGATCGGGATCATGATGCCGAGCGCGAGATAGAGCCCCATCATCGTGTTGCCGCGGAAGCGGTATTCCGACAGTGCGAAAGCGGCCATGGCGCCGAACAGAAGCACGAAGAACAGCGAGGCGACCGTGACGACGAGGCTGTTCTGGAAATAATGCAGAAAGTCGCCTTGGCCGAACACGGTGGTGTAGCCGATCAGGTCGAAGGTTTTCGGCGTCGGCGGCGTCAGCGGCGCGCCAAAAATGCCGGCGCGCGACTTGAACGAGTTCATGATGACCAGGATCACCGGGAACAGCGCGATCACCGTGTAGGTCAAAAGGACCGCATGGGCGCCGATGGTGCGGGGAAGCGAATGTGTTGCGGTGCTCATGGCGCGCCTCAGAACTGATAGCGACGCAGGCGCGTCTGGACGAGGAACAGGTAGACGCAGACGCCGGCGAGGATGATCAGGAACATGATCGTGGCGATCGCGGCACCCATGTTGGGATCGCCGACCTGCAGCTGAAAACCGAAGAAGGCGCGGTAGAGGAAGGTGCCGAGAATGTCGGTCGAATAATTCGGACCGGCGAGCGCCCCTTGCGCGGTGTAGATCAGGTCGAAGGCGTTGAAATTGCCCACGAAGGTCAGGATCGAAATGATGCCGATCGAAGGTAGGATCAGCGGCAGCTTGATCTTCCAGAACTGCGCCATACCAGTGACGCCGTCGCATTCGGCGGCCTCGATCACCTCGTCGGGGATCGACAGAAGTGCTGCATAGATCAGCATCATCGGGATGCCGACGAACTGCCAGACCGAGACGAGGCTGAGCGCGGTGAGCGCATATTGCTCTTTGCCGAGCCACGGCGTGAACAGGCTCTTCAGCCCGACAAAGTCGAGCAGATGCGGCGCCACGCCCCAGATCGGCGAAAGGATCAGCTTCCAGGCAAAGCCGACGATGACGAAGGACAGGATCGTCGGCACGAAGATCGCGGTGCGATAGAAGGCGGCAAACCGCAGTCTCGGGCTGGAGAGAAGCGCCGCCAATAGGATGCCGATCGGATTCTGCACCAGCATGTGGATGATGAAGAACCAGACATTGTTCCGCAGCGCGTTCCAGAAATTCACCGACCAGTTGGGATCGCCGAACAGCGTGTGGAAATTGTCGAACCCGACGAACACTTGCGCCTGGTTGATGTTGCGGAACAGGGAAAGCTGCAGGGTCCCGAACAGCGGCAGGATCATGACTGCCGTGTAGACGAGCACCGCCGGCGCCAGGAAGACGCCGATATGCCAGCGGATCGGTTTCTTGGGTCGTGTTTGTGCGGCCATGAGTTCGGTCCCCGCCGTCTCTCGGTTCCAGGTCGATGGTGCTTGGCTGATGCCTCGATGCACGGCGGCCTGACTGTCCCCATGATGCGAGGGAACAAGGCCAGCGACAGTGCGGCTTCGTCTTCCCGCAAGGGTGAGCGTAAGACCGAGAGGCGGCGCCGACAATCGCTATTAAATCTGTCCGAAGGCCGGCCGGGCGGCGCCCGGCCGGTTCGAATGGCTAAAGCCTTACTTCGCCGGCTTGTACCAGCTGTCGAGGCCGTCCTGCAGCTTCTTGGCCGCGGCTTCCGGCGTGTCGGTGCCGTTGATCACGTTGGCCGATTCGACCCAGGTCTCGTTCTCGAGGTTCGGCGTGCCGCGCGACAGGATCTGGTAGGTCGAGCGGATCGTCGACTTGCACTTGCCGCGCCAGGAGACGAATTCCTGCGCCAGCGGGTCCTCCATCTTCACCGGGGTGTTGTTCAGGCTGAAGAAGCCCGGCAACGCATTGGCGTAGATGTTGGCGAAGTCCGGCGAAGCGACCCAGGACAGGAATTTCTTGGCTTCTTCCGGGTGCTTCGAGGCTGCGTTCAGGCCCATGCCGATATCGGTATGGTCGGAGATGTAGCAGGTGTCGCCGGCCTTCTGCACGGGCGGCGGGAAGGCGCCCATCTTGAACTGCGCCTGGGTGTTGAACAGGCCGATCTCCCAGGAGCCAGCCGGGTAGATGGCGGCGCGGCCGAGCGTGAACAGGTTCTGGCTGTCCGGATAGGTCTGCGCCTCGAAGCCGTCGCCGAGATAGGGCTTCCACCTGGCCAGTTCCTTGTAGGGTTCGACCCACTGCGGATCGGTCAGCTTCTGCTCGCCCTTGATCAGCGCCTGACGGCCTTCCTCGCCCTTCCAGTAGTTCGGGCCGATGTTCTGGTAGCCCATGGTCGCGGCTTCCCAGAGGTCCTTCGTGCCCATCGCCATCGGGATATAGGTGCCGTCCGCCTTGATCTTGTCGAGCACGGCGTAGAACTCTTCATTCGTCGTCGGCACCTTGAGGCCGAGCTTGTCGAAGGCGTCCTTGTTGTAGATGAAGCCGTGGATGACCGAAGCCATCGGCACGCAGAAGCTCGACTTTCCGTCGTCGGTCTGCCAGGCGGCCTTGGCGACCGGAGAGAAGTTGTCCATGCCGGGCAGCGACGAGAGGTCGGCGAGGTTGCCCTTCTTGAACAGCTCAAGCGACTTGTCGAAGGGGCGGCAGGTGATCAGGTCGCCCGCCGAGCCGGCAGAGAGCTTGGCGCCGAGTGCCGCGTCATACTCCGTCGGCGCCGAGGGCGCGAACACCACCTTGATGCCCGGGTTCTTGGCTTCGAAGGCCGGGATCAGCTTGTCCTTCCAGATGGTCAGGTCGTCGCCGCGCCAGCTCTCGATGTTGAGCGTGACGTCTTCGGCGAGGGCCATCCCGGTGGTGCCGAGAATGCTCGTGCCGATGAGAAGCGCCGTCAGTAGTTTGGTCGTCATGTCCAGTCTCCCTGTTGACCTTTTTCAGGTTCGGTTTTGATGAGAACAGCGGCTAGCGCGCCTTGCTCCCCTCGATCGCGGAAAGCGCCGGCCTGAGCTTCTGGCCGGTTTTTTCCAGTATCTTCTCGGCCGCATCGGCATTGGCAGCACCCGCGGCGAGCAGAATGGCAGTCTTGACGCCGCCGCCGCTCTCTTCGAGCAGGCGCGCCGCATCTTCGCGGCTGCGTCCGCTGATGGCGGCCACCATGCGCACCGCGCGGTCGCGCAGCTTGATGTTGTCGGCGGCGAGGTTGACCATGTAGCCGTCATGCACATGGCCGAGATGGACGGCAGCGAGCGTCGACAGCATGTTGAGCGCGATCTTCTGGGCTGTACCCGCGCCCATGCGCGTCGAGCCGGCGATCAGCTCCGGCGGCGTCTCGAGCAGGATGGCGACGTCGGCCTCGCCGAACAGCGTCGCGCCCTTGTTGTTGGCGATCGCGATCGTCGCCGCGCCCCGGCGCCGCGCGTCGCCGATCGCCTGGACGGCATAGGGCGTCGAGCCACTGGCCGAGATGGCGATCAGGCAGTCGCCCTTGCCGATATTGGCATTCGCTACGGCTGCCGCGGCTTCCTTGCTATCGTCTTCCGGTCCGCCGGCAAGCGTGCGGAACGCCTCGTCGCCGCCGGCGATCAGGATGGCGATGCGGTCACGCGCGATACCGAATGTGCCGGGAAGTTCCAGCGCATCGGCGACAGCCATCAGGCCGGAGCTGCCGGCTGCCGCGTAGGCGAGCCTGCCTCCACCCTTCAACTGTCTGGCGACAAGTTCGGCGGCCTCGGCTATGGCCGGGATGGCGCCGTGCACGGCCTTGGCGGCCTCGATCTGCGCATTGGCGAGAAATGAAAGGATGGCATCCGGGGTCTGGACATCCAGCCCCGCGGCGTTCTGATGAAGCGCTTCCGTGCGCGTCTCGACCATCCGCTTTCCTCCAACTGATCGAACAATACCAAAAAAATACCACTTGTCCACATCCCTCATCGCGTTTTCATGCCCCGGAGCGCACCGGGGTCAAATTTCCATGTCCTTTCAATCAAATACGCCTTAATCTTTTTTTGAACCGAAATTAACGCTTGGCTATTGGTATTTTATTGGTATTATCCGCGACGAGGAGAAAATCGCGTGAAATTCGTGCTTGGCATCGATGGCGGCGGCACAAGCTGCAGGGCGGCCCTTGCGACCGCCGACGGCGCTGTCGTTGGCCGCGCCAAGAGCGGCGCGGCCAATATCCGCACCGACCTTACCGGTGCGCGCGCAAACATCGTCGAGGCGGCAAGGCAAGCTTTCGTGGCCGCCGGTGAAGATCCGGAGCTGATCCCTGAGACGCCTGCCATTCTCGGCCTCGCCGGAGCCAATGTCGGCACCTACAGGCAGCAGTTGGAAGCGATCCTGCCGTTCAGCAAAAGCCGCGTCGAGACCGATGCCGAGATCGCGCTCGAAGGCGCCGTCGGCTCCGGCGACGGCGCCATGGCGATCCTGGGCACCGGCACCGCCTATATGGCGCGCAAAGCGGGCAAGTCGCGCGCCATCGGCGGCTGGGGTTTTCAGGTCGGGGACCAGGGCAGCGGCGCCCGTATCGGCCGCGACCTGCTCGAGCAGACGCTCCTTGCCTATGACGGCATCCGCCTCGGCTCGCCGCTGACGGATGCCATGCTTGCCGTCTTCCGCAACAATCCCGAGGACGTGGTCGAGTTCACCACCAACGCCAAGCCCGGCGACTTCGGCGGTTTCGCGCCAAAAGTCTTCGAGCATGCCGAAAAGGGCGATCTCGTCGCCAATTGGATCCTCGATAAGGCGGTTGCCGATGTCGAGGCTTCGCTGGGCGCGCTCGAACTCGCCGACGACGCGCCGCTATGCCTGCTCGGCGGCCTGGCGCCGCTCTACGCGCCGCGGCTGTCGGCGCGCTATCAAGCGCTGCTGAAGGCCCCGCTTGACGATGCGCTCGGCGGCGCGGTGCAGATGGCCGCGCGCATCTTCACGGGCAAATCCGGAGGCGCCCGATGAGCGCCGCCGACCGGATTTTCGCCATGCTGCTGGAGGCGCCGCGATGAGCGCCGCCGACCAGATCTTCGCTATGCTGCCGGAGGCGCCGCGATGAGCGCCGCCGACCAGATCTTCGCTATGCTGCCGGAGGCGCCGCGATGAGCGCCGCCGACCAGATCTTCGCTATGCTGAAAGAATCATCGCAAAGCGACGCGCCGCTTTACCTGCAGCTGAGGAAAAGCATTGAGGAAGCGGTCAATCGCGGCCTGATCGGGCCGGGTGACGCGCTGCCGTCAGAGCGCGATATAGCCAGCAAGGCCGACATTTCGCGCGTCACCGTGCGCAAGGCCGTGCAGGATCTCGTCAAGGGCGGCATCCTCGTCCAGCGCCATGGCTCCGGCACCTTTGTCGCCCCGCGCATGGAACGTGTCGAGCAGTCGCTGTCGCGGCTCACCTCCTTCACCGAGGATATGGCGCGCCGCGGCATGGTCGTGCGCTCGGCCTGGCTCGATCGCGGCCTCTATGCGCCCTCGCCGGACGAGATGATGGTGCTCGGCCTGTCGTCGAGCGAGCTGGTGGCGCGCGTGGCGCGCCTGCGCATCGCCAACGACACGCCGCTGGCGATCGAGCGCGCCGCGATTTCGGCGAGCGTGCTTCCCGACCCCGAAGCGATCGGCTCCTCGCTCTACGCGGCGCTGGAACTAACCGGCAACCGCCCGGTGCGGGCCGTGCAGCGCATTTCGGCCGCCAATCTCGGCGACGGCGACGCGCGCCTTCTCGAAGTGCCGCCGGGGGTTGCCGGCCTGCACATCGAACGTATTTCCTATCTGGCGAGCGGCAAGGTGATCGAGTTCACGCGCTCGATCTACAGGGGCGACGCCTATGACTTCGTCGCGGAACTCCGGCTGACCGGGCCGGGAGAGGAGAGCCGGCCATGAGCGCAACCGCCACCCACATGCGGCGCGAGATCGAGGAGATCCCGCAGGCCACCGCCCGCCTGCTGGACGGCTCGGCCAAGGTGCTGGCCGAGGCCGGCCGCGGCCTTCGCGAGCGCGATCCGCATTTCGTCGTCACCGTGGCGCGCGGCTCGTCCGACCATGCCGCCACTTTCATGAAATATGCCGTGGAGCTGACGGCCGGCCTCGCCGTCGCTTCCGTCGGCCCGTCGATCGCTTCCATCTATGGCGCGAAGCTGAGGCTGCGCGGCTCGGCTTGCCTGGCGATCTCGCAGTCGGGCAAGAGTCCCGACATCGTCGCCATGGCCGAAACCGCGAGAGCCGGCGGCGCGCTCACCGTCGCCATCACCAACACCGCCGACTCGCCACTGGCGCGCGCCTCGGATTACGCCATCGACATTCTCGCCGGCCCGGAGCGCAGCGTCGCGGCCACCAAGACCTTCGTCAACTCGGCCGTCGCCGCCCTGGCGCTGATGGCGCACAGCACTGGCGATGAGGCGCTGCTTGCCGCGCTCGCCCGTCTGCCGGAGCATTTCGAGAAGTCGATTGCCTGCGACTGGATGGCGCTCGCCACGACGCTCGAGACGCCGCGCTCGCTGTTCATCCTCGGCCGCGGCCCATCCTTCGCGATCGCCAGCGAGGCGGCGCTGAAATTCAAGGAAACCTGCGCCATGCATGCCGAGGCCTATAGCGCCGCGGAGGTCATGCATGGGCCGCTGGCGCTGGTCGGGCCGGGCTTCCCGGTCCTGGCGCTTGCTGCCCGGGACGCGTCGGAGCCTTCGGTGGCCGAGGCCGCCGACAGCTTGACGGCCAAAGGCGCGGCCGCTTTCGTCACCTCCGATAATGCGAAGGCAGCCAGGCTGCTGCCGTATGTCGCAACCGGCCATCCCTTAACCGATCCGCTGCCGCTGATCGTGTCCTTCTATGGCTTCGTAGAGGCCTTCGCTCGCCATCGCGGTCTCGATCCGGATGCGCCACGCAATCTGCGCAAGGTGACGGAAACCGTATGAGCGACCGTTTCGCCCTCACCGGCGCCCGTATCTTCGACGGGGCCGACTGGCACGACGATACGGCCCTTGTCGTCAAGGACGGCGTGGTCGAGGCCATTCTGCCCGCCGGCGCCGTGCCATCGGGCGTCTCCCATGTCGAGACCGGTGGCGGCCTCTTGGTTCCCGGCTTCGTCGACATCCAAGTCAATGGCGGTGGAGGCGTTATGCTCAACGACCATCCCGATGTCGCCTCGATCGAGACCATCTGCCGGGCGCACGCGCCCTTCGGCACCACGGCGCTCTTGCCGACGCTGATCACCGACACGCCGGCGATCACCGCCGCCGCGGTCGCCGCCGGCGCCGAGGCCGCCCGGAAGAAGGTGCGGGGTTTTCTTGGGCTGCATCTCGAAGGTCCGCATCTGTCCGTCGCGCGCAAGGGCGCGCATGATCCGGCTCTTATCCGGCCAATGACGGACGCCGACCAGGCTGCGCTGGTCGCGGCGCGTCAGGGCTTGCCGGTGCTGCTCACCACGGTCGCACCGGAATCGGTCGAGCCGGCCCGGGTCACGGCGCTGGCCGCGGCCGGCATCGTTGTCAGCCTCGGCCACTCCGACACCGGCTATGCCACGGCAACGGCCTTCGCCGAGGCCGGCGCCACGGTCGTCACCCACCTCTTCAACGCCATGAGCCAGATCGGCAATCGCGAGCCGGGACTGGCCGGAGCGGCGATCGACACCGGCAGCTTCTACGCCGGCCTCATCGCGGACGGTATCCATGTCCATCCCGGCACCATGACGCTTGCACTCAATGCCAAGAAAGGCCCGGGCAAGATCCTTTTGGTCACCGACGCCATGGCGACGATCGGAACCGACATGACATCCTTCACCCTCAACGGCCGCGCCATCTACCGCAAGGACGGGAGTCTCAGGCTTGCCGACGGCACGCTGGCCGGCGCCGATCTAGACATGATTTCCGCCGTGCGCTTTGTCCATCACGTGGTCGGGCTCGATCTCGACGAGGCGCTCCGCATGGCCTCGCTCTATCCCGCCGAAGCGATCGGCCAGGCGCATCGCCTCGGCCGTTTCGCCAACGGCACCGCAGCGGACATTGTCGGGCTGTCGGAAGACCTGGACGTCAAGAATGTCTGGATCGGCGGCGAGAAGGTGTTTGCGGCGTAGGCCTCTTCCTTCGCCATCCTCGGGCTTGACCCGAGGATCCTTGCCGTGACCTCTGCGGTGGGGCGCAACGGTGCAGAATTCTGTAATCGTTGCACGCTTTGGCGTTAAGGCATGGCTTCCAGGGTCTTCCCGGGTCGCTTCGCTCCTTGCTCCGCCCTAGAATGACGAAGCTGCCGGGCGTTTGCACTGGTCCTAGCTCTGCGGTCTGGATTGGTAGATATCCTTAAACGCCTCGCGCAAAACGTTCTTCTGCACCTTGCCCATCGTGTTGCGCGGCAATTCGTCGACGAAGATCACCTGCTTTGGATGCTTGTATTTGGCCAGCCGCCCGGCGATGGCGTCGGCGATATCGGCTGCGCTGATTGCCGAGCCCGGCTTGCGCACCACGACGGCCGTGACGCCTTCGCCGAAGTCGGGATGCGCAACGCCAATCACCGCGCTTTCGGCAACGCCGGCAAGCGCGTCGATCTCGCTCTCGATCTCCTTGGGATAGACGTTGTAGCCGCCCGAGATGATCAGGTCCTTGCCGCGGCCGACGATGTGGACATAGCCGCCGGTGTCGATCAGGCCGAGGTCGCCGGTGATGAAGAAGCCGTCTTCGCGGAATTCGGCCTTGGTTTTCTCTGGCATCCGCCAATAGCCGGCAAAGACGTTCGGGCCCTTCACCTCGATCATGCCGATCTCGCCCTGGGCTAGCGGCTTGCCGCTTTCGGGGTCGGCGACGCGCAGCGTGACACCCGGCAGCGGAAAGCCGACCGTGCCAGCGCGCCGTTCGCCGTCATAGGGATTGGAGGTGTTCATGTTGGTTTCGGTCATGCCGTAGCGTTCGAGGATGGCGTGGCCGGTGCGCTCGCGCCAGGCCTTATGCGTCTCGCTAAGCAACGGCGCCGAACCGGAGATGAACAGCCGCATGCGGCTGGCCGCATCCTTCGTCAGGCCCTGCTGCTGCAGGAGCCGCACATAGAAGGTCGGCACGCCCATCAGCGCGGTCGCGCGCGGCAGAAGCGAAATCACACGGGCCGGGTCGAACTTCTGCTCGAACAGCATCTTTGCCCCGGCCATCAGGATGACGTTGGTCGCGACGAACAGGCCGTGCGTGTGGAAGATCGGCAGCGCGTGGATGAGCACATCATCGCTGCTGAAGCGCCAGTAATCCACCAGCACGCGCGCGTTGGAGGCGAGGTTCTCGTGGCTGAGCATGGCGCCCTTGGAGCGGCCCGTCGTGCCCGACGTGTAAAGGATGGCGGCAAGATCGTCGGGGCCGCGCTCCAGATCCGCAAAATCCGCTGGCTGTAGCGCCGCACGGTCCGCAAGCGTGCCCTGTCCGTCGCGGCCTAGCGTCAGCGTCGCCGCCCCCGCCGATGCGGCAAGCGGTTGCACATCCTTCACCTCTTCCGGATCGCACACGACCAGCCGCGGCTCCGCGTCGCGGAAGAAATAGTCGAGCTCCGGCAGCGTATAGGCGGTGTTGAGCGGCAGGAAGACGGCGCCCGCGCGCAGACAGGCGAGATAGAGGAGCAAGGCTTCAGGGATCTTCTCCGCCTGCACGGCGACGCGATCGCCGGGCAACACACCAGCGGCGACCAGCGCGTGCGCAAACTGCGCGGACCGCGCCAGCATGTCGGCATAGGAAATCGAACGCCCGTCATCCGTCTCCATCAGCACTCGGCCAGGCGCCGGCATGCTGGCGCGAAACGCGTCGAACAGGTGATTGGTCATGTAGTCCCCCGGCGTCGAAAGCTCGGCCAGAGCGAATATCAGATTTGTCAGCGATGGGCAGCTATTTGCGGCCGCGCGCGGCCTTGCCTGCGCGAGCCCGCGGACCGTCGCCTGGGCTGAGCTGCGCCATGCACATCTCCGCCGTCAGCCGGTAGTGACTGAGCAAGGCCTCGACCGCGCCGTCGGCGTCGCCGTCCATGGTCCGCTCGGCAATCGTGCGGTGCTCGCCGAAGTCGTCGCGTTCGGAGCCGGGGCCGCGCTGCGAGATCAGCCGGTAGCGGGAAGCCTGGTCGGAGAGCTGGTCGCAAAAGCCGATCAGCCAATGCGAGCGGCAGGCGCAGATCAGCGCCCGATGAAAGGCGCGGTGCAGCTTCTCCCATTCCGGATTGTTGGCTGCCGGGTCGTTGGGCTGGCGGCGTTCGGCGCGCGCCAGGCGATGCAGCGCGAGCACGAGCTGTTCTTCCCATTCCGCCGTGCGGTGCGCAATGGATTCGCGCAATGCGCGTTCTTCCAGCCAGCACCGCGTGCGGGTGAGCTCCTCCAGCTCGGCCGCGTTGACCGGCATCACGAAGAAGCCGCGCTGGTCGTGGCGGCCGAGCAATCCCTCGGCGGCCAGGCGGTTCAGCGCCTCGCGCACCGGCGAGGCGCCGGCGCCATACCGGGAAACGACCCATTCGACGCGCAGCTTGCCCTCGGCTTCCAAAGCTCCCCGCAGCAAGTCCTCGCGGAGCTGATGGTAGACCGAACTGGCCAGCGTGCTCTTGGCACCCTTGCCTTCGCCCGTATCGGCGTTCCCGTATGGCAATTTGACTCCTGTTGCCGGCCCCTGTTTTGCAGGGTCCCTCGGCCAAGCAATTTCATACGATGTATCTTGCAGCCGAGCACTGCCGCCTAAAAACGTATGATGGCGATATTCGTACTTTAAGACAAGGCGGGGTCAATTATCGAATAAAGTAAAATCCACTTGAAAAAAGGCTGACGTCAGTGGGAGACTTGACATAACTCGGTATACTGAACAGCCCTTAGTTAGCGAGGCGGCTTTGCTAGGAACGCACTGTCGACGTCTTTAACGGGCGGCCTTGTCGGCGGCTGAGCGGATCGCTTCGATATTTGCCCGATAGGTTTCCACTGTGCCGCCTTTGAAAATGGCCGCGCCGGCCACCAGCACGCCGGCGCCGGCGGCCGTCACCAGCGGCGCCGTTTCCGGCGAGATGCCGCCGTCGATCTCGATGCGGATCGGGCGCTCGCCGATCAGCGCCTTGACCTTTCGCACCTTGTCGACGATCGCCGGGATGAAAGCCTGGCCGCCGAAGCCGGGATTGACGGTCATGATCAGGATGAGGTCGAGCCGGTCGAGCACATATTCGATCGCCGTTTCCGGCGTCGCCGGGTTGAGCGAGACACCGGCCTTCTTGCCGAGACCTTTGATGGTTTGCAGCGAACGGTCGAGATGCGGGCCGGCCTCGGCATGGACCGTTATGCCGTCGCAGCCGGCCTCGGCAAAGGCCGCCAGGTAGGGGTCGGCAGGCGCGATCATGAGATGGCAGTCGAAGAAGGTTTTTGTCCGGTTGCGGATCGCCTTGATCACCGGTGGGCCGAAAGTGATGTTGGGCACGAAATGGCCGTCCATCACGTCGAGATGGATCCAATCGGCTCCGGCCGCCGCGACCGCTTCGACCTCGTCGCCGAGCTTCGAAAAGTCCGACGCCAGCACCGATGGTGCGATCAGGGTCTTCTTGCTCATGAAAGGCTTCTCCCGGCATCCTCATCGGCGCGCTGTGCTGCGCGCTGGCACGCGGGGGTCTGCCTAGACCATCGTCCGGCCAAGGGGAAGCGTGTTTTCCGCTTCGCTCGACGGGCGCGCAAAACGCGAGCTGCGATGCGGGAAAGAGAGAACCCGCTGGATTTCTCCGGCGGGTTCGCGGGCGCGGTAGTGATGGGCTGCCTTACTGAAGGTTGTCGGTCGCCGGGTTCCGCTGCAGCCTTGGTTGGCTTCTTGGCACCAACTGCTGCAGGATATTCGGATTGAGCAGCAGGTCCGGATCGATCTCCAAGCCTGGCCGCCTGCGGATCGGGAAGCAATCCGGATACCGGCCGGCCGTTCCGACCGGGCAGCGCCGCCTGATGATCGGCTGGCACATGCCATCGATCATCTCCGAGCCCGGCGCGCATACAGCGTCTTCGAACCTGCCGCATCTACCTTCGATCACTTCGGTGCCGCGTGGACACACGCAGACGCCGCGTTTGTTGAGGAACTGGCCGCGGATGGAGCATGCTTGCGGCTTCCTGACCGGCACGCAGGCTTTGCCCTTCAACGCCGTCCCCCTCGGGCAGACGCAATCGCCATCGGCATTGCGCACCTGGCCGCGAATGCGGCACTGGCTGGGCGGCTGCTGCCTGTCGGGCACGCAAGCCTTGGCGGCGCGGTCGACATGCGTGCCCTTGGGACAGGCGCAGCCATCCGGTGTCGGCACGGCGCCGCGGATCGTGCATTTCGGCGGAGCGACCCGGCAGACGCCGTTCACCAGCTCGCCGCGCCGGCATACGCAATTGCCCTCCTGGTCGCGGTACTGGCCGGGACGCAGCGTGCACTGAGGCTCCTGCGGCTGCTCGCTCTGAACGCATCTGCCGTTTTCCAGCTCGGTGCCGCGCGGGCAGACGCAGCGTCCGTCCCCGGTCCGGATCTGGCCCTTGAGTAGGACGCAGCGCTGCGGCACTGGCAGCGGCAGAAGCTTGGTGCCGCCGGACGAGCACTGACCGTTGCGGAACGTGGTGCCGTCCGGGCAGGCGCAGCGGCCGGCCGAGTTGAGCACCATGCCGCCCGAACACTGGTTCTTCACCTCACGCTTGATGGTGAAGGGGTGGCATGCATAGGCCTTGCCGCGGTCGCCTTGCGCGTTGGCTGGGCCGCGTGACAGCACATCGCCGCCGCCCTGCACCGGCGTGTTTGGCGAGAGCACCCCGACGCAGTTCTGTCCGCTGACCGTACCCCGCAGAGTGGCAAGGCGCGCGTCGTCGGGAAGGACCACTGTGACATGATGCGTATGGCTTTCGCCGGCGCCCAGCGTCAGATTGGCGATGCAGGACGCCGGCAGCGTCGCCGGCTCCGGCGAGCAGCCGAAAGGCGGGTCGATCGCGGTGATCTTGACACCCTCCAGCCTGCCGAGACCGTCGATGCCGACCGCATCGCCGATGCGGACCGGACCGGAGAAGGCATTCGGCCCCTCATTCGTGATGGTGATCTCGAACGAGCAGGGCGCACCTGGCTGGCATTCGCTGTCGCCGGTCTTCTCGACGCGGATCGTGGAGGCCCCACCGCCTTTCGCGCAAGCCTGGCCGATCGGATAGACGATGTCGTCGCGGGGCGCCGGCCCAAAAGAGCCGCGCGCGCAGTTCTCGAACGCGTCATTGCCGCCGACCGTAACGTCGAAGTGTCGGCTGGTTCCGGGCGTCATGACGGCGCCGGCAATCTGGCAAGACAGCATGTTGGCGGGCACTGGCCCGCAGTTCCAGTCGGTGCCATCCGGGGTCACGGTCCGGACAGCGACCGGCGCGCCGCCCGACACCAGCGTGGCGGCATCGTTGACCCGCACCGGACCGGTGGGGGCAGCAGTGCCGGCATTGGTCACGGTGATGCGGCAGGATACCGAAGACGCACCGGCCAGCGAGCTCTCGCACGCCTTGGTGATGCGCAAGCCGGGCTTGGCGCCATTCGGACGGCGGATGCGCTCGGTCGCGCAGGCCTTGTTGTTGGCGAGGTCGACCTCGCCGGCAATGGCCTTCACCTCGGCGCAGTTCTCGACCGTGTCCGGCCGGTAGTTTGCCGGCATGACCGTTTTGACGACGATCGGCGTCGAGGCACCCGGCGGCAGCGAGATGCCGGCATTGTCGCAGCGGAACTGGCCGGGGCCGTTCGGCCCGCAGGTCCATGGCGGGCTGGGCCCGAAGGCCGAGGAGGTCGGCGCGCCGCCCGGATAGGTGTCGATCACGGTCAGCGGCCCGTGGTAGGTGCTGGTGCCGTTGTTGATGATATCGATCACGAAGCTGCAGATGCCGTCCGGCGTGCAGACCGGCATGCGGGCGCGCTTCTTCAGCATCAGGTCGACCTTCTTCTCGGCCGCAGGCTGGCACTGGGGATCGCGATCGCCACGGCGGCAGACCGGGATCGAGGCGCAGCCGCGATCGTTCTGCTGGCTGCCGAACAGCGGCTTGCCGCTCGCCTGGTAGTCATAGGCGGCGCAATTGCGCAGCACGCTGCCCTGCCAGCCGCCGGCCGGCTTGAAGCTGAGCTTGAGGACGGCGGAGGCGCCCGGGTTGAGCGTGGTTGCCGGATGGGTGCAGGTCATCGGCGTCGTCCCGGGCGCGCAGACCCAGGGTGGGTTCGGTCCCGACGACAGCACCGACCCGGCCGGCAATGACACCTCGTCGAGCACGATCTTGCCGTTATAGGGCGCATCGCCGACATTGGTGACCGTGATGGTGAAGTCGCAGCCGCCGGACATCGTGCAGCGCGGCACCTCTGCCCACTTCTCCACCTTGAGGTCGGGCTGCTTTTCGGGCGGGCACCTGAGATCACGCGGAATGTCAATGTCGATCTCCTGCGTGCAGCAAAGTCCCCAGCCTTCCTTCGGCCCGGCATAGGTGTCGATGCCGGTGACGACGAGATGGATGGCCTCGCCCGGCGAGGCGCCGCTGATCTTCCAGTTCAACACGCCGCCGCCGGCAGGTACCTGCTGGGTGTCGGTGGCGATGGTGATGCCGGGTGTCGTCGTCGACAGCTGCACCCATTTGCCGGCCATCTCCGGACCGACCGGCATGTGATAGATGAAGGCGCCGCCGCCGGGCACGCAGTCGACCGTGCCGCGTTCGACCTTGAAGCATTCCTTGCTGGGAGGCGGAGGCGGCGGGTTGCACTTGCTCAGGTCGATCGTGATCGAGGTTTTCACGCCGGTGAGGAAATCGGCGTCGTCGGGCTTGTCCGGATCGTGCGAGGGGATCGTGGTTGCCGGGCCGCCCCTGAAGGCCACCTTCATCTCACCCTGGTTATCGACCGTTGCCGGCGCGGCGAAGTCGGCATGGTCTATCTTGGCCGTGATTCGGAAAGTGATCACGCGCTCGTCGGCAGCGCCGACGCCGTCGAGGTTCGAAGCGCTGATCCGGAAATTGGAAACGCTGGCCGTATCGTTTGGGCCGGCCGATGTGCTGATCGAAGCGGCGGGCAGCGGTCCGCCGGAAGCGCCCGTGCCGTCGCCGACGACGTCGACGCTGACGATCTGCAAGCCGTGCGGCAACTGGTCCTTGAAGTCGAGCCTTGTCGCCTTCAGAAGGGCCGCCACGCTTGGCCGGTCGAAGTCCTGGGGGTCGCCATGGATGCCGAAGCTCAAGACGTATTCGACGCTATCGCAGCCTCTTAGGCCACCCTTCTTGGTGAAGAAGGGGATGATCCGCCCGAGCTCCGGATTGATGCCGCGCGATCCAGCGGAGACTTCCGGATTGGCGATCTGGCCAGCCGGTGCCTTGTCCTGCGCAAGCGCCGGCACTGCCGGCATCATGGCGATCGCGACACCGGCCGCCATCAGCCAGCGTGCGCCGCGCCTGGCGTATGACAGGGGTTTCATGATCGTGCCCATGACGGTTTTGCGCGGGGCAGGGCGGGAAGGGACGAGACCGCTCATCTGTCCCTCCTCGGCGCTTCGCACTCGACGACCGGCGTCCTCAGCGGCAGCGTCATCTTGCAGCAAGGATAGTAGCCGCCCTTGTCCCGGTCGGACTTCCGGTAGAAGCAGAGCCCGACATTGACGGTGTCGCCCGGATTATGGCCGGTTATGCCGATCGTGTAGGGCTTGCCCGGCGCATGCGACATGGGTGAGGTCACTGCGACGCCCGGTGTCTTGGACAAAGCCTTGATCGAATCGCCGCCAAAGCCGGCGTGGTCATGGAGATAGAGGTCGGCCTGGAGGCCGCGGGGTGTGCAGAAATACTGCACGTCCTCGACATCGAGGCATGGCGGCAGGTTGCCGGGCGGCGGAAAGTCCGGCGGATAGACGGGAGGCAGGAAGCCGCCGGGGATTTCCTCATAATAGCCGGCGCGGCCCTCGCAGGGGCGCCAGACCCGGACGTCGCCGACATGGCCCTGGACGTCCGGGTCTTCGAAATAGCCGTCGAAGTCGACGAACCATGAGCCGAAGGGCGGCACGTTTGCCGGCTTGACCAGCTTGCTTGGCGTGAGCTGCACGCCATGCACGGCAAGCGGCCCGCCGGCGGCGAGGCGCTCGGCAAGCTCCGGATTGTCGCGCAATTTGTCGCCGGTGTTCACGACCGTGTCAGTGCAGACCGAGGTGTCAAGATTGCCTTCGGGGTCGTAGCGGTATTGTAGGTCGACGCCGCCTGCCGACTGACGGTTGCCCTGCGGGAAGCCGACCGCATATTCCTGCGGCACCTCGGCCCAGACCGATTCCGTTGCCGGATCGTCCGGATCCTCGCGCTGGTAGCGGATCACCGCGCCTTTGCCCGTCTCGGCGAAGCGGCTGTAATCGTAGCGGTTCTCGACCGGGCCGCGCTGGGCGAGATACATGAAACCCTGATTGTCGAAGGCGATATCGGCGACGGCATAATCTTGGTCGGCCTTGACCGTGAGTTCCCAGCGCGGATCGCGGCCAAAACCCCCGTCGCTTGCAATGCCGACCGACCAGATTTCGGCTTTCTCGCCTACGGAATAGTAGAGCCGCCCGCCATGGTAGGCGACGGCCCAGACGCGGCGCGCATCCTGCGTATAGCCCCAGGTTCGGGGGTCTTCCGAATCGAAGGCAGTGTCGTGGATGTCCATCACGGCGCCGTCGTCGGCGACCGGGGCCAGCCCATGCGCGGGACGCCCAGCAACGCCATGGTCGAAGCTGTCGATCAGATTGCCCTCGATATCGATGCGGTGGATGAGCCCGGTATCGAGATCCGAAGCGAAGAACTCACGATGGGTCGGATCGAAGGCGAGGTTGCCGATGCCGGGCCCGCTGTTGGTATCGATGTCGGCGAATTTCGAGACGGCGCCCGAGATACCGTCGATCTTCCAGATGGTGCCCGGTCCGCCGCCATTTTCGGTGCCGAACTGGCCGTTCATGAAGACGGCGCCGGCGGCGCCGCGGCGCTGTCGCTCAGGCCGCCCGTCCTCGTCGGTGTCGGGCGTGACGATCTCGATGCCGTGCAGCGAGGTCGCCGCCGCATAGAGGTTCGGAATGCCCGACGGCACCCCATCGCGCACGCCGTCGTCATAGGTGAGGCCGAACACCTCGCCGATCTGGCCGGCTGTCACCTCGAAGGGCGGCGGCGTGTAGACGAGCTGGCCCGAAGCTGGGCCGCCGAGTTGCGAGACGTTGAAAATGCGCAACGAGGCCTGCGAAGTGTCGATGAAGGTTTCGTCGACCGGGTCGACGCCGGGCGGCAGGCCGCCCTTTTCGGAATCGGGAGAGCCGAAATCCGGGATGATCGTGCCGGGGAAGCCGGTCACCGCCATCGAGCCCGGATAGATGATCTGGGTTTCCTGAGCCTTTGCCGCACCGCCGAGGCAAAAGCCGGCAGCCAGTGCCAGGGCAAGCATTCCGCTGGTGGTCACGATCGCACGGCGCAAACCGCCGCCGCGAAAAGACACGAACGAGCCGCGGTCGCGAGACATTGAGCTCCCCCCGAAGTCTTCGGAAGAACCCTCCGATTTCGCCGCGCAAAACAAGGTAAGTCGCAGCGTTCCGGCTCGTTCGTCCCTGATAGAATTGTCTGTTTTCCGCCTGTTCACGATACGCCGGGTGCCTGGCAGGGTCAACGGAATCAGCCGAAAGCCGAGCGCGTCGTCTCCATCCCGAAGCCGATGATCGCGCCGAGCTCCTGTTGCTTTCTCGGACCACCGCGGCTCTGGATTTCTGATCATACGGGCTCCCTTTCCGGCCGGCGCCATGCGGCGCCTGGCCGTCAGTCGCAGGCTGAGGCGGAAAGGTTCAATGCGGTCTAGAGCAATTCGAGAAAAAGTGTGAGCGGTTTTCCGTCCGGAATTGCGTCAGAACAAACAAGCCCGAGCATTTCGTCGTTTCCGTGAAACGGTGAAATGCTCCAGGCGCCCGGCTGGTAGAGCTGTCTTTGCCCGTCTCATGCAAGTCGCCGAAAAGAGAGCAGCGATTTTGGCATCAGCCCCGAAGCGCGGCGCTTGAATTCTCGACGCGACGCGCCTTGGCAAAATCACCAGATCCACTCGCCTCTGCCGAGCACGGAGACCGCCTCGACGATGCGGGTGAAGCTCGTGCGAGCACGACCGACCGTATGCCGGGCTCTCAAATAGCTGTGCACCAGCCCCTGTTCTTCGAACCAGTAGGCATACCCGCCGGCCGCGACGACGCGGTCGCGATAGGCCTCGCCGTCTGAGGACAGCGGGTCGCATTGGGCTGTGATCAGCACTGTCGGCGGGAGATAGGCGAAATTGGCGTCGGCGAGCGGCGACAGCGTGAGGTCGCCGGTCCGGTCCACGCCGCCGGTGCGAATGTTCAGGTAGAATTCGATATCGCGCAGGGTCAGCATCGGCGCGTCAGCATGCGCCACATAGGAGCCGCGCGAGTGGTCGCCCCCGAGGCTGGGATAGATCAGCACCTGGCCGGCCGGCTTCTTGACGTGACCGCGCGTTGCGTGGGCAACGGCGGCGCAGAGGTTTCCGCCGGCGCTGTCGCCGCAAAGCAGGACAGGGCAAACATAGGTCTTGGCGGCCCATTCAAAGGCGCTTAGCACGTCGTCGAAGGCGGCCGGATGCAGATGTTCCGGCGCCAGCCGGTAATCGACCGAGACCACCTCGTAGCCGGTGCGGGCGCACAGCTCGGCGCAGACATCGTCATGGCTGTCCAGCCCGCCGAGGATGAATCCGCCGCCATGAACATAGAGCACCATTGCGGCGCTGTTCGTTTCCGCGTTGCTATAGATGCGGATCGGGATGCTGGCGGTCGGCGTGGCGATGGCGGTCGTTTCGACCGTCACGCCTTGCGGATAGCCGGCGAAGAACTCGCGGCACATCCGGTCGTAGATCGCCCGCTGCTCTGCGATCGTGTAGTCGATCGTGTCGGGCGGGTAATAGGAATTGGTCTTCTCGATGAAAGCCCAGGTCTCGGCGTCGATGAGGGTCTTGTAGTCGGTCATAGCGCTTGGGCCGATCGCGAAGGTCGAGCCTGAGCACCCCCCTCTGTCCTGCCGGACATCTCCCCCGCAGGGGGAGAGATTGGCAGCTTGGGCGCCGGCGATCCAACTGCGACGCTGGCAATTGGCGAAAGCGACCGTGACATCCGATCTCCCCCCTTGCGGGGGAGACGCCCGGCAGGGCAGAGGGGGGTGTGACGGAACGCCATCGTCTGCGGCCTATCTACCCTTCCACACCGGATCGCGCTTCTCCGCAAAGGCGCGGAAGCCTTCCATATTGTCCTCCGAGCCGTAGAGGATATCGACCGTCGGCAGTTGCCTGCGCGTCACCTTGTTCATGGCCTCCTGGAAGGTCAGCGCCTCGGCCACGCGCGCCGTCTCCTTGATCGCGGCGAAAACCAGCGGCGGGCCGCTGGCCAAAAGCCGCGCGATTTCCCAGACGCGGTCCTCCAGCTTCTCCTTGGGCAGCACCTCGTTGACCAGGCCCCAGCGATGCGCTTCCGCCACATCCATCCAACGGCCGGTGAGGAGAAGGTCCATGGCGATATGGTAGGGAATGCGTTTCGGCAGCTTGATCGTCGCGGCGTCGGCCAGCGTGCCGGCGCGAATCTCGGGCAGCGCGAAGGAAGAATGGTCAGAGGCGTAGATCAGGTCGCAGGACAGCGCCAGCTCGAAGCCGCCGCCCACCGCCATGCCGTTGACGCAAGCTATCACCGGCTTGTTCAAGTCGCGCAGTTCCTGCAGCCCGGCAAAGCCGCCGACGCCGTAGTCGCCGTCGACCGCGTCGCCGGCCGCAGCCGCCTTCAGGTCCCAGCCGGCGCAGAAGAACTTGTCTCCGGCCGTCTTGACGATGGCGACGCGCAAGCCGGGATCGTCGCGGAACGCCTTGAACGTCTCGCCCATCAGTCGTGAGGTCTTGAGGTCGATGGCATTGGCCTTGGGCCGGTCGAGCGTGACTTCCAGGATCGTGCCTTCGCGGCGGGTGGTGATGACGTCAGCCATTCTTCTTTTCTCCAAGCACCAGCAGTGCGTCGGCGATCCAGGCGCCCTTGCCTTCGGCGCAGACGATCAGCGGGTTGATGTCGAGCTCTTCGATTTCGCCTTCATTCTTCTGCACGAAGTCGGCAATGCCGGCGATGGCGTCGATGGCGGCCTGGACGTCGGCCTTGGGCCGGCCGCGATAGCCCTCCAGCAGCGGATAGAGCTTCAGGCCACGCAGCGCCGCCTCGATGTCGTCGCGCGTCGCCGGCAGCATCAGGGTCACGCTGTCGCGCAGCAGCTCGACCAGCACGCCGCCGGTGCCGAGCGTCATCACCGCGCCGAACATCGGGTCGCGGGTGAAGCCGACGATCAGTTCGGCGACGCCGTCGCGCACCATGCGCTCGGCATAGAGCCCGGTGCCGAGCGGCAACAGGTCATGCGCGGCATTGCTGACGGATTCGGCGTCCTTGAGGTTCAGCCGCACGGCGCCGACCTCCGACTTGTGCGTCACGCCGAGCGTCTTCAGCGCCACCGGGAAACCAAGCGCCATGGACGCAATCACCGCCTCGACCGCGTTCGAGGCGCGCTCGCCCTTCGGCACCGGCAGCCCGGCCTCGATCAGACGCGCTTTGGCCTCGGCTTCGTCCGGTGTGACGTGGTCGCCGTCGGAAGCGCCCGCCGCCGTGGTGTCGACCGGCTGCGCCTGCGGCTCGCGCCAGGCCCAGCCGATGAAGGCGGCGGCCTGGGCGGCGTCCATCGCTTCCGAAATGCCGAACAAGGGCACCATGCCGCGCGCCATCAGCCCGGCGGTATATTCCTCCGGCAGGTTTTCCGGCAGCGAGGAGACGATCGCGCCCTGCGCCCTGTTGGTCTTCAGCGCCGCCTCGAAGGCACGCAGCGTCGCCCACCAGTCGGTGTCCGAGCAGCGGTCGGGGCGCGGGAAGTCGAGCACCAGCATGTTGAGGTCGAAGCCGCCCGACACCATGGCAGTGAAGGTGGCCGTCATCGCCGGCTCGTTGTTCCAGATGAAGGTGTGGTAGTCGAGCGGATTGGCGACCGCGACCAGCGGCCCGAGCGTCGATTTGACATGCGCGCGATGCTCGGCGCTTAGCGTCGGGAAATGCACCCAGCGTCCTTCCGCGCTGTCGGCCATCACGGAGGCTTCGCCGCCCGAGCAGCTCATCGACGACAGTCTGTAGCCGGGCAGCGGCCCGGTGATGTGCAAGAGCTTCAACGCCTCGATGAAGGCCGGTATGGAATCGACGCGCGCGATGCCCAGCCGCTTCAGGAACGCGCCCGAGGCGGCATCCGAACCGGCAAGCGACGCGGTATGGGAAACCGTCGCCTGCCGCGCCTGTTCCGAGCGGCCGACCTTCATGGCGATGATCGGCTTCTTCAGCTCGCGGGCTCTCGCCGCCAATCGCTCGAAGCCGGCCACGGAATCGAAGGCCTCGATATGCAGGCCAAGCGACGTGACGCGCTCGTCCTCGATCAGACCGAGCGCCATTTCGGAAAGGCCGGTCTGCGCCTGGTTGCCGGCCGTCATCAGGAACGCGATCGGCAGACCGCGCTTCTGCATCGTCATGTTGATGGCGATGTTGGACGACTGAGTGATGATGGCGACGCCCTTGCCGCCCTCGGCCAGTCTGATCCCGCCATGCTGATCGGGCCACAAAAGCGCGCCGTCGGCATAGTTGATCAGGCCATAGCAGTTCGGGCCGATGATCGGCATCTCACCCGCGGCGGCGACCAGCTCGGCCTGCAGCCGCTCGCCGTCCTCGTCATAGGCCTCGGTCTCGAGGAAGCCGGCGGCAAAGCAGACGGCGCCACCGGCGCCGCGCTCGGCCAATGCCTTGACCACTTCGATGGTGAGATGCCGGTTGACCCCGACAAAGGCGGCGTCCGGCGCGCCGGGCAAGTCGGCGACGGAACGGTAGGCCTTGCGGCCTGCGACCTCGTCCTTGGTCGGGTGCACCGGCCAGATTTCGCCGGCAAAGCCCATCTTGATTGATTGCGCGACGACGGCGGCGGCCTGCGCCCCGCCGAACACGGCGATCGATTTCGGGCGCAGGAGACGTTCGAGTTTATGCATGGTCATCTTTTCATTTGAGCACGATCGTTGCCAAAACCGGATCCCGGTTTTGGCGGATCATGCTCTAAGCCCCGAACGGGCGCAGCAACGCCCGCGAAATAATATGTCGCTGAATCTCCGAAGTGCCTTCCCAGATGCGCTCGACGCGCGCGTCGCGCCAGATGCGCTCCAGCGGCAGGTCGTCCATCAGCCCCATGCCGCCATGGATCTGGATCGCCTCGTCGGCGACGAAAGCCAGCATCTCGGTAGCCTTCAGCTTGGCCATCGCCATGTCCTGATCGGTGACGGTGCCCTGATCGTACTTCCAGCCGGCTTCGAACACCATCAGGTCAGCGGCCTTCAACTCCGTCGCCATATCGGCGAGCTTGAACGACACACCCTGGAACTTGCCGATCTGCTGGCCGAACTGCTGGCGCTGCGCGGCATATTCGATGGCATGCGAAAGCGCGCGCTCTGCGCGGCCGAGGCAGGTGGCGCCGACCTGCAGGCGCGTGGCGCCGAGCCACGAATTCGCCACCTCGAAGCCCTTATGCACTTCGCCGAGCACCTGGGAAGCCGGCAGCCGGCAGTCGTCGAATTCGAGGATCGAGTTGGTGTAGCCGCGATGCGAGACGTTGCGGTAGCCGTCGCGCACCGTGAACCCTTTGGTGCCCTTGTCGACGAAGAAGGCGGTGATCTTCTTGC
The DNA here is from genome assembly GCF_001672445.1 of Mesorhizobium sp. WSM3873. Lineage (NCBI taxonomy): Bacteria > Pseudomonadati > Pseudomonadota > Alphaproteobacteria > Hyphomicrobiales > Phyllobacteriaceae > Mesorhizobium > Mesorhizobium sp. WSM3873. The sequence continues at coordinate 59,081 of NZ_LYTM01000016.1, read as the reverse complement.
GCTTGCCGCGCGGCGAATCCTCTTCGCCCGAAGCCATGAATACGATGGCAAAGTCGGCGATGTCGGCGTGGCTGATGAAGTGCTTGGTGCCGTTGAGCACCCAGTCCGAGCCGTCCTGAACCGCGGTCGCCTTCATGCCGCGCAGGTCGGAGCCGGCGCCGGGCTCGGTCATCGCCAGGCAGTCCCACTTTTCGCCGCGGATGCAGGGGAAGAGATATTTTTCACGCTGCTCCGGCGTGCCGGCGAGCAGGATGTTGGAGGGACGCGCCACGCAGGTCCAGTGCAGCGCGTAATTGGCGCGGCCAAGTTCCTTCTCGTAGAGCAGCCAGCTCACCGTATCGAGGCCGGCGCCGCCGACATCGGCCGGCATGTTGGCGGCGTAGAGCCCGGCCGCGATCGCCTTCGCCTTCAATTCGTCGATCAGCTCGCGGCGCAGTTCGCCGGTGCGTTCCACCTCGCGCTCATGCGGGTAAAGCTCGTTCTCGACAAAGGCACGCGTCGTCTCGACGATCAGTTTTTGTTCTTCCGAAAGACCGAAATGCATCGCCTCAGCCCTTCTTCTTGCTTGTTTTCGCCTTGTCGGCCTTTGCGGGCTTCTCGGCCTTTGCGGGCTTCGCCATCTTCTTCGCCGGCTTGGCGGCTTTTGCTTTGTCGCCTGCCTTGGCGGCCGGCTTCGCCGCCAGCTTGGCCAACTGCCTGGTATAGTCCTTGTGAAGCGCGCCGGCGCCCCAGCCCTTGCCCTTGTTCTGCTTCGACAGCGCATCCATGATGGCGACCAGATTGTCGTCACGGATCTTTTCAAGCTCGCGGATCGAGAGGCCGTTTGCCTGCTCGTCCGACTGCGTGGCGATCAGGTCGACCAGCTCGTCGTTGAACTCCGGCACGTCCATCAGCTTGGTCCACGGCCATTTCAGGCAAGGTCCGAACTGCGCCATGAAGTGGCGCATGCCGGCTTCGCCGCCGGCGACGCGGTAGACCTGGAACATTCCCATTTGAGCCCAGCGCAGGCCAAAGGAATAGCGCATGATGTCGTCGAGTTCCTCGACGGTGCAGATGCCGTCCTTGACCAGCCACAGCGCCTCGCGCCACGCGGCCTCCAGGAGGCGATCGCCGACGAAGGCCTCGATCTCCTTGCGCACCACCACCGGCTTCATGCCGATCGAGGCGTAGATCTCCTTGGCGACCTCGATCGCCTCGGGAAAAGTCTGCTGGCCGCCGACGATCTCGACCAGAGGCAGAAGATAGACCGGGTTGAACGGGTGCCCGACGACCAGCCGCTCCGGGTGCTTCTTCATCGCCACCTGCATGTCGGTCGGCTTGATGCCGGAGGTGGAGGAGCCGATTATGGCACTGGCTGGCGCATGGGCGTCGATCTCGGCCAGCACTTTGTGCTTGAGGTCGAGCCGCTCCGGCACGCTCTCCTGGATGAAATCGGCATCCGCCACTGCGTCGCCGATCGTCTTGGCGAAGGTGAGCTTGCCTTCCTTAGGCAGGCCGCCGGGCAGCATCTGCTTGTAGGCGCGGCGTGCGCCCTTCATCACCTCGCCGACTTTGCGCGACGCCTCGGGATCGGGATCGAAGATCGAAACATCGATGCCGTTCAAGAGCAGGCGCGCCACCCAGCCGGCGCCGATGACGCCGCCGCCGATGGCGGCCGCCTTGTTGATGATGCTCATGGTCAGGCTCCGGTTCTGGTCTTGGCTGTTTCGGGATCGGAAAGCGGCACGCGCTCGCCGGCGCGGATCACGGCCGGGTCGTAAGCTTTGCGCGCGAAGACTTCGAGCACGAGGGGCCGGAAGAACTCGATCGGCAGCGTCTCGTAGTCGGGATCGAAGCTCGACTGGTCCCAGCGCTCGCAGAACCGGTCGCAATCGTCGAAATAGAGATGGCCGGCGAAGCGGTCGCGGGCATGCTGGTTGCCGCCCAAATGATGCGCGTAATAGAGGCGCTGGAAGTCGCCGTGCTTTTCGACAACCCAGGTGCATTGCTCGCGCACGAACGGCTTCAGGATCGTGGCGGCATATTCGTCATGATTGTAGGGCGCGTAGATGTCGCCGATGTCGTGCAGAAGCGCGGAGACGATCCAGTCAGTGTCGGCGCCGTCGCGCCAGGCGCGCGTCGCCGCCTGCAGCGAATGGCCTAGCCGGGTGATCTTGTAGCCGGACAAACCTTCGTCGAGCTGCACCAGGGCGGAAAGCAGCCGATCCCCTGTCCTGGCGGCATAGTCGATCTCGTGGGCGGTCAGGAATTCATAGTCTTCCTTGTCGCCGTCCTTCATCGCGGTGAATTTGACGGTAGCCATCTCGACCTCCCGCTTTTCAATGTTGATTGAGCATGATCTTTTCCGAACGGCAGGTCAGCGAAGCAAAAACCGGTTCCCACTTTGCGGGATCATGCTCATGCCGCGATCGGCGCCCGCTTGGTGAGGTTGAGCTTCTTGCGCACTTCCTCCGGTCCGAGCACGCGCGCACCGAGATTGGAGACGATGCTCACCGCGCGCTCGACGAGCTGCGCATTGGTCGCCAGCACGCCCTTGTCCAGCCACAGATTGTCTTCCAGGCCGACACGGACATTGCCGCCGGCCAGCACCGCCGCCGCGACATAGGCCATCTGGTTGCGGCCGATCGAGAAGGCCGACCAGTTCCAGGTCGACGGCACGTTGTTGACCATCGCCATGAAGGTGTTGAGGTCGTCCGGCGCGCCCCAAGGCACACCCATGCACAGCTGCACCAGCGCATCCGGCTTCAGCACCTGTTCCTCGACCAGCTGCTTGGCGAACCACAGATGGCCGGTATCGAAAGCCTCGATCTCGGGCTTCACGCCGAGCGCCGTCATCATGCCGCCCATGGCGCGCAGCATGCCGGGCGTGTTGGTCATCACATAATCGGCTTCGGCGAAATTCATCGTGCCGCAATCAAGCGTGCAGATCTCCGGCAGGCACTGGCGCACATGCTCCATGCGGTTGGTGGCGCCGCCCATGTCGGTGCCCTTCTCGTTGAGCGGCAGCGGCGCTTCCGGCGAGCCGAACACCATGTCGCCGCCCATGCCGGCGGTGAGGTTCAGCACCACGTCCACGTTCGCCTCGCGGATGCGCTCGGTGACCTCACGGTAGAGATGGACGTCACGCCTGGGCTTGCCGGTTTCGGGGTCGCGCACATGGCAATGGACGATCGCAGCACCCGCCTTGGCGGCCTCGATCGCCGAATCGGCGATCTGCTTGGGCGAGCGCGGCACGTTCGGGCTGCGGTCCTGCGTCCCGCCCGAACCGGTCACGGCACAGGTGATGAAAACCTCACGGTTCATCGCGAGCGGCATCGTCTTTCCTCCCAAATTCGATCAGCCATTGATGAAGCCGGAAACCGGCTTTGCTATGACGACCTGCGCCGAAGCTGGCCAAGCATGACCGACTTGCCGGAAACTGTTTTGCATTTTACGAAGGCGCCATGACTAAAAGCGAAAAACCGACGATCTTTCGCGCCGAGCGGGAAACCCTCAAGGTGACGTTTCTGGTGTTCTCGGGCTCGTCGATCATGTGCGTGGCCTCGGCGGTCGACCCGCTGCGCGCCGCCAACCGCATCTCTGGCGAGACTTTGTTCGACTTCAAGCTGGTCTCGCTCACCGGAGAGGCGCCGGTGACGACCTGCGGCTTGCCGGTCGCCGTCAGCGGCCGCTTCGATGCCGCCGAACCGACCGACATGCTGGTCGTCGTCGCCGGCTTCGGCACGCAGAACTATGCGACGTCGGCGTTGCTGGCCGGGTTGCGCCGCGCGGCGCGTGCAGCCCGCGCCTGCGGCGGCGTAGAGGCCGGCACCTGGCTGGTGGCGCGCGCCGGCCTGCTCGAAGGCCGCAGCGCCACCACGCATTGGGAAGACATGGAGGATTTCTCCGCCGCCTTTCCGGGCGTCGATGTGCGCCCCGACCGCTATGTCATCGACGGGCCGGTCTTCACCTCGGGCGGTGCCTCGCCCACCTTCGACCTGATGCTGCATCTGGTCCGCACCCGGCTCGGCATGGCGGCCGCGCTCGATGTGGCGAGCGTCTTCATCTACGATCAGACGCGCGCGGCGACCGACGCTCAGCCGCTGGTTTCGCTCGGCCGGCTCGACGGCTACGATCCGCGCCTGGCGCAGGCGATCCGGCTGATGGAAGCGCATGTCGATGAGCCGCTGACCATCGATGCCGTGGCCAAGCGCGCCGGCGTCACGGCGCGAACACTCGAGAGCATCTTCCGCAAGTCCATCGGCGAGACGCCGGGCGCCTATTACCTGCGGCTGCGGCTCGCCGCTGCCCGACGTCTGGTGGTCGACACGCGCATCGCCATGGCCGACATTGCCGGGCGTACGGGTTTTTCATCAGCCGCGGCGTTTTCCAGGGCGTTTTCCCGCGCGTTCGGCGAAGCGCCGGTCAGGCTGCGGCGCGGCTGATGCAGATCGCCCAAAAACGCGCAGCGGTTTGGGAAGCGGCACAGATCGAAACAAGGGATTCAAAGCGCGTCGCCTGAATCCGTTTCTGTGCGGCGCGCTTTGAGGATCCAGTCGGTAGCGGCCGCAAGGTCATCGACCAGCGCCGTGGGCGCCGGGTCGAAGCGTGTTTCATCGCCTGGGCGGTACTTGCCGGTCCGCACGAGCAGCCCCGCGCCAAGCCCGGCGCTGAGCGCGCCGGCGACGTCGCTCTCCGCGTCGTCGCCGACCATCACCGCGTCGGTCTGCGGGCAATTCAAGCCGGCAAGCGCCGAGAGGAAGAAATCGGGCGACGGCTTGCCGAGCACGACAGGGCTTCGCCCGCAGGCGAATTCGAGCGCTGCCACGAAGGCGCCGGCGTCGAGGCTGAGCTGGCCGTCTGCGTCCTTGAAGGTGCGGTTGGTGGCCAAAGCCAGAAAATCGGCGCCGGCAACCAGTTCGCGGAACGCTCGGTTTAGGCCGGCATAGTCGAAGGCCTCGCCGGCGTCGCCGACGACGACAGCGCGGCTCTTGCCGCCGTCCAGGCCGGTAAACTCGGCTTCGAGGTTGGGATGGACGAGCAGGTGAGGTTGGCGGCCATGCCTTCGCAGCCATTCGAGCGCGGCGCGCGCCGGCGTCAGCAATTCTTCATCCCTGACTTCGACGCCCAGCGCGGCGAGCTGCGCGATGATTTTATGGCGCGGCGAACGTGTCGTGTTGCTGACGAAGCGGAGCGGCAGTCCGGCCTTGCGCAAACGCTCGACCGCAGCCACAGCGCCTGCGATCGGGGTGTCGCCATCATAGACGACACCCGCGAGATCGAGCAGCACCGCGCGTATCATCGGTGCAGGATGGAGAAACAGTCTCCGTTCGTCAAACTGCCGAAAATAGGCCCACGGACATCGGGGCTGAAGAATCAGGCGGCGTCGCGGCCTTCGCGCACAATGCGCGAGCGCATGCTCTTGGCCAGCGCCGTTTCCAACCGCGCGGCGACCGCGCGATCCCATTCATTTGCTTCGCCGGCGCCATCCTTCGGATGCGGCAGCGCCATCAGCCGATCGATGATCGAACCAGCCTCGCCGGAAGAGAGCAGGGCGTCGATTTCGCGTTCGTGCTGCATACGTTTCGCCTCCTTCTTTCCTTCCCGCCGCATGTCGACACTATACGCGATTCGTGACGGCTGTTTGAAGGCAAGAGCGCGGCGATTGAGAGGCAGCGCGGGGCAAAACCTTGTCGTGTAGGTTCACCCCGCATGGAATGCAATTTCAGCTCTGCGGCGCTCGATGCGGGCGCCGCAGGAAAGCCTCAGACGTAGCGGTTGACGATGTTTTCAAGGAGCTCCTGCCGGCCGGAGCGCGGCTGCGGCTCGATCTTCTCCGTCACCACGCGTTCGGCGATCTCCTCCAGCGTACGCTTGCCGGAAAGCATCGCCTTGCCTTCGGCCGTGTTCCAGCCGGCATAGCGTTCGTTAAGCGGACCCGACAGCGCCTTGTCTCCGATCATCCTGGCCGCCGCCTTGAGCCCGCGCGCGCAGGCGTCCATGCCGCCGATATGGCCGATCAGCAGATCCTCCGGGTCGAGCGACTGGCGGCGCAGCTTGGCGTCGAAATTGGTGCCGCCGGTCTTGAAGCCGCCGCCCAGCAGGATCTGGTAATAGGCCAAAGCCATCTCCGGCACATTGTTGGGGAACTGGTCGGTGTCCCAGCCGGACTGATAGTCGTTGCGGTTCATGTCGATCGAACCGAAGATGCCGAGCGCGTTGGCCAAGGCCAGCTCATGCTCGAAGGAGTGGCCGGCAAGGATCGCATGGCCCTGCTCGATGTTGACCTTCACCTCCTTCTCCAGCCCGAAGCGCTTCAGGAAGCCGTAGACGGTGGCGACATCGTAGTCGTACTGGTGCTTTGTCGGCTCCTGCGGTTTCGGCTCGATCAGGATCGTGCCCTCGAAACCTATTTTGTGTTTGTAGTCCACGACGAGATTGAGGAAGCGGCCGGCCTGCTCTTGCTCTCGCGCGAGGTCGGTGTTGAGCAGCGTCTCATAGCCTTCGCGCCCGCCCCACAGCACATAGTTCTCGCCCTTCAGCTTCTTGGTCACGTCAATGCATTTCTTCACCGTCGCCGCCGCGTAGGCGAACACGTCCGGATCGGGATTGGTGGCGGCACCCGCCATGAAGCGGCGATGCGAAAAAAGGTTCGCCGTGCCCCAGAGCAGCTTGACGCCGGTCTGGTTCATTTTGGCCGAAAAATAATCGGCGATCTCGTCGAGGCGCGCCGCGCTTTCGGAGAAATCCTTGCCTTCCGGGCGAACGTCGGCGTCGTGGAAGCAGAAATAGGGGACGCCGAGCAGCGAGAACAGCTCGAAGGCGACGTCGGCCTTCAGTTTCGCCAGTTCCATCGTGTCGATGCCGCCGGGCCTGGCGAACCAGGGGCGGTCGAAGGTTTGGCCGCCGAACGGGTCGCCGCCCTGCCAGGCGAAGGAATGCCAATAGGCGACGGCGAAGCGCAGATGGTCCTCCAGCCGCTTGCCACCCACCACTTCGTCCGGGTTGTAATATCGGTAGGCCAGTGGATTGGTCGAATCCGGCCCTTCATACTTGATGGTCTTGATGTTGCCGAAAAATCCGCTGCTCATGGTTTCCTTCCTCTCCAACTGCTTTCGCCGATTACCTCAAGCGTAATTGGTTTGGCGCTTCCGTGGGTCCAAAAGGGTCATGTCGAAACGATCCAATGAAGGATGAAGACCATGACCGACCTCAACACGATCGCCCGCAACTACATCACCGCCTGGAACGAGAGCGATGCGGCGCGCCGCAAGGCCCTGCTCGAGGCCGCCTTCACCAGCGACGTCAGCTATCGCGACCCGATCATGCAAGGCGACGGCCACGACGGCATCGCCGCGCTGATCGACGGCGTGCAGCAGCAATTCGCCGGCTTCCGCTTCTCGCTGAAGGGTGAGCCGGACGGTTTTGCCGACCGCATCCGCTTTTCGTGGAATCTGGGCCCCGAAGGCGCAGAATCCGTCATCGAAGGCACCGATATTTGCGTCATCGAGAATGGCCGCCTGAAGAGCGTCACCGGCTTCCTCGACAAGGTGCCGGCGCAGTGAGGCTAACTGGGTAAGGGAGGCGCGAGGCACCCCCCTGTGGCCTGCCGGCCATCTCCCCCGCAAGCGGGAAGATCGGCTTTCATCTAGGATTTCGCCAATCTCCAACGCTGCAAAAGGGAGCGAGGCGCCCAAGTTGCCAATCTCCCCCCTTGAGGGGGAGATGCCCGGCAGGGCAGAGGGGGGTGCCTCGCGCATACTCACGCGGTTACCGCCCTGATCGCCGGATAGAGCGCACGATAGCGTTGATAAGCATCTGCATACGCCCCACCAAGCCCGGCATCCGGTTCGATCGTCGCATCGGTCGCCGGCGCGGTGCAAACGGCAAGCGGATCGGCGCCGGTCGCGGCGATCAGCCCGAGACGCGCCGCGCCAAAGGCGGCGCCGAAATCGCCGTCGGCCGGGATGTCGACCGGCAGCTGCAACGCGGTGGCGATCGCCTTCAGCCAGTAGCGCGAGCGCGAGCCGCCGCCGATCGCCGTCACCCTGGTCAGGGTCGTGCCCGCTGTCTTCAGCGCCTCGAGGCTGTCGCGGAAGGCAAACGCCACGCCTTCGAGCACGGCCTGGGTCAGCACGGCGCGGCTCGATTGATGCGCGAGGCCGGTGAAGGAACCACGAATGGCCGCATCATTATGCGGCGTGCGCTCGCCGGAGAGATAGGGCAGGAAAGCGACGCCTGTCGGCGCCTTGAGCTTGTCGCCGAGCTCGCCCGTCAGGTCGCCGGCGCCTTTGCCGGTGATCTCCGACAGCCAGTTGAGCGAATCGGTGGCCGAGAGGATGACTCCCATCTGGTGCCAGGTGTTGGGCAGCGCATGGCAGAAGGTGTGCACCGCGCTTTCCGGATTGGGCAGATAGGAGGCGTTGGCCGCAAACAGCACCCCCGACGTGCCGAGCGACACGAAGGCATGGCCGGCGCCCACGGTGCCCATGCCGCAGGCCGAAGCCGCATTGTCACCGGCGCCGCCGGCGACCGGAATGCCTGAAGCAATGCCCCATTTCGAGGCAAGCTCGCCGCGCAAGGCGCCGGCATTCGCCGTGCCTTCGACCAGCGACGGCATATGCTTCTCGTCGAGCGTTGTCGCGGCAAGCAGTTCGGAGGACCACCGCCGCTTGCCGACGTCGAGCCAGGACGTGCCAGCCGAATCCGACATCTCCGAAATATGCTCGCCGGTCAGCCAGAGCCGCAGATAGTCCTTGGGCAGGAACACCTTGGCGACAGCGGCAAAAACGGCAGGCTCGTTGTCCTTCACCCACACAAGCTTCGGCGCCGTGAAGCCCGGGAAGACGATGTTGCCGGTGAGCTTGCGGAAACGCGGGTCGGCGTCGAGCGCCGCTGCCTCGACATGGCTGCGGGTGTCGTTCCAAAGGATGCAGGGACGCAGCACCTTGTCCGAGGCGTCGAGCAGGGTCGCGCCATGCATCTGGCCGGAGAGGCCGATACCCTTGACCGCTGCAAGCTCCTTGGGATGGGAAGTCTTGAGCTCGGCAATCGCTGTCTGGCAGGCTTCGATCCAGTGCGCCGGATTCTGTTCGGACCAGCCGGCATGCGGCCGCGAGACGTCCAGCGAGCCGTGGCCGGACCCGACGACCGTCTGGCGATCATCGATCAGGAGCGCCTTGACGCCCGAGGTGCCCAGGTCGAGGCCGAGATACATGATTTCCTCCCGATGCCATTAATTTTTTCGGGTCTCGAAAAAATCTGGCTTGGCCAGTTCTTAAGCCAAGATCCGCCTCCGGTCAATTCTCTGACAAATCGGCCGCGCGGCGCGAGAACAGCGCCGACAGCGGGCTGTCCGGCCGCGCCAGCTGACGCTCGGCGGTCAACGCCCGTGCCAGCGCGCTGTCACCGGCACGCAGCGCCGCCTCGATCAGCATCAGGTCGATCACGTCGCGTTGTGCATGGCTGCCGCCGAAGCGGTGCGCGATCCAGCGGATTGGCCGGATCAGGCGCACCACTTCTCCGTAGTTGCCCTCGCCGAATGCTTTGATCGCCAAGGTCAGAGGGTGGCCGACGTCGCGCGTGAATGCGGCGTTATCGTCATCGCCGCGCATTGCTTCGCGCTGCGCTTCGAGCAGGGTCTGGGCCGGCGCGTGCAGCCCGGCGCCGACAAAGGCCATCATCGCATGCGCATCGTTGAAGGCGTAATTGCCGGCGGCCGCCTTTGGCGCCCAGTTCGCCGCAAGCGCCGCCCAGCGGTCGCCGACATCGATGCCGTGGAGATAAAGTCGCCACAGGATCGCCGAGGCGTCGACCATGTTGAGCGCCAGCGTCGAGCGGTCGCCGTAGATCGGCCCGTCATAGAGCTGGAGCACCTCGTTTGTCTCGCCGAGATCGTAGTGGAACAGCGCCAGATGCCACCAATTATGGATCTTGAGGAAGCTGTCCTTCGTCCACGCCTCCGGATTGGCGCGCATCCAGGCGATGCCCTCCCTTTGCCGGCTTTGCATTTCCATGACATGCGCGACCGCGTGCTGCGCCCAGCCGTCGCGCGGCTCGATCTCGATGGCCTGCCGGCCGAAGGCTTCGGCGCGCGCATAGTCGCCCATTTCCTCCAGCCCGAAAGCCTGCATGCCGAGAACGGCATGGTAGCCCGGCATGTCCTTCTCCCAAGCCGGCAACGCCCGACCGATGCGGTCGCGCAGCATGCGCGCATTGCCGATGAAGAAGTCGATCTGGTGACCAACCTGCAGCGCCACCGCATCGAGCGGGTTGTCGATGGCGACGTCCTCGAGGATGCGGGCGGCGTCATGCCAGCGGCCGCTGGCAAGATGGCCGAGCGCCGCGACATGCGCGCGCTCGCGCGCGGTGCCGGCGAGCGGCAGCGCCGCCGCATGGCAGGTTTGCGCAATCGCCGTCGCCTCCCGCTCGGTGGCGAGGCCGAACAGATAGCCCTTGAACACATGCGCCATCACGAAGCTGGGCTCATCGGCGATCGCGCTATCGATGGAGCCGACCGGGTCGCCGATGAAGCACTGCAGCTCACGGACGGCTCTGGCGTAGGACGAAAGCCCGGCTTCGGTCGCGCCCGAGTGCGTCAGGCCGAATGCGTCCTTCAGCGCCATAGCCGCGTCCTTTGATGCCTATTCGTCCGGTCGGACCGATGCAATCCTAGAACATCGACCGTCGGCCCGCCAACCGGCGAGGGCTTCGACTGTGTCGAACCGGACTTCTCCTCAATTCCCCGAACGCATCGCCACCGTGGCGATGCCGGCGCCGACAAGCAATGTCCCGCCGGTGCGGTTGAAGATACGGATCGCCCTTGGGTTGCGCACGATGGCGCGCGCTCGTGAAGCAATCAGCGCATAGCCGAAGGCATTGCTGAATGCGAGCGCCAGGAAGGTCGCTTCGAAGATCAGCATCTGCGTCCAGAAATCGGCATGCCGGTCGAGAAACTGCGGCAGGAAGGCGACGAAGAACGTGATGCTCTTCGGGTTGAGCGCCGTGACCAGCCAGGCATGCGCCATCATCCTTGCCGCCGACACGGCGTCGGTGCGCGGTTCGGCCTTCAGCGCGCCGCCGGCGCGGAACAGTTTTATGCCGAGATAGATGAGGTAGCCGGCGCCGATCACCTTGAGCACGGTGAACACAGTGGCCGAAGCCGCAAGCAGCGCGCCGATGCCGAGCATCGAAAGCGTCATGGCGGTGAAATCGCCGAGCGCGACGCCGACTGCCATCGGCAGCGCCGTACGCCAGCCCTGGCCGAGCGCATAGGAGACGACCAAGAGGATCGTCGGGCCCGGGATGACGAGGAGGATGGCGGAGGCGGCGGCAAAGGCAGCCCAGTTTTCGAAGGACATTTCCCTACTCCTTGAGCGCAAAGAACAGGATAAATCCTGGGGTATGCGAGATTGTAAAGAGGCGTTGGAGAAAATCTTCGGCGCCGGCCTGCCCTGGCGCCTGGCCCGGACAACGCCTTGTCAGGGTTAAGTGCGGGCAAAGTTCTTTCACCCTTTTTCAACCATGACTGACGAAAATTGCAGCCATTCGGCCGGACCGTGCTTCCCGCCGACAGCGTAGGGTTTGGTGTATGCGCGAGTTGCCGCAAAGTCTGACGCCGCCTTCGAGCGGCGAAACTGTCGAAACCGAAGTTCCGCTTTCCCGCCGCGCCATGCTTTCAGGCATGGGCGCCATGGCGCTGCTCGGCATGGCCGGCTGCAGCACCACCGACACGCTCGACCTGCCGCAATTGCAGATCGACGACACCACCACCGGATCGGTGCCGATCCGACCGGCGATCAGCGTCGACAAGAACATCACTGGTCCCGACGTGATGTATGCTGCCTTGACCGACAACGGCTTCCAGGTCCCGGCGGTGCCCTACCAGAAGGTCAAGCCGGAGTTCTGCCGCCAGATCGTCGTCGACAAGACCGGCGAAGCGCCCGGCACCATCGTCGTGCATTTGCAGGAGCGCATGCTCTATCTCGTCCAGCCCGGCGGCGACGCCATCCGCTACGGCGTCGGCATCGGTAAGGACGGCTTCCGCTGGTCGGGCCGCGCCAACATCCAGTACGGCAAGGAATGGCCGGTCTGGACGCCGCCGCCGGAGATGGTCAAGCGCAAGCCGGAACTGGTGAAATGGCAGGGCGGCCAGCCCGGCGGCCTGACCAATCCGCTGGGCGCCCGCGCGCTTTACATCTACCAGAACGGCAAGGACACCGGTTACCGCATCCACGGCTCGCCCGAATGGTGGACCATCGGCCAGGCGATGTCGTCGGGCTGCGTGCGGCTGATCAACCAAGACATCATCGACCTCTACAACAGGGTATCGAAGAAGAACCCGGTCGTCGTCGTCTGATTTTTTCGGCGGTCAGCACGGTCACTATTTTTTCGGGATCATGCTCCTCCTTTCTCCCGTTGCGTGATGCCGCAAGACAGGCGAAGGTGCTCTGAAAAGCTTCGCCTCGGGAGAGAACGATCATGGCCGGAACCTTTGTCATCGCGCAGGGCGGCGGCCCGACCGCCGTCATCAATCAGACGGTCGTCGGCGCCACGCTGGAGATCCGCAAGCGGCATCCCGGCGCCAAGGTGCTCGGCTCGATCCATGGCGTGCGCGGCATCCGCGACGGCAACTATGTCGACCTCTCAGCCATCCCCGAAGATCGGCTGCGGCTGATCGCAGGCACCCCGAGCGCCGCCCTTGGCTCGACCCGCGACAAGCCAGACGCGGCCTATTGCGAGGTCATCCTCAACGGCCTCAAGAAGGCCGGCGCCGATGCCTTCATCTATATCGGCGGCAACGACACTTCGGGCACCCAGCAGATCCTGACCGACGCCGCCGGCGGCGCGATCGCCTTCGTGCATGCGCCGAAAACCATCGACAACGATCTCGAGGAGAACGACCATACGCCGGGCTTCATCTCGGCGGCCGAATTCGTCGCCGGCGCTTTCCTGTCGGTCGATTTGGATTTCCGCGCGTTGCCCGGCATTTATGTCGGCATCGTCATGGGCCGGCACGCCGGCTTCCTGACTGCCGCGGCCGCCGCCTGGCAGCTCGATCCGGATAGCGGTCCGCATCTGGTCTATGTACCGGAGCGCGCCTTCTCCGCCGAACGTTTCATCGATGATGTCCGCAGGACGCTCGACCGCCACAAGCGCTGCATCGTCGCCGTCTCGGAAGGCGTCAGCACCGCCGACGGCAAGGCGTTGGTCGAGAGCCTGGTGCCGCCGGAAAAGCTCGAGCGCGACCAGCACGGCAACGTCAAATTGTCGGGCAGCGATCTGCCGGCGGCGCTCGAACGCGCTTTGGCGGAAGGCCTGCCAGGCAAGCGGGCGCGCGTCGATGCCCTGGGCTATATGCCGCGCGGCTATGTCGGGGCGATCAGCCCCGTGGACGCCAAGGAAGCCTTCGAAGCCGGCGCGTTCGCGGTCGCCGTTGCCGGGGAGGGTGGCGGCTCAGTGGCGCTGCAATATGACGGCACCAAGACCGTGCTGAAGAAGGTGCCGCTCGAGGCTGTGGCCGGCAAGACCCGCCACATGCCGGACAATTTCATGAAGCCGGACGTCAACCAATTGTCCGAGGCCGGCATGGCCTATCTGAAGCGGCTGGTGCCGGAAAAATACAAGGTCGGAAAGCCGTTCGTCTGATGGGCGACCTTGTGGTGGGCGACTGGTTCGGCAAATCCATTGTCGATGCCAGAACGACGATGCTGACCGAGCCATTCGTGCACGATTTCGTGCGCGCCAACATGTGGCATTTCAAGGGCCGGGACGCCGACCTGCTGGTCGACACCGGCATGGGCATCTGCCCGCTGGCGCCCGAGATCGACAGCCCGGCCGGCAAGCCGCTGATCGTCGTCGCCACCCACATTCATCTCGACCATGTCGGCTCGCTGCACGAATTCCCGCTCAGGATGGGGCCGAAGGTCAGTGCGGCGGAGTTCGATGGCATGGATGATGCCGTCACCTACGCCAACATGTTCCACAATCTCGATGACGCGGTGTCCAAATTGCCGGCGCCCGGCTGGAAGGCGGCTGACTATCGCATCCCTTCCGCACCGTTGACGCGAATGCTCGACGAAGGCGACATCGTCGACCTCGGCGATCGGAAATTCCGCGTGCTGCATCTGCCCGGACATTCGCCGGATTCGATCGCGCTGTTCGATGAGGCCGACGGCCTGTTCTTCGCCGGCGACGCCATCTATGACGGCATGCTGATCGACGACCTGCCGGATTCGGACCGCGCCGCCTATTGCCGCACCATGCAGCGGCTGCTCGACCTGCCGATACGCCTCGGCCATGGCGGCCATGGCCCGAGTTTCGGCCGCGCGAGGATGGGAGAGATCGCGTCTTCCTACCTACGCCGCCGAGAGCGCTTCGTGAGCGCTCTCTGAATTAAATCTTTGTAAGGTCGCGCCAAAACCCTAATTCGGACCATTCCACGCCCTAAATGCGTGGCTGTCGATCCGGCCGGCTGCCAAGCATGGCGAGACGGGCAATCCCGGCCGTCGACACGCCGACGGGCGCGTCCTTGGAGAGAGCCGTCCGCGGCGCCGGATCAACTCTCGCCCGGACAGAAACGACCATGTCACCATTTAGCATTCTTCGCAGACATCGCGTCGCGGCCCTGCTGGGCGCTGCGCTGATCATCTCCCCCGTCGTTGTTTCCTTTGCGCAAAATCCCGGCAATGCCGGCCTGAGCAACGTGGTCGCGACGACACAGACGCCGGTCGCCGGCATTACCGCCCCGAACGGCTCGTTCGCGCCGGTTGTCGCCACCACCAAGCCGGCAGTCGTGACCGTGACGACCGTGATGAAAGCCCAGCCCGGCGCGACGGACGACGGCTCGCCTTTCGACGGCAATTCGCCCTTCGACCAGTATTTCCAGCAGTTCTTCGGCGACCAGGGCATCCCGATGCCCAAGACGCCGCCGCAGCAGGCGCCGCGGCAGGAGGCTTTGGGCTCCGGCTTCATCGTCGGGTCCGATGGCACCATCGTCACCAACAACCACGTCATCGACGGCGCGACCTCGATCAAGGTGACGCTCGACGACGGCACCGAGCTTCCCGCCAAGCTCGTCGGCCACGACGCAAAGAACGATCTGGCGGTGCTCAAGGTCAAGGCGAGCAAGCCGCTGCCGACCGTCAAATGGGGCGATTCCGACAAGCTGATGACCGGCGACCAGGTGCTGGCGATCGGCAATCCGTTCGGCATCGGCACCACGGTCACCGCCGGCATCGTCTCGGCGCGCGGCCGCGACCTGCACAGCGGGCCGTTCGACGATTTCATCCAGATCGACGCGCCGATCAACCACGGCAATTCCGGCGGCCCGCTTGTCGACGTGAAGGGCAATGTGGTCGGCATCAACACGGCGATCTATTCGCCCAATGGCGGCAGCGTCGGCGTCGGCTTCGCCATTCCTTCGGACCAGGCACAAAAAGTGGTCGACAAGCTTATGAAGGGCGGTGACATCGAATACGGCTATCTTGGCGTGCAGATCCAGCCGGTCACGCAGGACGTCGCTAGCGCCATCGGCCTCGACCATCCGGGCGGCGCGCTGGTCGCGGCGGTCACCGACGGTTCGCCGGCGGCCAAGGCCGGCATCGAGACCGGCGACGTCATCACCGGCTTCGCCGGCCAGGAGATCAAGGACCCCAAGGATCTGTCGCGCGCCGTCGCCGACGTCTCCCCCGGCAGCAAGGAAACGCTGAGTGTCTGGCGCAACGGCAAGGCGATGCAGATCTCGGCCGATGTCGGCCGCAATGCCGAAGACCAGAAGACCGCCTCGAATGACGAGGGCGGCAAGCCATCTGCCGAACAGGGCCTGCGCGTGCCCTCGCTCGGCCTTGGCCTTACGGACCTCACGCCGGACATCCGGGAGCAGCTCAACCTGGCCGACAATCAGCGCGGCGCCGTGGTCGAGCGCGTCAACCCGGACAAGGCGGCCTCCGCGGCCGGCATTGAACCCGGCGATGTCATCGTCGCCGTCGACCGCACGCCGGTGAAAAACGCAAGGCAAGCGAACCAGGCGATCGCCGAGGCCGGCAAGTCCGGCAGGAAGTCGGTGCTGCTGCTGGTCGATCGCGGCGACGCGCAGATATTCGTCGCCGTGCCTTTCGCCGCCGGCTGAGAAAGGTTTCCAAGGAGCCTGCCGGCCTCTTCGGCAGGCTCCGCCGACAAGATTTCGGTTGCCCGCAAACGAGGTCGACTTCCGCGACGAGTTGATTGAACTGGACGATCGTCGCGACGGCTTCGATCTGGTGCTGACGCTGACGCGCGAGCAGGCTCGGCGCCCGGCCGGCGCGATCCTTCCAGATCGGAGAGAAGGACGCTCAGACGAGGCTGCGCCCAGAGTTGCCGACGCCTTTGACCCGTGGGCGGCAACGCTCCGAATCAAGCCGGTAGGTCCAAAATGGTTAAGCGGTATCGGAAAGTGACTATTAGGAGATTCTAAAATCGAACCGAACAGTTCGTTTCTGTTGACGGTGCGTGCAGGACGGGGTGAACATCGGCGCGCGTATACACTTGGTGAGCCAAATGGATAAGTGCGATAACTAACTGATTCAACAGTGTAAAAACCGATCGTGGCGGGCGATTGGTACAATTTCAAGATGGGGATTCATGGTCCAGCCGAAACAACTTCGTGATTGGAATCCGGCAGCCGGCTCACCCACATCGGGCCTTGTCCGAACGACGCGATTTTCACTCCCAAGACACGCCGCTAGACGGACGAAAAAACATACTGGAGTACCAAAAATGAAAAAGATTGTTCTCACTGCCGCCGCCCTTCTGGCCATTTCCGGCAGCGCTTTCGCTGGTAGCGACAACTACGGTTCCAACGCCGCCAATCAGCCGGCCGCCGCGGTCGACACTTCTCGCACGGCCTCGACCCACAGGTCGGAAGCGGCCGCTCAGAAGCCCGTCACCCAGGGCGCGGACCACAACCTCTTCGGCAACAACTAAACTGCCGAACCTGGCCATGATCCATGAGGGGCCACGGCCGACAGGAGACAGACGGTGGGTTCACCCGCCGCGTCCCCAGGCATGTCGCCCAAAAGTGTACCCCAGTTTTGGAAACGACATCAGGTTAAGAATTCAGGAGTATTGAAATGAAGAAGATCGTTCTTGCCGCAACGGCCGTTCTGGCCCTCTCCGGCGCAGCTTTCGCAGGCAGCGACAATTACGGCTCGGCTGGCGCCAGCCAGCAGGCCCCTGCCGTCGACACGACCCGCACTTCGTCGGTGGGCACCGACTCGCCGGTCTACAAGCTGCTGAACTCGTCGAATGACGTGCACAAGTCGGCCCCGCAGGGCAGCGACCGCAATCTGTTCGGCCGCTAACAGCCGCAAGCAGTTGACGAAAAAGGAGCGGCGAGGCCAAACCTCGCCGCTCTTTCTTTATCCGGACCGCCTCGTGCCTCATGGCCGAAACGGCAGCACCGAGCGTCAGGCCGCCTTCGCCTCGTCGCGATGCAGCGTGAAGGAATGCCCCTCCGCGTCGAAGATGTGCAGATCCCCGGCGCCGGCATTGAGCCGCAGCGTCTCGCCGCGCTTGACCTCGACATTTCCCGGCAGTTTGGCCACCAGCGGCAGATCGGCGCGGCCGATGTCGACATAGACGAGCTGAACCTCGCCGAGCTGCTCGATATAATCGACCTTGCCTTCGAACAGGTAATCCGTCCCCGTCGCGATCGCGAGATCCTCGGGCCGCACGCCGAAGCTCACCGCCGCGCCGTTCGCCGAAGCGGGCGTTGTGATCGGCACCGTCGCCTTGCGGTCGCCGACATGGCTGACCACGGTCGGATTGCCGGCCTTCTCGATCTTCGCCGGCAATATGTTCATGGCCGGCGATCCGATGAACTGCGCGACGAAGAGATTGCCCGGCCGCTTGTAGAGCTCCATCGGCGTGCCGACCTGCTCGACGACGCCTTCCTTCAGCACCACGATGCGGTCCGCCAGCGTCATCGCCTCGACCTGGTCGTGCGTGACGTAGATCATCGTCGTGTTCGGCATCGATTCCTTCAGCTTGGCGATCTCGATGCGGGTGGCGACGCGCAGTGCCGCATCGAGATTGGACAGCGGCTCGTCGAACAGGAACACCTTCGGATTGCGCACGATGGCACGGCCTATGGCGACGCGCTGGCGCTGGCCGCCCGACATCGCCTTGGGCAGGCGGTCGAGATACTTGGTGAGCTGCAGGATCTCGGCCGCCTGGCGCACGCGCTTGTCGATCTCGGCCTTGCTTTCCTTGCCGATCTTCATCGAGAAGGCCATGTTGTCGTACACGGTCATATGCGGATAGAGCGCATAGGACTGGAACACCATGGCGATGCCCCGCTTCGAAGGCGGCACGTCGTTCACAACTTCGCCGTCGATCTGGAGCACGCCGGAGGTGATTTCCTCGAGACCGGCAATCGACCTCAGCAAGGTCGACTTGCCGCAGCCCGACGGCCCGACGAACACGATGAACTCGCCCGATTTGATGTCGAGGTCGATGCCGTGGAGAATGTTGAGGTTGCCGTATGATTTCTTCACCTGGTTCAGCGTGACATCGGCCATGGTTTCCTCTCCCAGTGATTGTCTGTTCTCAACTCAGTCGATCCGCCCGAACCAGGCGCCATAGCCGCCAAGGCGGATGGGCCCGCTGCCACCTTGTCCCGAAAAGCCATGTCCCGGCAAGGGCTGCAGCGCGCCCTTGCCGAGATCGACTTCGGCCGGCTTGCTGCCGAGGTTGAAGACGCAGGCGATGCGCTCGTTGCCCTCGCGGCGCGTGAAGGCGACGGTGTCGCCATCGCTTTCGATGAAGTCGATTTCGCCCTTGCCCAGCGCCGGATGCTGGCGCCGGAAGGCGAGGAAGCGCCGGTAATGCTCGAGCAGCGAGCTCGGATCGCCCTGCTGCACATTCACGGCTTGCGCCAGATGCTTGCCGGGCACCGGCAGCCAGGGCTTGGCGGTCGAGAAGCCGCCATTCTTGGCCGCCGCATCCCACACCATCGGCGTGCGGCAGCCGTCGCGGCCCTTGAATTCCGGCCAGAAACGGATGCCGTAGGGGTCTTGCAGGTCCTCGAAATTGAGTTCCGCCTCGCCGAGGCCGAGCTCCTCGCCCTGATAGATGCAGACCGAGCCGCGCAGCGACATCAACAGCGCCGAGATTACCTTGAGATAAGCGCTCGGGTCCACTTCGTTGGCGGCCCAGCGCGAGGCCACGCGCATCACGTCATGATTGGAGAAGGCCCAGCACGACCAGCCGTCGCTGGCGACCCGACCGAAAGACTCCAGTACCGCCCGCACCTTGGCGGCGCTGATCTTTTCCGGTGCCAGGAAGTCGAAGGAATAGCACATGTGAACGCGCTTGCCGTCGGCGGTGTAGGCGGCCACCACTTCCAGCCCGCGCTGCGAATCGCCGACCTCGCCGACGGCGGCTTGCGCCGGATATTCGTCGAGCAGCGCGCGGAAGCGCTCAAGGAAACCGAGATTCTCCGGCCGGCTCTTGTCGTAGATATGGTCCTGGTAATTGTAGGGGTTCACGGCCGGCGCCGTCTGGTCGTTGCGCTCTTCCGGCGGCAGCGGCGGGTTGTCCTCCAGCCCCAGGCTGTGGAAGTAGAAATTGATGGTGTCGAGGCGAAAGCCGTCGACGCCGCGCTCCAGCCAGAAGCGGGTGATGTTGAGCAGCGCGTCCTGGACCTCGGCGTTGTGGAAGTTGAGATCGGGCTGCTCGGCCAGGAAATTATGCATGTAATATTGCTGGCGGCTTGTATCCCATTGCCAGGCCGAGCCGCCGAAGATCGACAGCCAGTTGTTGGGCGGCGTGCCGTCGGGCTTGGCGTCCGCCCACACATACCAGTCGGCTTTCGGATTGGTCCGGCTGGAGCGGCTTTCCTTGAACCAGGGGTGGATGTCGGCGGTGTGCGACAGCACCTCGTCGATCATCACCTTGAGGCCCAGACGATGGGCTTCCGCCACCAGCGCGTCGAAGTCGGCCAGCGTGCCGAACATCGGATCGACGTCGCAATAGTCCGACACATCGTAGCCGAAATCCTTCATCGGCGATTTGAAGAAGGGCGAGATCCAGATGGCGTCGACGCCGAGCGAGGCGATGTAGGGCAGCCGCCGGACAATGCCTTGCAGGTCGCCGATGCCGTCGCCGTTCGAGTCCTGATAAGAGCGCGGATAGATCTGGTAGATCACCGCGCCCCGCCACCAGTCGCGGTCGACGGCGGGGTCCGGTCTCGAACTCGTCTTCAAAGCCGATTGCATTGTCTCAACCTCCTTTCACCGAGCCGGCAAGCAGCCCGCGGACGAAATAGCGCTGCAGTGAGAAGAACACGATCAGCGGCACGATGATGGTGATGAAGGCCGATGTCGTAAGGATTTCCCAATTGCCGCCTCTCGAGCCGAGCAGCGCGTTGAGTTGCGCCGTCAGCACGATCTGGTCGGGCGCCGTGCCGAGGAAAACCATCGCCACCAACAGATCGTTCCACACCCACAGGAATTGAAAGATGGCGAAGGAGGCAAGCACCGGGAAGGACAGCGGCAGCACGATCTTGACGAAGATCTCGAAATCGCTGGCGCCGTCGATCCGTGCCGATTCCATGATCTCGCGCGGCAGGCCGGCGATATAGCTTCTGAGCAGGTAGATGGCGAAGGGCAGGCCGAAGCCGGTATGCGCCAGCCAGATGCCGAGATAGGTTTTCGACGGCACACCGAAGAAGGTCCCGACGCCGTTGTAGAGCTTGAGCAGCGGGATCAGCGACATCTGCAGCGGCACCACGAGCAGACCGATGATCACCGCAATCAGCAGCGCCCTTCCGGGAAAGCGCATCCAGGCCAACGCATAGGCGGCGAAGGCCGCAATCAGGATCGGGATCACCGTCGCCGGAATGGTCACGGTCAGCGAGTTCATGAAGGAGCGGCCGATACCTTGCGACAGAAGCACGTTCTCGTAGTTTTCCGTGGTGAATTTCGGCGGCGCCGAGGAGGCATAATAGACACGCTGGCCGCGATCGCCTTCGAAGGCCTTCGGCGAAGACAGCACGAACGTGCCGTCGGCGTTGACCTGCAGCGACACCCCATCGCCGAGATCGGCGGCCGTGCCGGCCTTGTATTGTGTCGGCGCCGCCGCCTTGGTGCCGAAGGCGCTGATCGCACGCTTGGCGCCATCGCCGAAGACGTTGCCTTCGATGACGTATTTGCCGTCCTTCTGGGTTTGTGCGGACGCAGCCGGCAGACGCCCAGCCTCGGTCTGGCTGGAGCTTGAGAAGGAGTTCCACCAACCCGACGCGATGATCTGGTCCTTGTCGCGCAGCGACGACACGAGGATGCCGAGTGTCGGGATGGTCCAGATGACGACGAAGACCAGCACGGCGAGATGAACGCCGAATCGGCCGACGAAGGACTTTCCGCGGGTCGCAGCCATCTCAGTGTCCTCCCGTCTCTTTGTTGGCCTGGCGAATGTTCCAGACCATGATCGGGATGACCGCGATCATGATGATGATGGCGATCGTGGCGCCGCGGCCGAAATCGCCGCCGCCGCGGAACATCCAGTCGAACATCAGATTGGCGAGCACCTGGCTGTTCCATTGGCCGTTGGTCATGGTCAGCACGATGTCGAACACTTTCAGCACCAGGATGGTGATGGTGGTCCAGACAACTGCGATCGTCCCCCAGATCTGCGGCACCATGATCTTCCAGAAGATCTGGAACGGGTTGGCGCCGTCGATGACGGCCGCCTCCAGCGTCTCTTCCGGAATGCCGCGCAAGGCCGACGACAGGATCACCATGGCGAACCCTGTCTGGATCCAGATCAGGATCACCATCAGGAAGAAATTGTTCCAGAACGGCAGCGATATCCAGACCTGCGGCTGGCCGCCGAAATACTGGATGATGGCGTTGAGCAGGCCGATCTGCACCTGGCCCTCGCCGCGATACTCGTAAATGAATTTCCAGATCACGCTGGCGCCGACGAAAGAAATCGCCAGCGGCAGGAAGATAAGGCTCTTGGCGATCGTCCCCCACCAGATCTTGTCGGTGAGCACGGCGATGATCAGGCCGAGGAAGGTGCAGGCCGCCGGCACCACCGCCAGCCATAAGATGTTGTTGAAGATCGAGTTGCGGAAATCCTGGTCGCTGAACGCCCATTGGTAGTTGGCGAGGCCGACGAAGTGCTCGCCGCCGCGGTCGAGAAAAGAGAGCCGCAGCGTCTCGATCACCGGATAGATCAGATAGATGGTCAGGATGATCATCGCCGGCCCGACGAACAGCCATGGCCGCACCAGCCCTTGCCGGCGCAGATTGTCGACGGCGGCGCTGCCGGAGACGCCGCGCGACGGAAAGATCAGATCGAGCAGCTTGTTGGCGCCCCAGAAATACGCGACACAGCCGCCGACGCCGATGATGATGACGAATATGGCCGAGAAAATCTGAGCCGCCATGGGTCCCTCTCCCTGGGCATGACCGGCCGGCCAAGGCTCGGCCGCATGCACCGACTTTCAGTTATTCGGAACAGTCGAGACGCGAAGGCTTCCGGCGTGGGCTGCCGGTCGGACCCGGGCCGTAGCCCGGATCCGGTAGGAGGATGAGGAAGTCTCGGGTCGCGCGCGGCGGCCTACTTGATGGCATCCCAGCTCTTCTGGATATCGGCGGCGACGTCCTGGGCGGACTTGCCGCCGACCAGGTCGATCATGCCGGTCCAGAAGGAGCCTGCGCCGACCTTGCCGGGCATCAGGTCCGAGCCGTCGAAACGCACCGTGGTGGCCCCGACCAGGATCTCGCCCTGCTTCTTCAGCGCGTCGCTGCCATAGGCGTCCTTGTTGGCTCCCTTGAAGGGCGTGACGAAGCTCTTCTGCGCCATCCACAATTCATGCGCGAGCGGCATCTCGAGGAACTTGATGAACTCACGCGAAGCCTTGGAATCCTTTGTGATCATCACCAGCGTTCCGGCCACTTCCAGCGGCGTGCCCAGTTCCGGCTTCGAGGCGTAGGGCGGGTAGGGGAAGAAGTCCGCATCCTGGCCGAGCTTCACATTCTCCGGGAAGAAGGAAGGAATGAACGATGCCTGATGGTGCATGTAGCACTTCGGCGGCACCGTAAAGAGGCCCTTTGGGCTGTCGCGGAAGTCGGTTGCCGCGACTGCCTTGGCACCGCCGTCGACCATCTTGTCGTCGGTTGCGATCTTGCCGAAGATATCGAGGGCGTTGACCACGGCCGGATCGGTGAAGGGAATCTCGTTCTTCACCCATTTGTCGTAGACTTCCGGCGGCTGGGTGCGCAGCATGATGTCCTCGACCCAGTCGGTCGCCGGCCAACCGGTGGCGCCGCCCGAACCCAGCCCGATGCACCAGGGCTTGCCGCCGTCGGCAATGATCTTCTTTTCGAGATCGGCCAGTTCCTCCTGGGTCTTCGGAACTTTGTAGCCGGCCTCCTCGAAATTATCTGGCGAGTACCAGACCAGACCTTTCACGTCGATCTTGTAGGGAAAGGCATAGAAGCCCGGCTTGCCGTCCTTGCCCGTATAGGTGCCGAGCTTGGCCCAGGAGTCGCCGGCGGCATAATTTTCCTTGATCCAGGCGGCGACGTCGTCGCCCAGCGGGGTCAGCACACCCTTGGAAGCGAGATCCTGGATCAGTCCCGGCTGTGGCAGGATGGCGATGTTGGGCGGGCTGCCGGCCTGTGTGTCGATAACGATCTGCTGCTCATAATTCTCCGACGAGGAGTATTTGACCTCTGCTCCCGTCGCCTCGGAGAAATAGTCGAGCACCGAACGCACGAGCGTCTCGTCCTCGCCGCGCCACGGACCGAAGATGGTCAGCGTTTCGCCCTTGAGGTCGACCTTCTTGAGATCGTCGTAATTCGCCCAATGAAACTTCGAATCCTCGCCCGGCTTGAATTTCAGTTCGGCATGTGCCGGCAGGCCAAGGGTGAGCGCAGCGAACGCAGCACCCAAGAGAAGCATTTTCTTCATGGCAGTCCTCCCAGTGTTGAGACAGTTCGGACGAAACCTCCATCTCGTCCGCCGACGCCCACGGAACTGTGACTCAGCGAGAAGGCAACCGCAACCTTTCGAAGAGTCTTCCAAAGCGCTTTGGCTACTCTGATCTCGCCATTGAATTGGGCGGAAGTCAAGAGGGCCGCCGTGCTAATCGATTTAAATCCGCTTGCGAGAAAGGAAAAAGTGCAATGCAGCAAGCTTTTTTGGCGCTGCAGCAGCAATTTCGGCTTCAAACTGCCTGTGGCCGCCCCTAAGGTCATAACGCTGGGCCATGGCGCCAGCGATCCTCGGATCGATTCAAATTGAAAGCGCTTTGAGGCTGGAGGCCTCGATGAACCTCAAGCAACTCTCGCACATGCTGTCGCTTTCGCAAACCACGGTAAGCCGGGCGCTGAACGGCTACCCGGAGGTCAGCGAGGAGACGCGGCGTCGCGTGATTGATGCCGCTAAGCGCCACGGCTACCGGCCGAACCCCAGCGCGCGGCGGCTGGCCACCGGCAAATCGGGAATGATCGGCTATGTGCTGCCGACCGGCAACGCCGTCGACATCGATCCGCATTTCGTCGAGTTTCTTTCGGGTCTCGGCGACTATGCCCGCTCGCACGAGCTCGATCTGGTGCTCTCGCCGGCCGACGCCGACGACCAGGAGACGACCTATCGGCGTATCGTCGCCAACCGGCAGGTCGACGCCGTCTACATTTCCTCGCCACGCCCCGCCGATCGGCGGCTGGCGCTGGTCAACACGCTGGGCATCCCCTTCATCGTCCATGGCCGCAGCGAGGGTTTTGAGTTCGACTATCCCTATCTCGATATCGACAACGAGGGCGCCTTCCACGAAGCGGCCAGGCTTCTCGTCCAGCTCGGCCACAAGCGGCTGGCGCTGATCAACGGCGACGACCGCGAGACCTTCGCCATCCATCGCGAGCGCGGCGTGCGCCGGGCGCTTGCCGCCAGCGGACTGACACTGGGCGAGCGCCACATCTGTTCCACGACCATGACCGAGGAAAATGGCTATCGCGCCGCCCGCCGCCTGCTCGAAGAAAGCGGAGCCCCGACGGCGATCGTCTGCTCCAGTCTCATCATGGCGCTCGGTGTCGTCCGCGCCGTACGCGATCTCGGCCTGACCATTCCGGGCGATCTGTCGCTGGTCGCCCATGACGACGTCTTCCCCTGGCTGCGGCCGGAGAATTTCCCGGTGCCGCTCTCGACCACCCGCTCCTCGATCCGCCTTGCCGGCGCGCGCGTGGCCGAGCGGCTGGCGGCGCGCATATCAGGGCTGGAAGAGGGCGCGCGCGGCGAGGTCTGGCCGGTCGATCTGGTGGTGCGGGGATCGGTGGCCGGCGCGCCGGTGTAGGTCAAACCTCAATTCTTCTGAAGCGACCGGGGGGGTCGACCTTCAGAACGGACTGAATTCTCTGTCCAGCAGCCCCATAATGATGTCATCCTGCCAAGCCCCGCCGACGAATGCGGCTTCGCGCTCGCGCCCCTCCTCCACAAATCCGCACTTGCGATAGCAGGCGATCGCGCGGAAATTGCTCGATAAGACCCTTAGCGAAACTCGATGCAGGCCACGACCGAACGCATATTCGAGCACAAGCCTGATCGCTTCGGTACCATACCCCTTGCCTAGATATGCTTGGTCGTCGATGCCGATGGCCAAGGCTGCCCTCTTGTCCTGCCAATCTATGCTGTGCAGGCGGACATGGCCGACGAAGGAACCGGCATCAATGACCCAGGCACAGTTCTGTTGCTCGATGAAGCGAATGGCAGCCTCGGCTTCTCCTCGGGTAAAGGTTGTGTTTGGGCCGAATCTCCGACCATAGGCTTCAACGATCTCGCGATGCCGACCAAGCGCTAGCCGCGTGTCCACATCTTGGGGAATTGGTCTGCGAAGGATGAGGCGAGCGCCCCGAAGTTCGGGAAGATCGGCTATCATTTGTAGAAGCTAAGATGTTCGTGCCTATTTGTCGAACGGCCGACTCCGCTCATCGCGGTCATTTGCGATAGCCAATTGATTGAGTTGCAACAGAAGAGCATCGGGGCATGAGCCTCAAACACGAGACTCACTCCTTCGCCGCTGCGGCCGCCTTGATATCCAACAGCCCATAGCCGAAGTCATTGTCCCGCCCCTTCGGGCCGAGATCCTTGGCCGTGGCCGCCAGCGCCTTCTCGATCTCATCGGCCGAGCGGTCGGGGGCGGCATGGATCAGGTTGGCGATCGCGCCTGAGACGATCGCGGCGGCGAAGGAGGTGCCGGTCACCACGTCCGAGCCGGTGCCGCTCGGCGCAACCATCTCAACGCCCGGCGCCGAGATGAAGACATAGGCGCCGCGATTGGCTTGCGGCATCAGCCCGTCCTTGGCGTCGGTCGCGGTGACCGCGATGACGCCGTCGAAGGCTGCCGGATAGCCGTAAGGCGCTTTCGGCCCGTTGTTGCCGGCCGCCGCGACCAGCACCATGCCGAGCGCGCGGGCGTTGCGGCAAGCCGTGCCGAGGAGGTCGTTCTTCGGCCCGACGAAGCTCATATTGATGATGCGCACGTCCTGTTCAGCCGCCCAGTCGAGCGCCGACAGGATGACGTCCATACTCGACTTGCCGCCTTCGAAGGCCCGTGCGTGATAGATCTTGGCGCCCGGCGCCATGCCTTCCAGCACGCCGACGCCGGCGATCAGCCCGTCGACGGAGGTGCCGTGGTCGCGCTTTTTGATCGGCACGTTCGGCATGGCGTCGAACTGGCCGGCGATCACGCCTTTCAGCGCTGGGTTGGCGTCGTCGATGCCGGTGTCGATGACGGCAATGCGCACGTTCTCGCCGCTCGCCTGTTTCGAATCGAGCGCGATGCGCTCGAAGGCATAGTTCACGATGCCGGCGGCCTGCTGCAGCGAATAGATGTGGTTGGGCTCACGCCGCTGCGTACGCCCGTCGGCGGCAAGCTGCGCCAGCACGACGCCGACCGGCCGTCCGTCCGGAATGCCGTAGCGCACCAGCGTTGTGCCGAGCAGCCGCGACTGGCGCTGCGAGCGCACCTGCAGGCCCAAGGTGGTGGCGATCCGCTGCACCGCGCCGGCATCGCCGGCGACCGTCACCAGCACCTCGTCGGGCACGAACTCGCCACTGACCGCACGCGGCGGCGCGGCGAGATTGAGCCCGGTAGGCGGTGTGATGGGGCCGCTTGGCGGCGGAGCGGGCGCCGCTGAGCTTGTTGGACTCTTTGGAGGCGCCGGCTGCGTTGGCGCAGGCGTTGGCCGTGCAGGCGGATTCGGGAACAGGTCGACGATCAGCGACGGCAGGAACACGGCGCCGCCGACGGCATTGCCCGCGCCGGATTGCCCGCCCCCATTCTTGGCGCCGTCCTCGCAGTCAGCGCCGGCCGCCGTCCTGCGGCTGAGGCAGTCGATCTGCTTTTGCGAGAGGTTCGGATCGTTGGTCTGCGCAACGGCGGGAGCGCCTACAAATGTCGCCGCCAGCATTGCCGCATGAAGAACGACCGCCTTAGCCGCCATCGACCGGTTTCCTTCCCTGCACCACAGCTTCCGCGAAAGGCTGGGCGGCAATAAGGCCGACGAGCTTGTCGTAGTCGGCCGCCGTGCTGGCCGGGATCGTCACGTGAAACACATTGGCGGCGGTCGGCCCGCCGGCGATCTTCAGCCCGTTCTGGCCAAGGAAGGCGGCGATGTCCGACATCTTGGCATCCGGCTTGAACTTCACCAGGGCGAAGGGCAGGTTCGCCAGATCATCCTGAGCGCCGGCGATTTCAAAGTCGTTGCCCTTGCCGCCCGGCCGCTCGAAAGACTGCGCCACGACCAGCGCAAGCAGCGCCGCGGCCGCCGTCCAGGCGACGCCCGAGGGGATCGCCGTGACCCGGCCGAAGACCTTCGCCAGCCATGACTGGCCGGCGGGCGCGCGCGCCGGACCGGCCTCGGCGTCGAGCGCCCTTGCAAAGCGGGAGAGCGCGTCGGCCGGCGGTCGGATCGCCTCGTTGGCGGCGGCGGTGCCAGAGAATTCGGCCTCCGCCTCGCCGAGCGCGGCCATCGCCGCAGGATCGGAGGCCAGCCATTCCTCGACGGCTTCGAGTTCGGCGCCTTCCAGCGAACCGTTGAGGTAGAACGGCAGCAACGTCTCCATCTCGTCGCGGCGCGACATCTTTTCAGCGGCGCTCATGGCCACCCCCTGTCGTAACCGGCGGCCTTGAGGGCCTCGCCGAGTTTCTTGCGGGCGTAGAACATCCTGGTCTTGACGGTGGCGACCGGGATGTTGAGCACCTCGCCGATCTCGGTCACCGACTGGCCATGGTAATAGGCAAGGTCGACCACCGTGCGGTGTTCCTCCGGCAAGGCATCGACAAAGCGGCGCAAGGCGGCGGCCTTGTCCTCTTTCATGGTGACGACTTCCGGCGTGTCGGCGCTGTCGGGAACCTGCGCCGCGGCATCGTCGTCGATCCAGTCTTCCTTCTTCTTGCGCAGCAAGGACAGCGCCTTGAAGCGGGCGATGCCGAGCAGCCAGGTCGAGACTTCGGAGCGGCCTTCGAAGCCTGGCGCCTGGCGCCACAACTCAAGAAAGACCTCGTTGGTGATATCGTCGGCCATCATTTCCGATCCCGTCTGGCGCGCCACGAAACGGTAGATCCGCGCGTGGTGACGCATGAACAGGAGCCGCACGGCGGCCCGGTCGCCCTTCGCGACCCGGTCTACAAGCGCGCGATCGGTTTCGGTCGCCGCGTTCATGGCCGGTCGAGCCGCCTGGCTCCTCGTGGCTCTGTCGCTGGTCGGTCCAAAAAGGTTCATCCTCCGCCAAGGAATTTTCGGAAGCTAGCCGAAGAAGATGAGCGTTGCCAGAGGTGGCGCCCCCTTCTCCTTGTGGGAGAAGGTAGATCGGCGCGGAGCGCCGAGACAGTTGAGGGGTGTTCCAGCGGAGTGAGGCGTTGGCGTTCACTGGAACACCCCTCATCCGTCGCCTTTGGCGACACCTTTCTCCCACAAGGGGAGAAGGGGGAGCTAAATCAAAAACACCTTCCCCTTCATCGTCGCCGGCACCTCCACTCCGAGCCGGCTCAGCACCGTCGGCGCGAGCTGCAGCTGGTCGAGCAGCGCGTCGGCTTCTGGACCCTTCGCCGGCCCGAAATAGTAGAGCGCGAAATCCTGCATCTCGTCGTCATGCCCGCCGTGATGGCCGCGGTCCGTCTGGCCGTGATCGGCGGTGACGATGACTTCATAGCCGGCTTCGCGCCAACCGGGGAGGAAGGCGGCGAGCATACCGTCCATCGCGTAGCAGGCATGATCCATCTCGTGGCAGTTGTGGCCGAAGCGATGGCCCATCGAGTCCAGCGTGCAGCTGTGCAGGATGCCGTAGTCGATGCCGTGGCGGCGGGTGAGCATGGTCAATGTCGCGAACAGGTCGACATCGCTCGGCGTCATCTGGTTCTTGAGATTGTAGCCGGTCATGGTGTGGAAGCGGCCATGCGTGATCGGCCCGCCAGGCTCGTCGAATTCCATGTCCTCGACCAGATCGAACGGATGGGAGCGGAAGAATTCCGACCAGTAGGAATGCGTCACCGCCCCGGTTCTGCCGCCCGCCTTGCTGACCTCCGAGAAGATATCGGGCTGCCTGACCCGGAACCGGTTCTCGTTGGAGAGGATGCCATGAACCTGCGGCGTGACCCCGGTATGGATCGAGGCGTAGCAGCAGGCCGATGTTGACGGCAGCACGGAGCGCATTCTCCACACTTGCGCCTCACCCGATTGTACCCAGCCTTCGAGATTGCCCATGAGCCGGCGCCAGTTCCGGTAGGGCACGCCGTCAAGGATGATGAGCAGCAATTTGGATTTAAGCGCCACGGCAATTCCATGCGGTCTTGCGGGAGGATCAGCATCGAGGGCTTGACCGACCCGGCCAAGTCCCAGAAGCACAGAGAAGAGCAAGCCAGCTTAGTTGCCGGCGCTTTCCATGCGCCGGCCGGCGATCGCCTTCTCCAGCCAGCCGATCTCCATTTCGGGGACGGAGGACAATAGAAGGTCGGTATAGGCATCGAAGGGCGGCGCCAGCACCTTGCTCTTGGAGCCGTAGCGGACGACCTCGCCGCGATACATGACCGCGATCGAATCGGCGATCGACTTCACTGTCGCGAGGTCGTGGGTGATGAAGAGATAGGCCACTTTCTCGATCTGCTGCAGGTTGAGCAGCAGCTTGAGGATGCCGTGGGCGACCAGCGGATCGAGCGCCGAGGTCACCTCATCGCAGATGATCAGCTTCGGCTTGGCGGCCAGCGAACGGGCGATGCAGACGCGCTGCTTCTGGCCGCCCGAAAGCTCGGCCGGATAGCGGTCGATGAAGCCCTTGCCCATCTCGATCTGGTCGAGCAGCTCGGCGACGCGCTTGTCGCGCTCGCGGCCCCTTATGCCGAAATAGAACTCGAGCGGCCGGCCGATGATCGTTCCCACGGTCTGGCGCGGGTTCATCGCCACATCGGCCATCTGGTAGATCATCTGCAGCTGGCGCAGATCCTCCTTCGGCCTATCGGAGAGCCTGTTGCCAAGCGTGCGGCCGTCGAAGAAGACGCTGCCCTGCTCGGGCGGCAGGAGGCCGGTGATGGCGCGCGCCAGCGTCGATTTGCCGGAACCGCTCTCGCCGACGACGGCCAGCGTCTGGCCCGGGTAGATGTCGACCGAGACGTTCTTCAGCACCTTGACGAGGCCGCCGCCATAGGCGGCCGTCACGTTCTTCACCGACAGCATCGGTGTGGTGCCGGGCTGCTGTTCGTTGTGCTCGATCTCATGCACCGAGACCAGCGCGTTGGTGTATTCCTGGCGCGGCTCCTTGATGATCTGGCGGGTACCGCCCCATTCGACCAGCCGACCATGGCGCAGCACCATGATCTCGTCCGCGACCTGCGCCACCACGGCGAGGTCGTGGGTGATGTATAAAGCCGCCACATGGGTATCGCGGATTGCGTCCTTGATCGCCGCCAGCACGTCGATCTGCGTCGTCACGTCGAGCGCCGTGGTCGGCTCGTCGAAGACGATCAGGTCGGGCTCGGAGCAAAGCGCCATCGCCGTCATGACGCGCTGCAACTGGCCGCCGGAGACCTGGTGCGGGAAGCGCTCACCGATCGTTTCCGGATTGGGCAGGCTGAGCTTCTTGAACAGCGCGACGGCTCGCTTCTCGGCCTCGGCCCGGGTTGCCGTGCCGTGCAGAAGCGTCGCCTCCACCACCTGGTCCATCAGCCGGTGCGCCGGATTGAAGGCCGCCGCCGCCGACTGGGCGACATAGCACACTTCGCGGCCGCGCAGCTTGCGCAAGCCCTCCTTGCCGCCCTTCAGTATGTCGCGGCCGTTGAGGATCACCTCGCCGCCCGTAATGCGCACGCCGCCCCGGCCATAGCCCATGGAGGACAGGCCGATCGTCGACTTGCCGGCGCCGGATTCGCCGATCAAGCCGAGCACCTTGCCCTTCTCCAGCGTCAGCGAGACATCATGGACAAGGGTGATGGTCTTCGGCGCCTCGCCGGGCGGGTAGACGGTCGCCTCGATGCGCAGATTGCGGATGTCGAGGAGTCGGCCGGAGTTTGCTTTGCTGTCAGCCATCACCCGCGCCCTCCCTTCAGGCTGGTCGTGCGGTTGAGTACCCAGTCGGCGACAAGGTTGACCGAGATCGCCAGAGCCGCGATCGCCGCCGCCGGGATGAGCGCCGCCGGGATGCCGAAGACGATGCCGTCCTTGTTCTCCTTCACCATGCCGCCCCAGTCGGCGTCCGGCGGCTGCACGCCGAGGCCGAGGAAGGAGAGCGTCGACAGGAAAAGCACCGCATAGATGAAGCGCAGACCGAGTTCCGAGACCAGGGGCGACAGCGCGTTCGGCAGAATCTCGCGGAAAATGATCCAGCCGCTGCCTTCGCCGCGCAGTTTCGCGGCCTCGACATAGTCCATGACGTTGATGTCGACCGCCACCGCGCGCGACAAGCGGTAGACACGGGTCGAATCGAGGATGCCCATCACCAGGATCAACGTCACCAGGTTGGACGGCAGCACCGACAGGACGACCAGGCCCATGATCAGCGTCGGGATCGACATCAGCAGGTCGACGAGGCGCGACAGCATCGTGTCGAACCAGCCGCCGAACACCGCCGCCGAGAAGCCCAGAATGGCGCCGAGCGAAAAGGACAGCGCGGTGGCCAGCACGGCGATGAACAGCGTGATGCGGGCGCCATAGATCATGCGGGACAGGAGATCGCGGCCGAGATTGTCGGTGCCCAACAGGTGCACCGATGACATCGGTTCCCAAGGGACGTCGCTGACGATCTCGGCATTGCCGTGCGGGGCGATCCATGGCGCCAAGACCGCGGCCAGCACGAACAGTGTCGTCAGCACAATGCCGATCAGCGCCGCGACAGGAGTGCGTCTGATATCGAGCATACCGGCGCCCCCTACTTCGGATGCCTGAGCCGCGGATTGGCGACGATCGCCGCAATGTCCGCGATGATGTTGAGGGCGATATAGACGGCCGCAAAGATCAGGCCGACCGCCTGGACGACGGGAACGTCGCGCTTGGTGACGTGGTCGACGAGATATTGCCCCATGCCCGGATAGACGAAGATCACCTCGACCACGACGACGCCGACCACCAGATAGGCGAGGTTCAGCATGACGACATTGATGATCGGCGCGATCGCGTTCGGGAAGGCATGCTTGCGGATGACCGCGAAAGCCGAGAGCCCCTTGAGCTCCGCCGTCTCGACATAGGCCGATTGCATGACGTTGAGGATCGCCGCTCGCGTCATGCGCATCATGTGGGCCAGCACCACCAGCGTCAGCGCCGCCGCCGGCAGCGCGATCGCCTGCAAGCGCTCGCCTAACGACATTCCGTCATAGACGGTCGAGATGGCGGGGAACCATTGATGCTCGACCGCGAAGTAGAAGACCAGCAGGTAGCCGATGAAGAATTCCGGGAACGAAGTCGAGGCGAGCGCCACCCCGGAGATCATCTTGTCGACCCAGCCATTGCGGTAGCGCACCGCGATCAGGCCAAGCGTGATCGCCAGCGGAATGGCCACGATTGCCGCCCAGAAGGCCAGGAACAAGGTGTTCCACAGCCGTTCCTTGATCGATGTCGCTATGTCCTGGCCGCTCGACATGGCAGTGCCGAGATCGCCGGTGAGCACGCCGCCCAGCCAGTGGAAGTAGCGGATATAGGCAGGCTGATTGAGTCCGAGCTGTTCGCGCAGATTGGCGAGCGACTCCGGCGTCGCCGATTGTCCGAGGATGGCTTGGGCGACGTCGCCGGGCAGGATCTGCGTGCCGGCGAAGATCAGGACCGAAACGGCCAGCAGAAGGAGGATGCCCAGCGCAGCGCGCTGGGCCACCAGTTTCACGAC
Organism: Mesorhizobium sp. WSM3873; assembly: GCF_001672445.1. NCBI lineage: Bacteria > Pseudomonadati > Pseudomonadota > Alphaproteobacteria > Hyphomicrobiales > Phyllobacteriaceae > Mesorhizobium > Mesorhizobium sp. WSM3873. The sequence continues at coordinate 25,751 of NZ_LYTM01000016.1, read as the reverse complement.
GGGTGAGGACATCTCCGCAAGGCCGGACCTTAGGCTTCCATCCAGCACTTCGCCAAGGCGTAGCCGTTCATCAGCTCCTGATGCGGATCGTCCACCCAGCCACCGACTTTGGTACCAGTTGCGTCGATGAACTGGTTGAACATCGGCAGAATCAAGCCGCCCTCGTCACGCACCATCACAGCCATGTCATGGTACATCTGCTTGCGCTTGGCCTCGTCGAGCTCGGCGCGCGCCGCCAGCACCATCTTGTCGAAGTCCGGCCGCTTGAACCGCGTGTCGTTCCAGTCGGCGCTCGACAGGTACGCGGTCGAGTACATTTGGTCCTGCGTCGAGCGGCCGCCCCAATAGGAAGCGCAGAAGGGCTGCTTGTTCCAGACTTCGTTCCAATAGCCGTCGCCGGGCTCGCGCTTGATTTCCAGCTTGATGCCGGCCTTGGCCGCGCTCTGCTGATAGAGCTGCGCGGCATCGACCGCGCCGGGGAAGGCGACATCCGACGTCCTGAGCAGGACGGCGCCGTCGTGACCCGACTTCTTGTAGTGGAACTTGGCCTTGTCGGGGTCGTATTTGCGCTGCTCGATCTCGGTGAACAGCGGGTAGGAGGCGTTGATCGGGAAGTCGTTGCCGAGCGAGCCGTAGCCGCGCAGCACCTTGTTCAGCATCTCTTCGCGGTTGATCGCCAGCTTCAGCGCCATCCTGAGGTCGTTGTTGTCGAACGGCGCCGTGTTGCAATGCATGATGAACACGTAGTGGCCGGGACCGGAGTGGTTGCGGATGGTGACGCCCCGCACGCGCTTGATCAGGTCGACGATCTTCGGCTCGACGCGGTTGATCATGTTGACCTGACCGCCCTGCAGGGCCGCCGTGCGCGCCGTCGCGTCGTTGATGACGACGACTTCGACTTGGTCGGCATGGCCCATCTTGTCGCCCTGCCAGTAGTTGGCGAAGCGTTCGCCGACATGGCGCACGCCGGGCTCGTTGACCTTGACCTTGTAAGGGCCGGCGCTGATGCCGGCATCGGGTTTGTCCTTGCCGCCATTCGGCTGGACGATCAGGTGATAGTCGCTGAGCAGATAGGGAAGGTCGGCGTTGGCTTCCTTCAGGGTCAGCACCACTTCCTTGCCGTTGGCCTTGATGGTCTCGATGCCCTTCATGTAGCCGAGCGCGCCGGACTTCGACTTCTCGTCCGAATGGCGCTCGAGCGTGGCTGCCACGTCCTGGGCGGTCACCGTCTTGCCGTTGTGGAATTCGATGCCGTCGCGGATCTTCAGCGTCCAGACCTTGGCGTCGTCGGAAGAGCCGATTTCCTCGGCGATGCGGTTCTCGAGCTTGCCGTCGGGCGACAGCTCGACGATCATTTCGCCCCAGCACTTGCCGAAGGCGAAGGGCACCTGGGTCATCATCAGCGCGGGGTCGAGGCTGTTGGTGGATTCACCGCCGACCAGGCCGGCCTTCAACGTGCCGCCCTTGACGGGGCCGGCAGCCCGGGCAGCGCTCGAAAGCAGCGAGTTGGCGAAGGGCGCGGTGACGCCGAGCGCGGCGGCGCGGCCAAGGAAGTCGCGGCGGCTGAGCTTTCCGGCAGCGACGCGCCGGCTGAGATAGTCGAGTTCGTTTGTCATTACGGGTTCCTCACTCTGATGGTACGACCATGTGGTCGGTTCTTGTTCTTGTGAGGGATAATGAGCGCAACGGAAAGCTGTAAGCAAGACCGAATGCGACATGCCGTGGCGTAAATGGCGCGTCGCATTTGGACCAATCTTGTCAGCGCTCACACGAGAGCGCGGGGAATCGTCTGTTTGAAATCGCGCTCGAACACCAGTGTTTCGCCCTCATAGGCCTCGATTCTGGCGCTGAGGATGAAGTCTTGCGCGTCCGAGCGCATCTCGGCGAAGGTCTCGGTCCGCACCGACCATTCATTTCGCGACAATGTCTGCGTCCAATGCGTGCTGCCCGTCGCCGACAGGGGATCGTCGGGTTGGATCGCCCATGTCTCCCTGACCATGCTGCCGTGGACCAGCCCGTGCTCCAGGTCGCGCACCTCGCCGAAATCGTCCGTTACGGCAAGCGTGACGACGCCGGTCTTTTCGTTGCGGTGGATATGCCGTTCGGAATTGGTCGGCCTGATCGTCTCGGTCGCCCAGGGCGTAGCCCCTTCCGGTTCGAGGAACGACACCTCGTCGGCCGTCGCCGGCGGGCGCAGCGGCAGCTTGAGCGTCGCGGCCGACAGTTCGAGCGTCGCCGGCTCCGGCGACGGCCAGATCATCGGCCAGTAGGCCGTCGAGACGGCGACCCGCAGCCGGTGCCCGGCCGGCACCCGGTAGGCGCACTGATCGAGCACGACGCGTGCCGAGACCGTCTCGCCTGGCACCAGCGCTTCCGGGAACTCGTGCGAGTTGCGGTGGGTGAGGTTGAGCACGCCATAGGAGATCAGCTCCGAGGCGCCGTCCGGATGCACGTCACAGAGACGCACCGCGATGTTGGCCTGGCGGCGGTCCGAGGCGACCCGTACTTCGACTTCCGGCGCGCCGACGATGTCGATCGCCTCCTCGAGTTCGACCTGGTCGAAGCATACCGAAAGCGCGTCGTCGGGGCGCTGGTCGCCCGGCAGTTCCGGACCGAAGGTGAAGGGAAAATACTCGCCGCCCGCAAGCCCGCAACTTTGCGGCGAGGCGACGATTGCCGGCCCGGCGCCCTCGGGAATGAGCCCGGTTGCCTTGATCTTGATGTTGGGCGAGGGCCATTGCTGTTCCGCAATCCAGCGGCCTGGCCGTTCGGGATGCCAGCGGGCCGGACGCACGCTGTCCATCACATAGGCGCGGTAGTCCGGGTCGGCCTCGACGCCGGTCGCCGCGCCCTTCAGCCAGCGGTCCCACCAGCGCAGCGCCTCCTGCAGGAAGCCGATGGCCGGATTGGGTGCCGCGTAATGCGGATATTTGTGGATCCAGGGGCCGACGATGCCCTTCACCGGCGCCTGGATGTTGGTGACGAGATTGGAGATCGTGTTGCGGTAGCCGTCATGCCAACCGCCGATCGACAGCACTGCCGCCTTAACGGCCGAAAAGTCCTCGCAGATCGAGCCGCGTTTCCAGTAGGCATCGCGATGCTGGTGGCTGAGCCATAGCGGCGCGAGAAAAGCCTGGTTCTCCAGCCGGCTCAGCCACAGATCGCGCCAGCGGTTGCCGCCGGCGATTTCCGGATCCGGCGGCCGCGATGAGTAGGAGAGCATCGTCGAGGCCCAGCCGAAATTCTCGAGCAGCAGACAGCCGCCCTTGTAGTGGATGTCGTCGGCATAGCGATCGACGGTCGAGCACAGGCTGATCACCGCCTTCAGCGCAGGCGGCTGCTTTGCCGCGACCTGCAGGCAATTGAAGCCGCCCCAGGATATGCCCATCATGCCGACATTGCCGTTGCACCAGGGCTGCGCGGCCGCCCAGGCGATGACGTCGCAGGCGTCCTGCAATTCCTGCTCGGAATATTCGTCGTCCATCAGCCCTTCGGAATCGCCGTTGCCGCGCATGTCGACGCGGATCGAGGCATAGCCGTGTCCGGCGAAATAGGGATGCGTCAGCTGATCGCGGAAGATGGTGCCGTCGCGCTTGCGGTAGGGCAAATGCTCGAGGACCGCCGGCACCGGGTTGTCGCCGGCATCCTCAGGCATCCATATACGCGCCGACAGCCGGCAGCCATCCGGCATGACGATGCCCATATCGGGAAATTCGACGACCTTGCGAGGGAATTCTGTGACGGTTTTCATGCAAGGCACATGATGGAACCGTCGCTGAGGCGTCGTGGGCCAGCCGGCGAAATCGGCTGGTCAATAAGCGTCAGTTCAAAGCGTCAGTTCAGCGGAATGTCGTTGTCGGCCTTGCTCGCCTGGTATGTACCGGACAGCGCGTCATAGCGTGCGGAGATCTTGGCAATGCGCGCCTCCAGCCGCCTGCGTTCCGCCTCGGGCAAAGCGCGCACCAGCCGGCGTATGGAAAAGCTCTTCCAATAGGCGTTCTCGGCGTTGTAGCCGCCGGGATCGAGTGTGAAGACCTCCTTCAGGATCTTCAGGTCATGCGGGATGGCGAAGCTGTCGCGCGAGTCCTCGTGGCTGAAGAGGTAGTAGAAATTGTCGAAGCCGGTCCAGGTGATCGCCGACAGGCACAGCGAGCAGGGCTCGTGCGTGGCCAGGAACAGCGCATCCCTGGTGTCGACGCGCTGGGCCCTGGGCATTTCGTAAAATCGCTTCAGGCAGTGCATCTCGCCATGCCAGAGCGGATTTTCGATTTCGTTGTTGGTTTCGGCGAGCACCAGCGAGCGGTCGTCTTTCCGCAGGATGGCGGCGCCGAAGAGTTTGTTGCCATGGGCAACGCCTTCAGCGGTCTTCGGCACGATATCGTGCTCGATAACGTCGAGCAGGCGGTCGATCAGCGAAATGTCTGTCATCGGGAAAAACTGGCAGCTTTCAGGGAAGATGGATCTCGTAAGGGTGCGAGAAATGGCACTCTTCGAGGTTGGCGCCGTCGCCGCCGCGGTCGACGATGAGGAAGTCCTGTTCCTCGCCGATCGGCGTCAGCACGCCGTGCCAGAGGTTGCGCCGGTAGTTGATGCCCTGCCCGGGCGCGGTGATGAAGGCGTGCGGCTCGCCTGGGCCGTCCGGAGTGTCATGGCAGACGACAACCAGAAAGGGCCGCGGCGACAGCGGAATGAAAGCCTGGCTGCCGAGCGGATGGCGCTCGACCATGGTCAGTTTCAGCGGCATCTCGTAGGGGGTGCCGCGCACCATCGAGATCAGCACCTTGGCATTCGGCCCGGTGGCCTCGGCGGTGGCGAGATCGTGGTAGCGCATCGCCTTGCCGCCATTGATCGGGTAGCGGTTCTCGCCGCCCATATCGATCACGTCGCCAAACGGCGCGAAGTTTTCGCGTGTCAGCGGCTGGGCCACGATTTGGGTCACCGCGCGCGAGCCCCAAGGGCGCCGCCAAGCTTGGCGTGCCGGTTGACGTCCTTGTAGAGCAGGTAGCGGAAATTCCCGGGACCGCCGGCGTAGCAGGCCTGCGGGCAAAAGGCGCGCAGCCACATGAAGTCGCCGGCCTCGACCTCGACCCAGTCCTGATTGAGGCGATAGACTGCCTTGCCTTCGAGCACATAGAGCCCATGCTCCATGACATGGGTCTCGGCGAAGGGGATGACCGCGCCGGGTTTGAGCGTGACGATGGTGACATGCATATCGTGGCGCATGTCGGCCGGGTCGACGAAGCGCGTCGTCGCCCAGTGGCCTCCCGTGCCGGGCATCGGGCTCGGCTCGACCTCCTTGTCGCTGCTGAAGAAGGCTTCCGGAACGTCGAGGCCGTCGACCGCCTCATAGGCCTTGCGGACCCAGTGGAAGCGGACCGCACCGCTGCTCTCATTGCGCACCGTCCAGCCGCTGCCCGGCGGCAGGAAGGCGAAGCCGCCTGGGCGAAGCACATGGTTCTTGCCGGCAAGCGAGACCGTAAGCTCGCTCTCGACCACGAACAGCACGCCCTCGGCTTCGGGGTCGAGCTCAGGCCGGTCGCTGCCGCCGCCGGGCAGGACCTCGACGATGTACTGCGAAAAGGTCTCGGCGAAGCCCGAAAGCGGTCTTGCGATGATCCAGGCCCTTGTCTTGTCCCAGAACGGCAGCGGGCTGGTGACGATGTCCTGCATCACGCCCTTGGGGATGACTGCATAGGCTTCGGTGAAGACGGCGCGGCCGGTCAACAGCTCGTGCTGACCGGGATGGCCGCCATGCGGCGCGTAATAGGTTCGCTCGGCCATGTTCATCCTGTCCATGTGTTGAAGCCTATTTTGGAAGCATGTCTTTCAGCCGAAGCAGCGCGATGCGCTCGACTTGTTTGCACGCGGTGTCGAATTCATTGCTGCGGCTGTTGCCGATGCGCGCCTCGAACTCCGCCAGGATCTGGTCCTTCGTCTTGCCCTTGACCGCGATGATGAAGGGAAAGCCGAAGGTCGTGACATAGGCGGCGTTGAGCTTCGAAAACAGCTCGCGCTCCTTGTCGGTCAGCGCGTCGAGCCCGGCGGAGGCCTGTTCTTTGGCTGATTCCGCCGTCAGCCGCTTGGCCGCCGCCAGCTTGCCGGCAAGGTCGGGATGGGCGTTGAGCACGGAAAGCCGCTCGGCCTCGGTCGCCGCGCGGAAGACGCGGCAGAGCGCGTTGTGCAGGCCGCCGGCGCTGTCATGGGCCGGGCCGAGCTCCAGTTCGTAGGCCCGCTCGGCGATCCACGGCGAATGCTCGAACACCCCGCCGAAGGCATGCACGAATTCCTCGAATTCCATCCGAGACGGGCGCAGCGCCGGCGCCTGGTAGGGGTGCGTCTCGCGCCAGTGTTTTGCGATATCGATGCGCCGGGTCAGCCACACCCTGTCATGCGACTTCACATAGTCGACGAAGCGCTTCAGCGCCGCCACGCGGCCCGGACGGCCGATCAGCCGGCAATGCAGGCCGATGTTCATCATGCGCGGCCGCCCCGCCTTGCCCTCCGCATAGAGCGTGTCGAAACTGTCCTTCAGATAGGCGAAGAACTGGTCGCCCGAATTGAAGCCCTGCGGCGTGGCAAAGCGCATGTCGTTGGCGTCGAGCGTATAGGGGATGATGAGCTGCGGCTTCTCCAAACCATCCCGGTCGAACCAGTAGGGCAATTCGTCGTCATAGGTGTCGGAGACGTAATCGAAGCCGCCTTCCTCGGCGACGAGTCGCACCGTGTTGACGGAAGTGCGGCCGGTGTACCAGCCGGTCGGCCGCGCGCCGGTCACTTCGTAATGCAGACGGATCGTCTCTTCGAGGTCGCGTCGCTCGTCCTCCGCGCTATGATCGCGGTAGTCGATCCATTTCAGCCCGTGCGAGGCGATCTCCCAGCCGGCCTCCTGCATCGCCGCGACCTGATCGGGGGAGCGTGCCAGCGCCGTGGCGACGCCGTAGCAGGTCACCGGCACCTCAGCTTGCGTGAACAGCCGGTAGAGCCGCCAGAAGCCGGCGCGGGCGCCGTATTCATAGATCGATTCCATGTTCCAATGGCGCTGGCCGAGCCAGGGGGCGGCGCCGACAATCTCGGATAGGAAGGCTTCGGAAGCCTTGTCGCCGTGCAGCACGCAGTTCTCGCCGCCTTCCTCGTAATTGACGACGAACTGCACCGCGACATAGGCGCCGCCGGGCCATTTCGGGTCCGGCGGATTGGCTCCGTAACCGCGCATGTCCCGTTCGTAACGCATGATCGCTCCTGCCCGAATGTTGAGATGAAGATATCGAAAGGAGTGCTCGTGCATTCCCCCGAAAATTTTTGAAAGTGCTTTTTGCCGCACTCCGCTCGACCGGGGCTTATGCATCGCCTTTAATTGGCGCACAATTGACCTGAAAACGTTCGACTACTTGGGATGGGAGGCGGCCAGTGGCAGAAACGTCGAAAGCCGATGGCGGGCGTCTGACGACCCATGTCCTCGATACCGCGACCGGCAGGCCGGCAAAGGGCCTTTCGATCGGGCTTTTCCGCCTCGAAGGCCAGGCCCGCACGCATTTGAAGACCGTCACCACCAATGATGACGGCCGCTGCGACGCGCCGTTGCTTGCCGGCGCCGACTTCCGCACCGGCGAGTACGAGCTGGTCTTCGCTGCCGGCGATTATCTGCGCGGGCAGGGCGCCAGCCTGCCGGAGCCGGCTTTCCTCGACACCGTGCCGATCCGCTTCGGCATGGCGGAGGAGCGGCATTATCATGTGCCGCTCTTGATCTCGCCGTACGGCTACTCGACCTATCGCGGGAGCTGAGACATGGCCGACAAGACCCGTAACCAGATACGCTTCATCCTGAACGGCTCCGATGTCGCGCTGACCGACATCGCTCCCGACGCGACCCTGCTCGACTGGCTGCGGTTGAACCGCTCGCTGCGCGGCACCAAGGAAGGCTGCGCCGAGGGCGATTGCGGCGCCTGCACGGTGCTGGTCGGCAAGCTGTCGGTCGAGGGCCTGGTCTATGAAAGCGTCAATGCCTGTATCCGCTTCATGGGCTCGCTCGACGGCACCCATGTCGTCACCGTCGAGCATCTGCGCGGCAATGGCGAACAGCTTCACCCCGTGCAGCAGGCGATGGTCGATTTCCATGGCTCGCAATGCGGCTTCTGCACGCCTGGCTTCGTCATGTCGCTCTATGCGCTGTGGATGAAGACGCCCAACCCGGCCGACGCGGCGATCGAAAAGGCGCTGCAGGGCAATCTCTGCCGCTGTACCGGCTACGAGGCGATCATGCGCGCCGCGCGCGCCATATCAAGCTACGGCAAGGCGGCGAAGGACCCGCTGGCAGTGGAGCGCAAGGATATCACTGCACGGCTGGGAGCGCTTCGCGACGGCGCCAGGGTCGAGGTCGGTTCGGGTAAGGAGCGGCTGATCGTGCCGGCTGACGTCGACGATTTCGCCATGGTGCTCGAGAAGGAGCCTGGCGCCACCATCGTCGCCGGCTCGACCGATGTCGGGCTGTGGGTCACCAAGCATATGCGCGACATTTCGCCGGCTATCTTCATCGGTGGCCTCGACGGCTTGCGCACGATCTCGGAGGCCGATGGCGTGATTACGATCGGCGCCGGCGTGACTTACAGCGAAGCCTTCGCAACGCTTTCCAGGCGCATCTCGGCCTTGGGACCGCTGGTCGACCGCATCGGCGGCGAGCAGGTGCGCAACATGGGCACCATCGGCGGCAACATCGCCAACGGCTCGCCGATCGGCGACACGCCGCCGCCGCTGATCGCGCTCGGCGCGCAGCTCACGCTCCGCAAGGGAAATGCCCGGCGCACGATCCCGCTCGAAACCTTCTTCATTGCCTATGGCAAGCAGGATCGGCAGCCCGGCGAATTCGTCGAGGCCGTCCATGTGCCCGTGCCGGCAGAGGGCACGAAATTTGCCGTCTACAAGGTCACCAAGCGCCGCGACGAGGACATTACCGCTACCCTCGGCGCCTTCTTCCTGACCGAGGCCGAGGACGGCACCGTGGCGGATATCCGTATCGCCTATGGCGGCATGGCGCCGACGCCGAAGCGGGCGACTGCGGTTGAAACCGCCCTTATCGGCAAAGTCTGGAGCGAAGCGAGTGTCGAGTCCGCGATGGCCGAATACGCCAGCGACTTCACGCCAATTACCGATATGCGTGCAACCGCCGAGTATCGGGCGCTGGCGGCGAAGAATCTTTTGCTGCGCTTTTATGTCGAAACCACCGGCACCAGGGCGCCGTTCCAAGTGACCCGCAACGAGGCGGCCTGATGAACAAGCACGCCACTCCCAATCTCAAGGCCGAAAAAATCGTCGGCGGCGTCGCCACCGAGCAGCGGCACGATTCCGCGCACAAGCATGTCAGCGGCGCCGCCGTCTATATCGACGACATGCCTGAGCCTGCCGGCACGCTGCATGTCGGCCTTGGCCTCGCCAAGGTCGCGCACGGCACGCTGAAGAGCATCGATCTGTCGGCGGTGCGCGCAACGCCAGGCGTCGTCGATGTGCTGACCTGTGCCGACGTGCCCGGCGAGAACGACGTCTCGCCGAGCAACATGCATGACGATCCGGTGCTCGCCGAGCACAAGGTGCTATTCTACGGCCAGCCGATCTTCGCCGTGGTAGCCGAGACACGCGAGGCGGCGCGCCGCGCGGCACGCCTGGCTAGGATCGAATATGACGAGCTTCCGGCTGTGATCGACATCTGGGACCTCGACCCGGTCAAGGACAAGCAGGTCACCACGCCGCTGATCCTGAAGCGCGGCGATGCGGCCGCGGCGATTGCGGCGGCACCCCGCCGCATCAAGAACCGCATGTGGCTTGGCGGCCAGGACCATTTCTACCTCGAGGGCCAGGTCTCGCTGGCGATCCCCGGTGAGGACGACGAGGTGATCGTCTATTGCTCGACGCAGGGGCCGAGCGAGACGCAGCATCTGGTTGCGCATGCGCTCGGCGTGCCGAGCCATGCGGTGACGGTGGAAGTGCGCCGCATGGGCGGCGGCTTCGGCGGCAAGGAGACGCAGGCCAACCAATGCGCGGCCATAGCCGCCATCGCGGCCAAGAAGCTGGGGCGCGCGGTGAAGATCAGGCTCGACCGCGACGAGGACATGACCGCCACAGGCAAGCGGCATGATTTCGCCATCGACTACGAGGTCGGCTTCGACGACGAGGGCAACATCCTCGGCGTCGATTTCACCTATGCCCTGCGCTGCGGCTTCTCCGCCGACCTGTCCGGTCCGGTCGGCGACCGGGCGCTCTTCCATTGCGACAACGCTTATTTCTATCCGGCGGTGCACGCGAAATCGGCGCCGCTTTTCACCAACACGGTCTCGAACACCGCTTTCCGCGGCTTTGGCGGCCCGCAAGGCATGGTCGGCGCGGAGCGCGTCATCGACGAAGTGGCTTTCGCGGTCGGCAAGGATCCGCTCGAAATCCGCAAGCTCAATTTCTATGACCCGATGGATGCGATCGGCGAACGCTGCCTCACGCCCTATCACCAGAAGGTCGAGGACAACATCATCCACCGCATCGTCGCGGAGCTGGAGGAAAGCGCCAATTACGCGCGGCGGCGGCGCGAGATCAGCGCCTTCAACAACAACAGCCGCTTCATCAAGCGCGGCCTGGCGCTGACTCCGGTCAAGTTCGGCATTTCCTTCACAAAGACCGAGGCCAACCAGGCCGGCGCCCTGGTGCATGTCTATGCAGACGGCTCGGTGCATATGAACCATGGCGGCACCGAAATGGGCCAGGGCCTCCATCTCAAGGTGGCGCAGGTCGTCGCCGAGGAATTCCAGATCGATCTCGATCGGGTCAAGATCACCGCCACCACCACAGCCAAGGTGCCGAACACCTCGCCGACGGCGGCATCTTCCGGCGCCGACCTCAACGGCATGGCGGCGCAGGATGCCGCTCGGCAAATCCGCAAGCGGCTGACCGATTTCGCGGCCGAAAAATACCAGGTGCCGCTCGACCAGGTCGTGTTCCTGCCCAACCGGGTGCGCATCGGCAACCAGGAAATCGTCTTCAACGATCTGGTCAAGCAAGCCTACATGAACCGCGTCCAGCTCTCGGCGGCTGGCTTCTACAAAACGCCGAAGATCCATTGGGACCGCAGCAAGGGCCGCGGCCATGCCTTCTACTACTACGCCTATGGCGCGGCCTGCTCGGAAGTCTCGGTCGATACGCTGACGGGCGAATATGTCGTCGAGCGCACCGACATCCTGCACGATGCCGGCCGCTCGCTGAACAGCGCGATCGACCTCGGCCAGGTCGAGGGCGGCTTCATCCAGGGCATGGGCTGGCTGACGACGGAAGAGCTTTGGTGGGACAACGGCGGCCGGCTGCGCACGCATGCGCCGTCGACCTACAAGATCCCGCTCGCTTCCGACCGGCCAAAAATCTTCAACGTCAAGCTGACCGACTGGTCGTCGGCCTACGAGCCGACCATCCATCGCTCCAAGGCGGTCGGCGAGCCGCCGCTGCCGCACGGCATGTCGGTGCTGCATGCGCTCTCCGACGCGGTGGCGAGTGTCGCCGATCACAAGATCTGCCCGCGCCTCGATGCCCCGGCGACGCCGGAACGGGTGCTGATGGCGATCGAAAGGCTGAAGCGGGAAGCCGCAAAGCCGGCCTGAACCGGCCAAAACGTGCAATTCGGGGCACAAAACGCTATATTTCCTGGGTGGAAATGCAGACGATGAACTCGAAAGTGCAAAGCCTGAAGGGGTTTCTCGGCCAGGCAGGCCGGGCCGCGCTCGTCGAGGTCGCGGCCACGAAGGGGTCGACCCCGCGCGAAGCCGGCGCCTTCATGCTTGTCTCGTCATCGGCGATTTTCGGCACCATCGGCGGCGGCCAGCTTGAATTCATGGCGATAGACAAGGCGCGGCAGATGCTTTTCTCCTCCCTTGAGGGCGAGATGGCCGCGAAGCGGCCAGAGGGGGGGCTCTCAGAAGGCAAGAGAGCGCCGCGCACTGCCCCGGTGACCCGACCTGGCGGCTCCGCCGCCACCCTGCCCTGGAGGGGGAGGGAAGCCCGCATCGAGGTCGACGAAACCTGCGCGACCCTGGATGTTCCACTGGGTCCTGAAATCGGCCAATGCTGCGGCGGCCGAGTCGAGGTTCTGATCCGCTTGGTTGACGCTAGGATCGAACAGGAACTGATCGCCAAGGCCGAGGCCGAGGAGGCGGATCTGCCGCATGTCTATGTCTTTGGCGGCGGCCATGTGGGCCAGGCGCTGGCCGCGTCGTTGGCGCTGCTGCCCATTCATGTGGAGGTCGTCGAGACGCGGGCCGATGCGCTGGAAGGCATGCCGGAAACGGTTGAGACGCGGCTGACGCCGATGCCCGAAGCGGTGGTGCGCGAAGCCCGGGCCGGATCGGCCTTCGCCATCCTCACCCATGACCATGCGCTCGATTTCCTGATCGTCGCCGAGGCGCTCAAGCGCGACGACGCCGCCTATGTCGGCATGATCGGCTCGAAGACCAAGAAGGCGACGTTCAAGAACTGGTTCCTGAAGTCCGACGAGGGCAGCGAGGCCCAGTTCAACCGTCTCGTCTCGCCGATCGGCGGCAATACCGTGAAGGACAAGCGCCCGCCGGTGATCGCCGCGCTCGCCGCCGCCGAAATCATGACGGCGCTGGTGTCGCATGCGGCCCAGGCTTCGGCCGCGCCCGAAAAGGCGATGGCCGGCTGATTTACCCGGCCATCGGAGGAACGCTGAGCCGGCTATTCTTTTTCCTGCGTATGCGCTTCGAGGAACCACAGCAATTTGTCGAGCGAACGCGAGTAGGCGGTAAAGATGTCGGCGGTGTCGGCATCGCCGGCGTCGTCCGCCTCGTCGATCGCCTCACGCGCCAGCCTGGCAGCCGTGGCATAACGGTCGATCAGCGCCGCCAGATGATCCTTGGTCTTGTGGATGTCGGTTGGATAGGGCTGGAGCTTCGTTGCCCTCGACACGTCCTGCGAGGTGCCGTGCGCGGTGCCGCCGAGCTGCACGGCGCGTTCTGCGATGATGTCGACATGGCCGTCGATCTCCTCGCGGAATTCGTCGAGCATCTCATGGATGGCGATGAACTGCGGTCCCTTGACGTTCCAGTGCGCCTGCTTGGTGACCAGCGCTAGGTCGATGGCATCGGCAAGCCTGGCATTGAGAAGATCGATCGATTCCTTCTTGGCGTCGGATTTGAGGTCGTTCTTGGTGACAATGGCGTCCATGGTCGGCTCCTGTGGCGTTGGGTCGCTGCGAAAGCTGGGGACTGGTCTCGAAGGGCGGCCGTGCAGCCGCCAATCGCCAGAACGGGGACGGAGCGGGTTTCGTTCCGCATCGGATCGAGGGGCGCACACTGGCGAAGGTATGACTGATGCTCACAGCTGCTCGTCGCTTTCTTCGTTTCCCAAACCGGATTGAACCGTGTTTTCTGCACGCCTGACGAACACGAATGACGAACACGGGACGAGCGACATGGATGTTTTGCGCATAGCGGCGTTTTCGGACGGCAACAGTGGCGGCAACCCGGCCGGCGTGGTGATTGGCGAGGTTCTGCCCGACGCCGCAGACATGCAGCGCGTCGCTGCAGAGGTCGGCTTTTCCGAGACCGCCTTTGCCGCACGTGAAGGGGAAGGCTGGCGTGTCCGCTACTTTTCGCCCGAATCGGAAGTGCCGTTCTGCGGCCACGCCACCATCGCGCTGGGCGCGGCGTTGGTCAGAAGGTTCGGCGACGGAATTTTCAAGCTGCTCCTGAACCAGGCCGCCATCACCGTCGAAGGGTTTCGCGACGGCGCCAATTTTGCCGCCGCCCTGCAGTCGCCGCCGACGCGCAGCCGGGCGGCCCCGTCGGAGCTGGCCGGCGAAACCCTGGCGATGTTCGGTTACCAGGAGGGCGATCTCGATCCCGCCATTCCGCCCGCGCTGGTTCATGGCGGCGCCGACCATCTGGTGCTGGCCTTGAAGTCGCGCAAGGCGCTCGCCGCCATGGCCTATGACCTGAAACAGGGCCGGGCCCTGATGCGGCGCGAGGGACTGGTAACGATCCTGCTCGCCTATGCCGAAACGCCGCGTCTCTTCCACACGCGCAATCCCTTCGCTTCCGGCGGCGTCTATGAGGATGCGGCGACCGGCGCTGCCACCGCCGCCTTTGCCGGCTATCTGCGCGACATTGGCTGGGCGCATGGCGGCGCGGTCGACATCGTTCAGGGCGAGGATATGGGCATGCGCTCTCGGCTGCATGCCGATATTCCGCCCACCCCGGGCAGCTCGATCCGGGTATCCGGCACAGCCCGCCTGATGGACGAAGACTGAGTGTGGTCACCCACGCGAAGGCGCGTGCCCGCCAGCCTACTTGCCGGCAAGAATGTCCTTGATCAGCCGCTGGCAGCGATCGGCCATGAAGTCGAGCAGCAGGCGGACCTTCGGATCCTGCAGCTTCTTGTGCGGATAGACGGCGGCGAACTGGACCGGCGTCGGCGGCGTCTTTGCCAGGATCACTCTCAGCCGCTGGTCGCGGATGAACGGCTCGACCTCGAAGCGCGGCTTGTTGATGATGCCGCGCCCCGACAGCGCCCAGCCTGTCAGCACATCGCCATCGTCCGTATCGTAGGGTCCATGCACCTCGAATTTCTGCGGACCGTTCGGCGTCTGCAGCGTCCAGACATATTCGCGCGTGCCGGAATAGCGCAGCATCAGGCAATCATGTTTCTTGCCGATCAGTTCCTGCGGCTCGACCGGCTCGCCGCGCGCCTCGAGGTATTTCGGCGCCGCGACCAGCACGCGCTCGCATTCCATGATGCCGCGCATCCGAAGGCTGGAATCCTCGATGATGCCAAGCCGGAAGGCGACGTCGATGCCTTCCTTCATGATGTCGACATTGTGGTCGGAGAGTCTCAGCCGCACCTCGATATCGGGGTATTTGTCGTGGAAATCCGGAATGCCCGAGGCGATCAGCCGCCGGCCGAGGCCGAGCGGCGCCGTCACCTTGATCGTGCCGCGCGGCTGGCCGGAAAGTGCTGCGACCGCGGCCTCCGCCTCGGTGATCGCGTCCAGCACCTGCTTGGCGCCGGTGTAGAACACCGTGCCGTGCTCGGTCGGCATCAGCTGCCTCGTGGTGCGGTTGAACAGCCGCACGCCGAGGTGCTTCTCCAACTCCTTGATGCGGTTGGAGGCGACCGCCGGCGAGATGCGCATGTCGCGCCCGGCCGCCGACAGATTGCCGAGCTCGACGACGCGGACGAAGACGGCGATATTGTCGAGATAGGCCATGCGACGGTCGTGGCTCTCAAATGGCTGCGTGGGACGACCCTAGTATTTTCCATTTTTTTTTGAAAGTCATCGCGCGCCCCGCCTCTTTTCGTTTGCGCTCCAGACCGTAAAGTCGCCTGATCGGCAGGGACGATTTCCCAGGGGCGACTCGATGATGGATTTTGCGATTTTCTGGGACTGGCTGAGCTTCGCCGTCCGCTGGCTGCATGTCATCACCGGCATCGCCTGGATCGGCTCGTCCTTCTATTTCGTCGCCCTCGATCTCGGGCTGCGCCAGCGTCCCGGCCTGCCCGCCGGCGCCTTCGGCGAGGAGTGGCAGGTGCATGGCGGCGGCTTCTACCACATCCAGAAATATCTCGTGGCGCCGGCCGAAATGCCGGAGCACCTGACCTGGTTCAAATGGGAATCCTACGCCACCTGGCTGTCGGGCTTCGCCATGCTTTGCGTGGTCTACTATGCCGGCGCCGACCTCTTCCTGATCGACCCCAACGTGCTCAACATCTCGGTGCCCGTCGGCATCCTCTTGTCGCTGGCAACGATCGGCGTCGGCTGGATCGTCTACGACCTGCTCTGCCGCTCGCCGCTCGGCAAAAGCGATACCGGCCTGATGCTGGTGCTCTACTGCGTGCTCGTCTTCATCGCCTGGGGGCTGACCCACCTCTTCACCGGCCGCGCCGCTTTCCTGCATCTCGGCGCCATCACCGCCACGATCATGTCGGCCAATGTCTTCATGGTCATCATCCCCAACCAGAAGATCGTCGTCGCCGACCTGATCGCCGGCCGCAAGCCAGACCCGAAATACGGCAAGATTGCCAAGCAGCGCTCGCTGCACAACAACTACCTGACCTTGCCGGTGCTGTTTCTGATGCTGTCGAACCACTACCCGCTGGCCTTCGGCACGCAGTTCAACTGGGTCATCGCCTCGCTGGTCTTCATCATCGGCGTGCTGATCCGGCACTATTTCAACACCGTGCACGCGAGGAAGGGCAACCCGACCTGGACCTGGCTGGGTGCCGCCGTGCTGTTCATGATCGTCATCTGGCTGTCGACCGTGCCCAAGGTGCTGACAGCGGAGCCCAAGACCTCCGCCGCATCCGCTGCTGCCCAGGTCTACATCGCCTCGGCGCATTTCCCGGCCGTGCGCGACACCGTGCTCGGCCGTTGTTCGATGTGCCATACCGAAGAGCCGGCCTATGAAGGCATCTACCATGCGCCGAAGGGCGTGTTGCTCGACACCGACGCGCGCATCGCCGAGCATGCCCGGGAGATCTACCTCCAGGCCGGCCGCGCGCATGCCATGCCGCCCGCCAACGTCACTCAGATAACCGACCAGGAACGGGCCCTTTTGGTGGCCTGGTTCGAAGGCGCCGGAAAGTAAGCATGACCTCGAAACTCCTGCGCGGCCGCACGCTCTCCTTCCTGCGCTGGCCCGAAGCAATCGACGACCATTCCGCCTGGCGCTACGAGGAGGATGGCGGGCTGCTGATCGACGACGGCAAGATCATTGCCGCCGGTCCGCATGCCGAGATCGCCAAGCGTGCCGGCGCCGGCGTCGAGACGATCGACCATCGCCCGCATCTCATCCTGCCGGGCTTCATCGACGCACATGTGCATGTGCCGCAGATGCAGATCATCGCGTCCTACGGCGCCGAGCTGCTCGACTGGCTGAACAAATACACCTTTCCGGAGGAGTCGAAATTCGCGAACGCGCAGCATGGCCGCCGCATCGCCAGGCTCTTCCTCGACGAGATGCTGCGCCAGGGCACGACGACGGTCGTCGCCTATTGCTCGGTGCACAAATCTTCGGCCGAAGCCTTCTTCGCCGAATCGCACGACCGCAATATGCTCAACATCGCCGGCAAGGTGATGATGGACCGCAATGCGCCGGAGGGCGTGCTCGACACGCCGCAGACCGGCTATGACGACAGCAAGGCGCTGATTGCCGAATGGCACGGCAAGGGCCGCCAGCTCTATGCCATCACCCCGCGCTTCGCCATCACCTCCTCGCCTGAGCAGATGGAGATGGCCGGCGCGCTCTGCCGTGAGCATCCCGATCTCCACATGCAGACGCATCTGTCGGAAAACCACGCCGAGATCGCCTTCACCCAGGAGCTCTACCCCTGGTCGCGCGACTACACCGACGTCTATGAGCATTACGGCCTGCTGGGCAAAAAGAGCCTGTTCGGCCACTGCATTCATCTTTCCGAGCGCGAAGCCGATGCGCTGTCGCAATCGGGTTCGGTTGCGGTGTTCTGCCCGACCTCCAACCTCTTCCTCGGTTCCGGCCTGTTCGACTACCAGCGCTACCGCCGCCGCGAAAAGCCGCTCAGGATCGCTGCCGCCAGCGATGTCGGCGGCGGCACCAATTATTCGATGCTGCGGACCATGGACGAGGGCTACAAAGTCATCGCGCTGAATGGCGAGAAGCTCAACCCCTTCCAGTCCTTCTGGCAGCTGACGCGCGGCAATGCCGAGGCGCTGTCTGTCGCCGAAAAAATCGGCACGCTGGAAGAAGGCACGGATGCCGACATCGTCGTGCTCGACGCCAACGCCACGCCGGCGATGCGGCTGAGGATGGAGACGGTGGAGACCCTGGCGGAAGAGCTCTTCCTGCTGCAGACGCTGGGCGACGACCGCGCCGTGACCGAGGTCTATGTGGCGGGCCGGCCGGCCAAGAGCGCGATTGTCGCATAGATTAAACGTGCTCGTCGCTTGACCCCGCGTCAGCCATCGGCCAAAGCGTGCGTCGACATTGACAGGGGAAACGCCATGGCTGCCGCCGACGACATCGCTCTGATCAAGAAACAGGAAGCCACGCTGGTCTTTCCGGCCTTCGACGAGGCCGTGGCCTTCCAGATAGGCGCGGCGATCAGGGAGCGGGCGCTCAACGAAAACTTGCCGATCATCGTCGACATCAGGACCTTCGACCGTCCGCTATTCTACGCCGCCATGCCGGGCTCCAACGCCTCCAACCCCGATTGGGCGCGGCGCAAGATCAATGTCGTCAAGCGCTATCTCACAAGCACCTATCGCATGGTGCTGGAGCAGCAGCGACCCGACCGCACCTTCAAGGTCGGCGAAGCGCTCGACATCGCCGACTATGTGCTGGCCGGCGGCGGCTTTCCCGTCGCGGTGAAGGGTGCAGGCGTGATCGGTGTCATCGCCGTCTCCGGTCTGCCCGAACGAGAAGACCACGGTGTCGTTGTCGATGCGCTCTGCGCCCATCTCGGAGTCGATGCGAGCAAGCTCAAGTTGCCGCCGGAAGAGCAATGACCGATCCAAAAACTTTCCTTACGTCGATCTTCAACGCTGCCGTCGCCGCCGCCGATCCGGAAAAGACGATCCGCAATCATTTGCCGGCAAAACCGAAGGGCCGCACCATCGTTATCGGCGCCGGCAAGGGCTCGGCGCAGATGGCGGCGGCCTTCGAGAAGGTCTGGGATGGTCCGATCGATGGGCTGGTCGTGACCCGCTACGGCTATGGCGCAAAATCCGAGCGCATCGAGATCATCGAGGCGGCGCATCCGGTGCCGGACGCCGCCGGCCTCGAAGCCTCGCGTCGGCTGCTCGAGAAGGTGCGCGGATTGACCGCGGACGATCTGGTCGTGGCGCTGATTTCGGGCGGCGGCTCGGCGCTGCTGCCGTCGCCCGCTCCCGGCCTGACTCTTGCCGACGAGATCGCCGTCAACGAGGCGCTGCTCGCTTCCGGCGCGCCGATCGCGGCGATGAACACCATCCGCAAGCACGTCTCGACCATAAAGGGCGGACGGCTGGCCGGCGCCGCACATCCGGCCCGCGTCGTATCGCTGGTCGTCTCCGACATTCCCGGCGACAATCCGGCGCTGGTGGCCTCAGGGCCGACCGTCCCCGACACCGGCAGCCGCGCGGATGCGCTGGCGTCGATCGCCGCCTGCGGCATGAGCCTGCCGGATGCGGTCATGGCGCATATTCAGTCTCCCGCAGCCGATGCGCCACACTCCGACGATCCGCGCTTTGCCGGCAATGAAGTGCATCTCATCGCTTCGGCCGGCGTCTCGCTGGAAGCCGCGGCCGCCGAAGCGAAGCGGCAAGGCATCGAGGCCGTCATCCTGTCGGATTCGATCGAGGGCGAGGCGCGCGAGGTAGGCGGCGTGCATGCCGCGGTTGCCCGCGAGGTGGCGACCCGTAACCGGCCTTTCGAGAAGCCGATGCTGATTCTCTCCGGCGGCGAGACGACGGTAACGCTGCGGGCGAAAGGCAAGGGCGGCCGCAATTCCGAATTCCTGCTTGCCTTCGCCATCGGCATCGATGGGGTCAGCGGCATCCATGCTTTAGCCGCGGACACCGACGGCATCGACGGCTCCGAGGACAATGCCGGCGCCTTCGCCGACGGCACGACCGTGGCGCGCATGCGTGCCGCAGGCGTCGATGCCAAGGCTATGCTTGCCGGCAACAATGCCTGGACCGCCTTCAACGCGGTCGGCGATCTGTTCGTGCCCGGTCCGACCGGGACCAACGTCAATGATCTAAGGGCGATACTCGTCCGGTAGCGCAATAAACGCTGAAGTCGTCATTCCAGGGCGAAGCAGGAGCGAAGCTCCGTCGCGGAGACCCTGGAATCCATTCCGTGACCTCGGGCATGGAATGCAGCGGAGCAGAATTGTGCATCGTTGCGACGCCTGCAGGTAACGGAATGATCCTCGGGTCTGCGCGCGCGTCGCTCCGCTCCTTGCTTCGCCCGTGGATGACGAGGCGACGGGCATCTCGCCCAATTCTCCCCAGTCGCACGACTCGTACAACAGCATCCGTCCGCGCAAGTCCCGTTCAGGCGCGCAGATCGGTCAAGCAGCCATCAGCTGCTTCACCTTCTTCATATCGGTGAGAAACCGCTCCCTCTCGGCCTCCTTGTCCTCGTGCTCGCGGATGCGCAGGATGAAGGAGGGATGGATGGTGACAAAGACGCGCAAGCCGTCCTCGCGCTGGATGACATCGCCGCGCATCCTGGTGATCGGCACCGCCTTGCCGAGCAGCGACTGCGCTGCTGTCGCGCCGAGCGCCACCGCAAGATTTGGCTTGATGATGTCAAGTTCCTTGTCGAGCCACCAGCGGCAGGCACGAATTTCGCCGGCATTGGGCTTTGAATGGATCCGCCTCTTGCCGCGCGGCTCGAACTTGAAATGCTTCACCGCATTGGTCACATAGACCTTGCGGCGGTCGATCTCGGCCTGGTCCAAAATGCTGTCGAACACCTTGCCCGCGGGCCCGACGAACGGCTTGCCGGCAAGGTCCTCTTGGTCGCCGGGCTGCTCTCCAACAAACACCACGTCGGCATTCTCCGGTCCCTCGCCGAACACGGTTTGCGTAGCATCGCGCCAGAGCGGGCAACGCCGGCAACCGCTCGCCTCTTCGCGCAATGCCGGAATATCCGTACTTTCGGGCGCCACCACATCCGCCGGCTCCGGCGAAGGCCAGTGTTTTGCCTTCACTTTGGCGTGGTGCGGCGCTGGGGAGGTTGGCATCCGGGCGATCATGGCTGTCGCGGCTCTGTCCGCTCCTGCTATCAGGTCTGGAATGAGCGAGGCCTCGGGAAGGTTCCGCCAATATTTCTTCGGCATCTCCTTCTGCATCGCCTTCACCTTGAGGCGGGCCGGGTTGAAGACATTCTCGAAATAGGTCCGCCACAGCGTCTCGGCGTCGTCTTCTGCCGGCGCGTCGCGCTTGCCGGCGCCTGGGCCGATCGACAGCCGCTCGCCGTCCCAGTCGGCCGAGGCGTGCGGCGTTAGAATCGTCCAGCGCATGCCGGCGAAGCGGCGCACGAAGAAATCGGCATTGCGCTCGACGATGAAATGGTCGGGCTCGAACCAGGCGACATAACGTTCCTCCGCGCCGTCGCCGATCTTCCGGAAGCGCACGAAGGCGCGCATCTTGTGAATGTCGCGCCGAACCGCCTTTTCCATGAACTCGAGCCTGCGGATATCCGGGTCGGAAGCGATCAACAGCAGCTTCGGTTCGACGCGCAACCGCCAGAGCAGCCGATAGAGGAAGTTGAAACGCTCGGGGTCCGAATGACAGATGACCGTCTCTGCGCGTTCGATGAAGTCGCGCGGCACGACAAGCCGCGCATCTTGTCGGCAAGCCGGCAAATCGTTGGCGCGATCATCATCGTCGTGGCCAACCTGCCAAGCCACGTCTTCCGGCGGAATATCATTCGTGGCCAGCCGGCGCGCCGCATCGCGCCAACCGGCGAAATCGGTCTCGCTTTCAAGCCGGACGAGATGAGATGCGAGGCTGAGCTGGGTCCGTGCCATGGTCAAAACAGCGAAAGCTGCTCGCAAGAGCGGCTGATGATCTGGCGCAGGCCCGACTTGTCGGTGAGCGCGCCCGGCGACCAGCCTTCCGCAGTGATGAAGGGGCGTACCTTGGCGACCGAATGGCAGAGCCGTCCGACATCTTCGAGACGCAGCCGGCGATGGCGGCGCGTCTGCAGAATCCTGTCGACGACCTTCGTGCCCAACCCCGGGACACGCAGCAGCGCCTCCCGATCGGCGCGGTTGACGTCGACCGGGAACCGGCCGCGGTTGCGCAGCGCCCAGGCAAGTTTGGGATCGATGGCAAGGTCGAGCATGCCGTCATTGCTGCCGGCCAGGATTTCAGGCTGCGAGAAGCCGTAGAAGCGCATCAGCCAGTCCGCCTGGTAAAGCCGGTGCTCGCGCATCAAGGGCGGCTTCTGCAACGGCAGCGCCGCAGACGAATCCGGGATCGGACTGAAGGCGGAATAATAGACGCGGCGCAGATGGTAGCTGCCATAAAGCCGGGCGCTGGCGCGCAGGATGCCGTCGTCGGACGTTTTGTCGGCGCCGACAATCATCTGCGTCGACTGGCCGCCCGGCGCAAAGCGCTCGCGTTTGCGGCTCTGCAACGTTGGTTCGGCCTTCTCTTCGATCTTGCGGCGCAGCTTGGCCATGGAAAGCCGGATCGTTTCCGGCTTCTTTTCCGGGGCCAGCTTCTTCACCCCTTCGTCGGTCGGCAGCTCGACATTGATCGACAGGCGATCGGCATAACGGCCTGCTTTTTCGATCAGTTCGGCTGACGCTTCGGGAATGGTCTTGAGGTGAATATAGCCGCCGAATTTCTCCTCGATCCTGAGCCTTCGCGCCACCTCGACCATCTCGCCCATCGTCTCGTCCGGCGAGCGGATGACGCCGGAAGACAGGAACAGACCCTCGATGTAGTTGCGGCGATAAAAATCCATGGTGAGCCGCACCACCTCGTCGACGCTGAAGCGGGCTCGCCGCACATTGGAGGAGGAGCGGTTGATGCAATAGCTGCAGTCGTAAATGCAGAAATTGGTGAGCAGGATCTTCAGCAGCGAAATGCAGCGCCCGTCCGGCGCGTAGGAATGGCAGATGCCCGAGCCCTCGGTCGAACCGATGCCGCCCGATTTCAGCGAATCGCGTTTCGCCGAACCGGACGATGCGCAGGAGGCGTCGTATTTAGCGGCGTCGGACAGGATCGCCAGTTTCTCGCGGACGGAAAGCACAGCCATGTGTTCATGATATGTTCCAGAAAGTCGCCTGGCTATAACTTTTGAGTGTCGCGGCGAAACGTGATCACTCCGTCTGCGAGGCCAAGTCCTCAGACCTCGTGGAGGTAGAGGTGGTAGTCGAGTTCGCTGACGGTGCGTGCGACGCGCAGATATTCCGCCTGCTTGATCGCCACGAAGGTCCTGTGCAGGTCGGGACCGAGCGCCGATTTCAGGAATTCGGAGCCACGTGCGGCCTCGATCGCGGCGCGCCAATCGGTGGGCATGGTGGAGGCTTCCGTTGGCTGCTCGTAACCGTTGCCGGTCGTTTCCGGTCCGGGGTCAAGGGCCTCGTCGAGGCCCTTGACGATGCCCGCCAGCACCGTCGCCGCCACAAGATAAGGGTTGGCGTCGACGCCGGACGGCCGGTGCTCGATACGCCGGTTCATCGCATCGCCCGCCGGCACGCGCAACGCCACGGAGCGGTTGTTGACGCCCCAGGTCGGCGCCACCGGCGCATAGGATTGCGCCACGAAACGCCGCCATGAATTGGCATGCGGCGCAAACACCAGCATCGATTCCGCCATGGTGTGGATCAGGCCGCCAAGCGCGTTGAGCAGGCTGGGCGACCATTTCTCGCCGGCAGATTCTGTGAAGACGTTGCGGCCGGCATCGTCCTGCAGCGAGACGTGGAAATGCATGCCCGAACCGGCATAGGCCTCGATCGGCTTGGCCATGAAGCAGGCGGTGACGCCGTGCCGGCGCGCCTGCGCCCTCACCAGCCGCTTCAGCATGACCAGGTCGTCGGCCGCCCGCATCACGTCCTTGCGGTAGTTGAGCGTCAGCTCGTACTGTCCGGGCGCATATTCGGAAATCACCGTCTCGGCCGGAATGCCTTGCGCCCTGGCGGCGGCGTAGATGTCGGAAAACAGCGGCTCCATGCCGTGCAGGTGGTCGACCGAATAGACTTCCGTTTTGCCCGAGCGGCGGCCGTCGAGCACCGCGCGCGCCGCCTGCACCTTGCCGTCGGCGTCGCGCTCATTGGCGAGCAGAAAAAATTCCAGCTCGAAGGCGCCGGCCGGATGCAGGCCGCGCGCCGCCAGGAGCTCGACTTGCCTTGCCAGCACCAGCCGCGGATCGGAGGTCATCGGCTGGCCGTCGAGACGATACATCGCCATCAGCACCTGGCCGCGCGGCGGCTTGGTGCCGTGCAGCGGCACCAGCGTGCCTGGGACCGGCCATGCCCTGAGGTCGCCGTCGCCGGTGTCCCAGATCAGCCCGGTCTCGTGAACATCCTCACCGGTGATGTCGAGGCCGAGGATCGAGATCGGCATATGCCTTCCGCCCTCGAAAATGCTCATCAGCTCGTGCCGGCGCACGATCTTGCCGCGGCCGATGCCGTTGGCGTCGGTGAGCACGATGTCGAAGGCCTCGATGTCGGGATGGGCGGCGAGAAACGCTTTCGCCTCGGCCGGCGTCGAGCCCGAAGGGGAGGTCACAACTGTGCTCGGATTGTCCATAGCCGCTTGTCTCATGCCGTAAGCCTGGCGGCAACCGCGGCGAAAGCCGCGATCAGGCGGCTTACCTGCGCCGCGGTCGTCGCCGGCGAGATCAGCATCATATTGTGGAACGGCGCGATCAGCACGCCGCGATTGACCAGCGCGACATGGACGGCGGCTTCGAGTTCCGGCGCATGTGCCTTCTCCGCCTCGCCGCCGTTCTTTAGCGGCCCGGGCGCGCAGATGAACTCGACGCGGGCGCCGACGCGCGCGACATGCCAAGGCAGCTTGTTTCGCTCGATGACGTCGGAGAGCCCCGCGTCGAGGCGGCGCGCCAGCCGGTCCATATGCGCATAGGCTTCCTCGGTCATTACCTCTTCGAGCGTCGCCCGCATCGCCGCGAATTGCAGCGGGTTGGCCGACAGCGTGGTGCCCATGCCGGAATAGCCGGGCTCCTTGCTGCGATTGTAGGCGCCGTAGCGCGTCGCGATCTCCTCGCTCATGCCCCAGATGCTGGCCGGCACGCCTCCGGCCACCGGCTTGCCGAGCACAAACAGGTCCGGCTCCAGCCCGTGCCGTCGCGTGTAACCGCCGGGCCCGGTTGAAATGGTGTGCGTCTCGTCGACCAAAAGCAGCGTGCCGGCGGCCCGGGTGAGCCGCCGCAGCGCGTCGTGGAAGCCGGGCTCCGGCAGCACCATGCAGGAATTGGTCAGCACCGGTTCGGTGATCACGCAGGCGACATCGCGGTCGACAAGTGCCGCTTCCAATGCTGCAATATCGTTGAATTCGATAACCTTGGTTGCCCGTTTGAGATCGCGGAACTCGCCTGCCAGCCCAGGCCGGTTGACCGGCTTGCCGTCGATCAGTCGCACCATCGTCTCGTCGACCGAGCCGTGATAGCAGCCGTTGAAGACCAGGATCTTTTCGCGCCCAGTCACCGCGCGGGCGACCCGCAAGGCGAAGCGGTTGGCATCGGTGGCGGTGGTGGCGATCTGCCAGTACGGCAGGCGGAAGCGCTGCTGCAAGAGCGGACCGATCGCCAGCGCATCCTCGCTGGGCAGCATATAGGTCAAGCCGCGTGCTGCTTGCCGGCGGATGGCGCGGGCGACCGCCGGCGGCGAATGGCCGAGCATCGAGCCGGTGTCGCCCAGGCAGAAATCGTCGAGCTTGTTGCCGTCGACATCGGTAATCGTGGCACCCTTGGCGCTGTCGACCAGGATCGCAAATGGCGTCGGCCAGTCGGTCATCCAATGCATCGGCACGCCGCCGAGGAAGCCGGCCATGCCGTTGCCAACCTTGGCCTCGGACTTCGGCCGCGCCTTGCGGAAGGCGGCCGCCTCGGCCTCGCGCAGCTCGGCTATGCGGGCGGCGGCGATGCCGCCGATGGAAGTCCGGTCGATTGAATGCATGAAGCCCCTCTTTCTCGCGCGGCACTCTGCCAACCGGTCGGCAAAACCGCAATTGGCCGCGCAGGGGGCGGGCGTTGGCTCAGGCAGTAGGGGAT
>NZ_LYTM01000015.1:0-117211 GCF_001672445.1 Mesorhizobium sp. WSM3873 | reverse complement strand
GCGCCGACGCTGATGGCGGCAATGCCAATTCGGATGGCGGCAACGCCAATTCGAACGGCGGCGACTCCGAATCGTACGGCGGCGGCGCCCTCGGCGCAGGCTGGGGCGCTGGTACGGGCTCGGGCTCGGGCTCCGGCACCGGCGGCGCCGGCGGCACGGGCGGTGCTGGCACGGGCGGTGACGGATCCAGCGGTGACGGAACCGGCGGCGCGGCCACCAGTGGCGACGCTTACGGCGGCGACAGCCTCGGCGGCTTCGCAGCGGCCTTTGGTGGTGACGGTGGCCATGCGCTGAGCGGCGCCTGGGCTGACGGTACCGGCGGCGACGCCACCGGTGGATACACCGCTTCCGGCTACGGTGGTGCCGGCGGCGCTGGCGGCCAAGCCTTCAACGGTGACGGCGGCACCGGCGGCGACGCTGGGATGTGGGGCTCGCAGAATGGCGATGACGGCTACGTGACCGGCACGAGCCACTCTTCGGCCGACGGCCTGATCGACGTCAGCGCCTTCAATCAGCAGATCGTGATGGGCGCCAACCTTCAGGAAAACCTGGTCGACCAGACCGTGGTTGGCGGCAACTACCACAACACGCTGACTGGCGAGGACGCCGGCGACCATACCGGTACCTGATCGATGTCACACGACTGATTTCGTCACGAAATCAGACAGCTTGGGACTGCGCGGAGTTTCCGCGCAGT
This sequence comes from Mesorhizobium sp. WSM3873, assembly GCF_001672445.1. Classification (NCBI taxonomy): domain Bacteria; kingdom Pseudomonadati; phylum Pseudomonadota; class Alphaproteobacteria; order Hyphomicrobiales; family Phyllobacteriaceae; genus Mesorhizobium; species Mesorhizobium sp. WSM3873. Next base: position 116,514 of record NZ_LYTM01000015.1, on the reverse strand, counting down.
CCTTCCATCCGGGAGACATGCCGCCCCGACCGAGCGCGAATGATCTCAAGATACGGAGGCTACCGTGTACACGATGCAGCTGGACAAGATGACCGAGGTCATCTCGCATTTCATCGGCATGTTCGAGATCTCGGTCGAGGAAGCACGGCAGCTAAAGACCTACGACGAGTTCAAGATTGCTGCGGCCACCACGGAAGAAACTCCCGACCTTCCAAACACGAATGTCAACGTCAAGGCGCCTTATACGCTCGACGATTTCGATCCACACGTTCCGTATATGGGCGTCAAGCCGGACCTGGTGCTGAACACGGTCAGTTCGAGCTTCTGGTACACGCCGCCCGAAATCGTTCAGCACGGCCATCTGAGCCCCGGCCATCATCACTTCCATCTGCCGCATCTGCCGGCTTTCGGTGGCGGCATGGTCCTGCCAAACATCGAACCTCCAGGCGCGATCGCAGCCTACATCAACCAGGAAATCCGCCTGTCCGACAACGACTATGTCGGCGCCGGCGGACATGGGCTGATATTCACGCCCGCGGCGGTCGACGACAGCAGCCATCTGGCCTCGCTGATGAACGCGGCGGCGGACGTGTCGCCGATCGACGATGTGACGTTGCTGGGCACTCCCGACGACATGGCGGCCGCGGTGGTGACCATGGGCGAACGCATCGCCGCCTACACCGAGGACCCGAGCGGCGAAGCGAACGTCTTCGTCCTGCACCCAGACGCGACTTCCGGCTCGATCTTGGGAACCTATGTCAACGGCCAGCTGGTCGACGATGCCGACGCGCCGAAGGCGGAGGACCACATCAATCTCCTCAAGGAACAGCACCAGGATGACGAGGTTGCCAGCGCTGGACCCGACAAGGACGACTACAACACGCCGCCGGATTCCTCCGATTTCATGTCGGGCTGGGGCAACGGCCTGCTCAGCCCATGCGTTGAACTGGACACCGGCACCAACACGCTGATCAATTCGGCCGTGCTGACCAACAACTGGACGACGACATCGGTCGTCGCCACTGTCGGCAACAGCTATGAAATCAATGCCATCATCCAGATCAACGCACGCTGCGACACGGATATCGCAAGCTCCTCCCTGAATGGGTGGAAGCTGGGCAACGCCCCCGACGAGGCCTTCAACATCGCCGCGTTCAAGCACATCGACCCGTCGGCCGGCAGCGTGGCGCCAACCGCAGCGGACGGTTTCCCCGCCGCCTGGGTGGTGACGCAGGTCACCGGCGACCTCATCATCACGAACTGGATCCAGCAGTACTGCTTCATGACCGACAACGACACCACGGTTATGTCCTCGTCGGGTGTCAGGACCAGCGTGAGCACCGGCGACAACACGGCGATCAACGACGTGTCGCTGAACGAGCTCGGTCACTACTACGACCTGATCATCATCGGCGGAAACATCTACGACGCCAACATCATCCAGCAGATGAATTTCCTGATCGACAACGATCTCATCGGCGCGGTCGATGGTTTCCAGACATCCGGAGAAGGCTCCTACTCGACCGCCGGCAACCTGCTCTGGAACGATGCGACGATCATCAATGTCGGCGGCCAGAACCACTATGAGGCCTTGCCGACGTCCTATCTTCAAGCGGCCCAGGACTTCGCGGCCGGCAAGGACGCCGGCCCTGGCGACATACTGAACGACCCAGCCTTCGCCGGTATCGGCGCCTTGCGGGTTCTCTACATCTCCGGCGACCTGCTCAACGTGCAGTATGTGTCGCAAACGAACGTGCTGGGCGACAGCGATCAGGTTGCCTTGGCGATGAACCAGTTCGTCGCCCATCCCGAGGCGGAATGGACCGTCACCACCGGCGGTAATCAGGTGGCGAACTTCGCGGGGATCATCGACGTCGACGGAACCGACAAGACCTATGTCGGCGGCGAGCACTATTCGCAGGAGATCCTGATCCAGGCCGACATCATCTCGAGCGATCCTGAACTCGGCGGACAGAATCCGGACGCGCTGGTCAACGAAGCGATCGCGTTCCTGGCCGACGATGCGGGCGCCGACGACACGCAGATGGACCATTTGATAGTCCCGACGCCGGATCATGTTCAGGCGGACGGCGTGCAAACAATATTGGGCTGATCCGGGAACCGGGGGATACAATGACCGATGATCGCGACCTGCCTTGGGACACGTTTGCCGAAGACCTAGAGGCGGCGATGCAGGAGGACGACCCGGGATCGTCGAGTTCCGCGGTGCCTCGCAAGACGCTTTCGAACGCCCTGCGGCAGCATGAGCAGGCGATCGACCGGACCATCAAGACAATCGACAATGCCGTCGGCCAGTTTTACGATGCAGTCCCCCATCGCGAAGTAAAGGCCGGTCAGGACCGACCTTTGCCGCAGGTCGACGGCCGGAGCGCAGTAACCAGTCAGCCGAAACCAGAGCAGGCCACAGCGCCCCTGCCTGCGCACCAGCCAGCGAGAACCCCTGCATCGACCAGCCCGGCTGGGCAGGCGGACGGGGGCGGCGTGGTCAGGCAAATCGTCACGCCTCCCACAACGACGAATCCACAGGTCAGCGAAGCGAAGGCGGCCGCGGCCGGCCCCATCAAAATCGCACCCGCCTTGCAGGAGGGGCGAACCGAGGAAAGAGCAAATCCAGTTCTGCAAACGACAGGCGGGCCACCGAACCTGCCCAACGAGATGGGCGCCAATGCAGGGCATCCTCCGGCTTCTTCCGCAGCGCCCAAACCCGTAGCCGCCGTTGACATACCGAACTTCATGGCGCAGCGCCAACTGTGTAAGCCGGAGCCGGCCCCGCAGCCAAGCCAAAGTTCCATCCCCGGCACCACACGGGCGCGTTCGACTGTCGCACCTGAGCCGCTGCCGCCAACGCCAACATTCCAGACGCGACCGGCCGAGTGGCAGGGGCCAGCTTTGACGGCCAAGAAACCTGCTGCTCCGCCTTCAGCCGCCGTTGCAAAAAGTGAGCCGGTGGCCACCGAGCCTCCCGCGACGACAGCGCCGACGATCGACAAACTGAATGTCCCGGCGGACGCGGCGTCGCCTAGGCCACAGCCTGTGCCCCAACGGCCAGCCGAACCCACGCCCAAGCCGATGCCAGCGGCCGAAAGGCAGAATATCCAGGCCAATGCAGCGCCGCCGAGGCCACAGCCAGCGGCCCAACGGCCGGCCGAACCCACGCTCAAGCCAATGCCAGCGGCCGAAAGGCAGAATATCCAGGCCAATGCAGCGCCGCCGAGGCCACAGCCAGCGGCCCAACGGCCGGCCGAACCCGCGCTGAAGCCAATGCCAGCGGCCGAAAGGCAGAATATCCAGGCCAATGCAGCGCCGCCGAGGCCACAGCCTGTGCCCCAACGGCCGGCCGAACCGCAGGCCAAGGTCGCGCCCGACGAGCCAGCCAAGCCGTCGGTAACCGAGATGAAAGACGCGGCAAAGTCGCCCGGCATGATCACCATCGAAGGCGACACTGGTCCCATCAAGACGCAGCAAGGCGGATCTCCCCCAGGAGGTGTCGACGACAAGGGCCGGCGCGGCGGTGGTGGCGGCGGGGGTGGCGGCGCTTTCCACAAGCGCCTCGGCCCGGTCGATTTCGGCGCTTCGCTCAGGGCCGGATTGAGCGCGGTCAGGAAAAACCTGCTGATCGTCATGCTGTTCACGGTCGCCTGCAACATACTGGTCCTGGCGATCCCGATCTATCTGTTCCAGATCTCGGATCGCGTTCTCACCAGCCGTTCCCCCGACACGCTGGTGATGCTGACGGTGGTGATCGTCGGCGCGGTGATGCTGCAGGCGATGTTCGATGCGCTTCGCCGCTTCATCCTGATGCGCACGGCCGTCGAGATGGCGGCCCAATTGGGTGCGCCGATCCTCAGCGCGGCGGCCAGAGCCTCGCTTCACAGCAACGGCAAGGAGTACCAGGTCCTGGGCGACCTGCAGCAACTGAGGACCTTCCTGACCTCCGGCACGCTGCTGTCGTTCCTCGATGCGCCGATGGCTCCATTGATGGTGCTGGTGGTGTTTCTGATCCACCCGCATCAGGGCTTCATCGTCATGACCTCGGCGGTGCTGCTGTTGATCATCACGCTTCTCAACCAGCGCGCGACGGCCGCGACCTTCGGCGAGGCGAACGCGCACCAGAGCAAAGCCAACATCCATCTCGATTCGATGTCGCGCAACTCGCAGATCATCAACGCGCTGGCCATGATCCCCGAGGCCGTGAAGATCTGGGGCAAGGACACCGCAAACTCGCTCAGGGCGCAGGTGATCGCACAAGACCGCAACATCGTCTTTGCCTCCATGTCGAAGGCCGTTCGGCTGCTGACCCAGGTGACGATGCTTGGCTGGGGCGCTCATTTGGCGATCGAAGGGCATCTCACCGGCGGCATGGTCATCGCCGCATCGATCATCGCCGGCCGGGCGCTCGGCCCGATCGAAGGCGCCATCGAGGGCTGGAACCACGTCGTGCATGCCCGCGCCGCCTATGGCCGGATCGCATCGCTGCTGCAATCGTCGCCGCTCAATTTCGAGCGGTTGAACCTGCCGCGTCCCGAGGGCCGTCTCGACGTCGAACGGCTCCTGTTCGTGCCCCAGGGAACGAAGCGGGTTGTGCTGAACGGCATTTCGTTCGCGCTCTCGCCGGGCGATTCGCTGGCCATCATCGGCAATTCGGGCGCCGGCAAGACGACCTTGGGCAAGATGCTGGTCGGGTCGATCCTGCCGACGTCAGGCAACGTACGGCTGGATCTGATGGATCTTCGCAACTGGGATCCACGCCAGTTCGGCGAGAATATCGGCTATCTGCCCCAGGATGTTCAGCTGTTCCCGGCGTCGATCAAGGCCAACATCGCCCGTATGCGTGACGATGCGACCGACGCCGAGATCTACCAAGCGGCGGCGCTGGCCGACGTTCATGAGATGATCTCCACCTTGCCCCACGGCTACGAGACCTTCGTCGCCGCCGACGGAGCGCCGCTTTCAGGCGGGCAGAAGCAGCGCGTCGCGCTTGCGCGCGCCTTCTTCGGCAATCCCCGCCTGGTGGTGCTCGATGAGCCGAATTCGAATCTGGATTCGGCCGGAGACGCGGCACTGGAACGAGCCCTCCAGCACGCCAAGGAAAACAAGATCACGGTGATCACCATCACCCAGCGGCCATCGCTGCTGAAGAGCGTCGACAAGATACTGCTGCTTGTCAACGGCACCGTCGCCCTGTTCGGCATGCGACAGGAAGTGCTGCAGGCCCTTGCAAACCGGGGCTTGAGCATCGAAGGCGGCTCGTTCGGCCATCAGATCCAGTAGCGGGGCCGCAAAGATGACGACCGACATCGCAAAAGTTCACGACATACAGTGGTATTCCGAGGTGCCGCGCTCGATCTGGAAGCAGACCGCATTTGGCGCGCTGTTGATCACGGTGGCCTTCGGCGGCTTCGGCACCTGGGCTTTCACGGCGCCGCTCGCGTCCGCCATCATCGCCCAGGGCAGCTTTGTCGCAACCGGGCAAAACAAGATCGTCCAGCATCTCGAAGGCGGCATCATCAAGGAAATCCTGGTCAATGAAGGCGACCATGTCAGCCTCGACCAGCCGTTGATAAAGCTCGACGAGACCGCCGCGCAGACCAACGAACGGCAATTGTTCCTGCGCAAGGCGCGGCTCGAAGCGATCGCGGCCCGGCTGAATGCCGAGGTGCAGGGCAGCGGCAAGATCCGATTTCCCGCGATCATCCTCGACAACCGGTTCGATCCAGAGGTCTCCCCGATCATGGAAAGCCAGCAGGCCAACTTCGAGGCCGCGGAACGAAAGCGCGACAGCGACATAGCGCTGTTCGACCAGAACAAGAAGGCCATGGAATTCCGCAACGAAGGCATCGAGGAGCAGATCTCGTCGGTGCGCCGGCAACTGCAATTCCTCAAGGAGGAATATCAGGGCAAGCAAAGGCTCCTCGAGCAGGGCCTGATCCGCGGCACCGAGGTAAAGGCGATCCAGCGCGCGATGGCCGACGCCGATGGCCAGATCGGCAAGATGGTGGCGGAAGTCGCCGAGAACCGCGAACAGATCGTCAGGTTCGAGCAGCAGATCACGCAGACCAAGGATACCTATCGCCAGGCGGCGCTCCAGGAACTGCAAAGCCTGGAGGCCGAACTGGACGCCGTGCGAGAAAAGTCGCGCGAGGCGGAGAACGTGCTTCGCCGCGTGACCATCAAGGCTCCCGAGCCCGGCACGATCATACGCATGTACTATCACACCGCCGGCGGCGTTATCGAGAGCGGCAAGGCGATCCTCGAGATCCTGCCCTCGGACGTGCCTCTCGTCATCGAGGCCCAGGTGCCCCGCACCGACATCGACAACATCAAGGTCGGGCAGCAAGCCTCGATCCGGCTGATCGCTCTCAATCGCCGCACGACGCCGGTTCTGGAGGGCGAAGTCTACTATGTCTCGGCAGATGCGTTGCCGGAGATGAGCGGCCCCACGCCCAAGGAAGTCTATCTGGCGCGCGTGCGCGTGCCGGCAAGCGAACTGGCAAAGGTGCATGGTTTTACGCCGACCCCGGGTATGCCCGCCGAGATCCTCGTCGCGACGGAGTCGCGCACATTCTTCAGCTATCTGACGAAGCCGATCGCCGACAGCATGGCGAGAGCCTTCATGGAGCAGTGAGACCTACGAACAGGCAACGATTTCGGGGGAACCATGCAGATCGACGTCATCACGAAACGGGAGGAGCTGAACCGGCTCAGAAAGAACTGGGATGATCTCTACCAAAAGGATCCCGAAGCGCAGTTTTTCCTCTCCTGGACGTTCCTGTCGTCCTATATGCGACGCTATGAAGACGCCTGGTCCGTCCTGGCGGCACGCTCGGGGCCGCCAGGATCTTCCTATGTCGCCCTATTGCCTCTGCGACTGCGCACCAGGCTGAACAAGAAGACCGGTATCTGCCACAACGAGATCAACATGGCCGGCAACTACGCGGCCGACTATGCCGGTATCCTGTGCGCACCGGGCTTTGCCGAGCGCGCGATCCCGGCTCTTGCCAGGCATCTTCTGAAGATGAACTGGGCCAAGCTGCATCTCGAAAATCTGCGCATGTCGGAGAAGCGACGGCGCCTGCTCATCGACAACCTTGCCGACAAGCGGCTGACGGCCCACAAGATGCCGCGCGTCAACAAAACCGACAATGTCGACAATTGCATCTGCCCGGCCGCCGCACTGCCAGGCGATTGGGACAGCTATCTCGAACAAAAGACCAGCCCGAACACGCGCCAGAAGATCAGACGCTTCCTGCGCAAGCTCGATGGATCCGGCGAGTTCCGCATCACCCATGCCGACGCCTCCACGATAGATCGCGACATCGGCATCATCCTCGAAATGTGGCGGATCAAATGGGCGCCGCGGAAGGGCAACCTCCTGCCTGGCCTAGTCAGGTCCAACCGGATCCTGTTCAAGGACGCCTTCGAAAGCGGAACGCTGTTCCTGCCGATCCTGTGGCAGGGCGACAAGCCGCTCGGGGGCCTGGCATTCCTGGTCGACCGGGTCAAAAAAACGATGCTGTTCCATCTCGCGGGACGCGACGAGACCGCGAACGACATCCCGTCCGGGCTCGTGCTGCATGGCTATTGCATTCGTCATGCGATCGAACAGGGCTTCCGCAACTACGACTTCCTGCGCGGCAACGAACCGTACAAGTACTCCTACGGCGTGGAGGAGACCACCATCCATTGCGTCCTGATCAAGACCAGGACCGGTCGCAATCTCGGCGACCGGATCGACGAGAGGTCCGTCGGGAGCGTGCTGGAGCAGGCGACCAAATTCCACGAAGCAGGCAACCTTGCCAACGCCGAAAATGGCTATCGCCAGATCTTGGAGGTCAACCCTCGCCATCCGCGCACGCTTTACGGATTGGGCCAGCTGCTGGCCGCCAAAGGCGACCACTGGTCGGCGGCCGATACTTTCGGATCGCTCGTGGAGATCGCACCGAAATCGGTCAAGGCTTGGTCAAGGCTTGCCGTCGAACTTCAGCTGCTCAGCCGGCACGCGGACGCCGCCGACGCCTTCCGCAAATTGCTTGAGCTCAATCCAGACCTGTCGGGGGCGCGATATGGTCTTGGCCGCAGCCTCGCGCAGCTTAGCCAGGTGGATGAGGCCACCAGGGTGCTGAGCGCCGTCGAGGACAAAGCCGACCCAATGCTTCGCGCCAAAATCCGTCTACAGCTGCGAAAGCTGAAGTCGGACGTAAGTCCGTGCTACATAAAACTGGAGCCGGCAAACGCAGGCGTCTCCAGACTGGAGCGGATGGACGCCTAGCCATAGCGACGCAACCCGGAGATTCGCTTCTGGTGCGTGCACATGCTGCTATCGGATTTGAACTAAAGGGTTGGATCTGATCGGTGTTGGGGGCGAACGGCGCGAGTCTATCCAGGTCCGCCGTTCCGATGAACGACGTCGCTGGCCCTCGGAACGAGCAGCAGGAAGAGACGACAAATTTCGCGCCACACAATCAAGCTGCGTTTGCTATTCTTGCGTATCTTCGCGCGCACGCGAAACGGAAAAATCGACTTTAGCGTTCCTTGCGTCCTAACCTGCTGTTTGTCTGTGGCTTTCAGTCAGCATCCTCCGGCCTCTACCGTCCCTTGCGCATCGAAGCTCGACGGCGGGCGCGGTCGATAGAGATGTTGCTGGGCGCGCATCCGTACGCCGCCGCGTATCTGCGCCTGCCCATCGCCCGCAGCCGGCATCGAGACTTATTACATTTTTGACCTTCGGCTCGAAAGCAGGAGGGGGGAACGACTGGGCAACACCGTGGGACTTTCCGTGGGACTTTGCGTGCCGAACTCTGCCAATGTACGCCGTTCGTTCCGCTCTTCCATTTTGGGGCTTGCTCAAAATGGTTCGGAACCCTATGGGGATGCCGTTCGGAGTGTAGCGCAGCCTGGTAGCGCACCTGATTTGGGATCAGGGGGTCGCGTGTTCGAATCACGCCACTCCGACCAGTTTCCTGAACATCCTAGAGCCCGCGCTTCGGGAACCCTGTCGGCCTTCAGAAGTTCTGTTGCCATGGCCGACACTAAAAGGACCCCCACCATCGCCCGCATCTGGCGCGGCCGGACCTTGCCGGAAAAAGCCGACGATTATGAAGCTTACAATTACGAGACCGGCATCAAGCCGCTCATCGAAAAGGCACTCGGCGTCCAGACATTTCGCGAGGACACGGCGACCCATTCCGAGTTCGTGACGATCTCCTATTGGGAGAGCATCGAGGCAATGGCGCGCTTCACCGGCGGCGGGCCGACCCAGGTCCACCACCTCGACCGCGACGCGGAATTCCTGATCGAGCTGCCGAAGAGCGTGCAAGTGCTGCGCTTGCTCACCAGCCATGGCAAGACGGGCTGAAGGTGTCCAGCATCGAGCAACGGCTTTGATCTCTGAAGGGAGCCTTCGGCGTGGAACCGAGTAAACCCGCCGGGCGAGTCCCCAACAACCTCGAGCCCGGCGAGCCTACAACCCGATCTGCAATGTGACCGGGACCGGGATCAACCGGCGTCTTCCGCGCTGCAAGATGGATGCCAGGGAAGTGGCTCGAAATGGGACAGCCACGATCGTCCCGCAACTCCGGACGGAAAACCGCTACGCGCTTTTCCCGGAGTTGCTCTAAACTCCGGGCAAACGGGGCAAGGGGGACTCTGGATGCCTATTCTCGAGGCGCTGCTGTCGCTGATCGGCCCGGCCTATTTGGCCTATTATGGCTTCGCGGTTCCGGTGGCGGTCGCCTGGGCAATCCTGTGCGCTGCTCTGTGGGTTTGGAACAACCGGCCGAGCAAGAGGCAGAATGGCAGCGTCGCCCTGTCGCGGATCGGCAGCCTGGTGTTCTTCGTCTTTGTCGCCTCATGCTACGTGGCAGCGCATACGGGAGTCTATCTGCTGGCTCGGCATCTGGCCGGATTATGGGCGTAGAGAGCGCACAATCCCGGAACAGCCTTCCTCGACATCCTAAATATCGAACTCGCCCTGGCCCTCGTCCATGGCGCTGACGGTCTCGGCGGCGAGCGCTCGGGTGATCGGCGTCTTGCGCTCGAGAGCGGCGCGGTCGAGGCGCTCCACGACCCGCATGGCAGTCGCCAGCGAGCGTTCGATGCGCCGCACCAGATATTGCACGACATGCGGCTCGACCTCGACCTGGCGGTCGGCGAAGAGCTTGGTGATAACGCCGGCGAGCAGCAGGTCGTCCGGCTCGTGGATCTCGATGGTCGCCGCCGCTTTCAGCCGCGAGATGAGGTCCGGCAGCGCGACGCGCCAGGCCGAGGGAAAGCGCCGCGCCGTCAGAAGCAGCGTGGAGCCGGCGCCGCGCACGGTGTTGATCAGGTGGAACAGGCCTTGCTCGTCGATCGGGAGCTTGTCGATGTCGTCGATCAGCGCGGGGCTCGCGCCTAGCCCGCCAATGTGCTCGCCGATGTGATCGGGAGCGATGGCGACAGCGTGCGCATGCGCTTGCCAGATCTGGGCGAGATGCGTCTTGCCGGACCCGGGAGGGCCGGCGAGCACCACCACCGGCGCGGGCCAGTCCGGCCAGCGGTCGACCAGTGCTGCGGCCTGCGCGTTGGCCCCGGAGACGACGAGCTCGTCGCGCGAGTAGCCGGTACCGTGGCCGAGATCGAGCGGCAGCTGGCGCGGTGGACCGGTTCGTTCGCCAGCCATTTCAGCCACGCGGCGGTGAGCGGTGGCCGCCGCCGCGATCCGCCGGCAAAGGAGGTGCGGGCTCGGTGGCATGGCCGTTGTAGAGCGGCGATTCGAGGTAGCGGGCAATCGCAAAGCGCACCAGCACGGCAATGGCCGCCGAAGCCGGCACCGCAATCAGCAGGCCGACGAAGCCGAACAGCGCACCGAAGGCAAAGAGCGCGAACATCAACCAAACCGGATGCAGTCCGACGCTTTTGCCGACCAGCCTCGGCTGCAGGATATTGCCCTCGATGAACTGGCCGACGAAGAACACGCAGGCCACCGCCACGATCATCGTCCAATCCGGCCAGAACTGGACGAAGGCGACGCCGACCGCCAGCACCAGCCCGGTCAGCGAGCCGACATAGGGGATGAAGGAGATCAGCCCGGCGAAGAAGCCGATGAGGATGGCGAAGTTCAGCCCCGTCAGCGTCAGGCCGGTGGCGTACATGGCGCCCAGCACAAGGCAGAGCGTGCCCTGCCCGCGCACGAAGCCGGCGGTGGCGGTGTTGATCTCGCGGGCAAGCGCCCTGACCGTCTCGACGTAGTCGCGCGGAACCCAGCTGTCGACCACGGCCACCATGCGGTCCCAGTCGAGCAGCATGTAGAAGGCCACGACCGGGGTGACGACGAAGAGGCTGACCACCGAAACCAGCGCCACGCCCGAGCTCCAGATCGAGGTGAAGACGGTGGTGAGCAGCCCGAAACCGGTGGTGAGCAGCGAGTTCAGTCCGTCGCGCAGGCTGGCCGCGTTGACGCCAAAACGCTGCTCCAGCCACTTCGGGTCGAAGCTGGTGATGAGCGACTGCAGGCGGGTGAGATATTCCGGCAGCTTGCGCGCGAAATCGGCCATCTGCGTGGCCAGCACAGGCACCAGGATAACGAAGGCGAGCACCACGACGACGACGAAGGCAATGAGGATCACCACCGTCGCCATCAGCCGGGAGAGGCCGAGCCGCTGCAGCCGATCGGCCACCGGATCGAGGAAATAAGCGAGTACCATGCCGGCGACGAAGGGCAAGAGGATGCCGGAGAAGACATAGAGGAACAGCGCCAGAAGCACGGCGACGATCAGCCAGAACGCGATCTGCCGGCGCAACGCGGTCGAGGCCGCGGCCGTCCAGGCTTCGCCGTCAGGTGTCCGTGCTGGAATTGCCCGACTTGGTGTTGCTCGTCCGGGAGCCTTCGCCATAGCCACTCATATGCCTTAGCCAGGCCACGAGATAGGCCGCGGCCGAAGCCACGGTCAAGACCCCGGAGAGCAATATGAGCGCCGGCCGGAGCGGATAGAGATGCATGGAAAAGGCAAGCTCGCCCAGCACAAGCGCCGCCAGCGCGATCTGCACGGCGGTGTTCACCTTGGAGACCAAGAGCGGCTTCATCTCGACCGGCTGCGCCATCACGCTGGACAAAAGCACGGCGCAGACGATCAGCGCGTCGCGCGAGACCATGGTCACGACAAGCCAGAGCGGCAGTTCCCCGGCATAACCCATGACGACGAAGACCGAGACCAGGAGAAGCTTGTCGGCGACCGGATCGAGATAAGCGCCGAGCCGCGAGAACAACCGGTAGCGGCGAGCGATGAAACCGTCGATGCCGTCGGAGATGCCGGCGACGAGGAAGCCGGCAAAGGCCCAGTCCCAGCGCGCCTGCAGCATGGCCAACACCACGGCCGGCACCAGCAGCAGCCGCATGATCGTGATCATGTTGGGTATGGTCACGTGATGTCCCGTCATGGGTTTTGTTGGAAGATAGTTGATGGAGATGAGAGGTGCGCGCAAGGGAGGAGTTGCTGATCTCCCCTCTCGAGGGGGAAGATGGCCGGCAGGCCAGTCGCCTCACGCGTCGATCGCCGACCTCCATCTCTGGCGCACTAGGCGCTGGAGCTCCACGCGAGGCGACCCCCCTCTGTCGCCTCCAGCGACATCTCCCCCTCAAGGGGGAGATTGGCTCTCACGCGCCTTGCCCCCCGAAACCATTCATGCGATGAGCCCGCAATGGAAACAGGGATGAGCCGAAGATGAGCAACGGCGACAAGGCCAAGCGCAAGAACGGGCTCACCTATGCCGAGGCGGGCGTCGATATCGATGCCGGCAATCTCATGGTCGAGAAGATCAAGCCGCTCGTGCGCGCGACGCGCCGGCCGGGTGCCGACGGCGAGATCGGCGGCTTCGGCGGCCTGTTCGATTTGAAAGCCGCCGGCTTCACCGATCCGGTGCTGGTCGCGGCCAATGACGGGGTCGGCACCAAGCTCAAGATCGCCATCGATTCCAGCAAGCACGACACCATCGGCATCGACCTCGTCGCCATGTGCGTCAACGATATCGTCGTGCAGGGCGCCGAGCCGCTGTTCTTCCTCGACTATTTCGCTACCGGCAAGCTCGATCCGGACCAGGGCGCGTCCATCGTCGGCGGCATCGCGCAAGGCTGCCGGCAGGCCGGCTGCGCGCTGATCGGCGGCGAGACCGCCGAGATGCCCGGCATGTATCACGACAAGGATTACGACCTTGCCGGCTTTGCCGTGGGCGCGGCCGAGCGCGGCCAGTTGCTGCCCACCGACGACATCGTCGAGGGCGACGTGCTGCTTGGCCTCGCGTCCTCCGGCCTCCACTCCAACGGCTTTTCGCTGGTGCGCCGCATCGTCGACGCCAGCGGGCTCGGCTGGAGCGATCCGGCGCCGTTCAACGATGAGCTCAGCCTCGCCGAGGCGCTGCTCGAGCCGACGCGCATCTATGTGAAGTCGATCCTGAAGGCGATCCGCAACACGCATGGCATCAAGGCGCTGGCTCATATCACCGGCGGCGGTTTTCCGGAAAACATTCCGCGCGTGCTGCCCAAGGATTTCTCCGCCGAGCTCGACCTCGAAGCGATCGACGTACCGCCGGTATTCTCGTGGCTCGCCAGGACCGGCGGCGTGGCGCCGCAAGAAATGATGCGCACCTTCAACTGCGGCATCGGCATGATCCTCGCCGTTGCTTCCGGCCAGGCGGCGCAGGTGGCGGCGGTGCTGCAGGAAGCCGGCGAGACGGTGACGCCGATCGGCCGCATCGTGCCGCGCCGCGACGCCGGCGTCATATACCGGGGCTCGATCGAACTATGAGCAGGAAACGCACGGTCGTCCTGATCTCGGGCCGCGGCTCCAACATGACGGCGCTGATCGCGGCAGCCAGCGACCCGACCTATCCGACCGAGATCGTCGGCGTCATCTCCGATCGTGCGAACGCCGCGGGCCTCGGCCTCGCGCAGTCGCGCGGCATCGCCACCAAGGTGATTCAGCGCGCCGACCATCCGAGCAAGGACGCACATGACGCTGCGATCGATGCCGCGCTTACCGGCTTCGGCGCCGAGATCGTGGCTCTGGCCGGCTATATGCGCATCCTCGGCCGCGGCCTGGTCGAAAAATGGCAGGGGCGCATGGTCAACATCCACCCTGCCCTTCTGCCTGCCTTCAAGGGGCTGGACACGCATGCGCGGGCCATCCGCGCGGGCGTGCGCATCCATGGCTGCTCCGTGCATTTCGTCACGCCCGAGATGGATGACGGGCCGATCATCGCCCAGGCCGCCGTGCCGGTGATGGTCGGCGACAACGAGGACACTTTAGCCGCGCGGGTGCTGAAGGTGGAGCACCGGCTCTATCCGCTGGCGCTGGGGCTGGTCGCCGAAGGCAAGGCGCGCATGGAAAAGGGCCACACCGTGCTTGCCCATTTCGCCGACGACGCCGACAACGCCACTTCAGTGGTGATGGCGCCCGACCCGCTGCGCGAGGAAACCGACCTCGAACAGCTGGCGCGCATCACGCCGTAGGACTGCCATGGCGACGCCCAGACAACTCCTTGTGCTGCGCCATGCCAAGTCGAGCCGGGACGATCCCAAGCTCGCCGATTTCGACCGTCCGCTTGCCCCGCGCGGGCTGAAGACGGCACCGCTGATCGGGCGCGAGCTTTCGCGGCGCGGCTGGCTGCCGGATTTGGCACTGGTCTCGCCGGCGCTGCGCACCCGCGACACCTGGCGGCTGGTCGCCGCCGAATTGCCGAAGCATGGGCCGGCGGAATTCGCCGAGGAGCTCTACGAGGGGGCGCCGGCCGCCATCCTGGCGTGCGTGCGGCAGGCGAAAGCCACCAGCCTGGTCGTGATCGGCCACAATCCCGGCCTGCAGAATTTCGTGCTGCGGCTCGCCGGCACCGGATCGGACGAGGGCGTGTTCAAGAAAGTCGAAGCGAAGTTTCCGACGGCGGCGCTGGCCCGGTTCACGGTGAAGGAGGATTGGGCGAAGCTCGACTTCGGCGGAGCGCGACTGACGCATTTCGTCAGGCCGAAGGATTTGGAATAGAGCGCCTCTGTGCGCAGCCGGGCCTATAGGCACGACACAAGCCGGCCTGCGGATAGCCGGCTCCATAAAAGCAGAGCGGCGGGACAAGCCCGCCGCTTTGAGATCTATCGAGGATCGACCGTCTAGTGGTTGCCGAACAGGTCGCGGTCGCTGCCCTGGGTGACGGGCTTCTGGACATTCGCATCAGACTTCTTGACCGAAGCGGTGTACGAGGTGTCGACCGAAGCAGCCGGCTGATTCGCATTGGCCGAACCGTAGTTGTCGGAGCCGGCGAAAGCGGCACCGGTGGCAACGAGAAGGGCAGCGGCGGTAAGAGCGATCTTGGTCATTTCAGTTACTCCGAAATTGAGGGGGGATGTTGGCAAGGTTGCCCTGACAGGCCGGTTAGTGGTTGCCGAACAGGTCGCGGTCGGCGCCCTGGGTAACCGGCTTCTGAACATTCGCGACCGACTTCTTGACCGAAGCGGTGTACGAGGTGTCGACCGAGGCGGCCGGCTGGTTGGCATTGGCCGAACCGTAGTTGTCGGAACCGGCGAAAGCGGCACCGGTGGCAACGAGAAGGGCGGCTGCGGTAAGAGCGATCTTGGTCATTTCAGTTACTCCAGATTTGAGAGTTGTGGTTCTGATCGGTTCGGGACGGAGGCCTAGCGGCCCCAAATGCCCTGGCCGGATTCCGGCTGGTTCTGATCGGGCGTGATCCTGAGATCGCGCTGCTCGAACTTGCGGATCGAACCGGTGATGCTGCGGTCGATGTTGTCGCCCGACCGCGGCGCAACCGACTGGGTGACGGCCGGCTGGTTGACGTTGTCGGAACCGTAATGGTCGCTGCCGGCGAAGGCGCTGCCCGTGGCAACGAGAAGGACCGCGGCGGTAAGAGCAATCTTGTTCATTTTAGGTACTCCAGATTTTCAAAATCCTGTCCGTCAAGTGGCGTGCCGTAATGGAAATTCGCGTCGCTCGGACCACCCCGAGATGGGTCGGTCCTGTTGCCATTTCCAATCACGAAGATGTGCAAATCGAACCGTTCGGTTCGACCTTGAAATCGCGTGAACAGCGTGGCTGCCACATTCTTTTGTTTGAATATCAACTACTTGCAGTATTAGCGGACGAGGTCTCACGGTCTGGACAGCGAGCCAGCGTTCACCTGAGTTACACGAACCGTCAACATAAATTGAACCGAACCGTTCGGTTTTATCCATCACGCGAGCGAATTGGGCCTCCAGGCCGACCGACGGAACCGATTTCAGCCGGCGTTTGCCTTGTCGGCGGATCGAGACTATCGATTGCTCTCAAACTTTCCGTTCGGACCGCCCGCCGCGCTTGCGAAAGCCCGGCGCCACCCGGATGGAGGCATTTGCCGAACAGCGATGGACGATGCGGCTCCTGCTTGTCGAAGACAATCGCGAACTGGCCGATTGGCTGAGCAAGACGCTGCGCCAGGCGAGCTACGTCGTCGACGTCGTACATGACGGCGAGGACGTCGAGCATGCGCTGGCGGCCGGCGACCACGCGCTGATCATCCTCGACCTCGCCCTGCCGCGCATGGGCGGGATGGAGGTGCTGAAGCGGCTGAGGGCACGCGGCAACCCGGTGCCGGTCATCGTGCTCACCGCCAACGCCAGTCTCGACGGCCGGGTGAAGGGCCTCAACGAGGGCGCCGACGACTATCTGGCAAAACCCTTCCAGATCGAGGAACTGGAAGCGCGCATCCGCGTGCAGCTGCGCCGCGCCAACGACCGGACAGCGCCCGTCATCTCCTGCGGCGACCTCGTCTTCGACACCAACACCAGGCTGTTCTCGCTCGGCGGCGCGGCGCTTTCGCTGACGCCGCGCGAACATGCGGTGCTGGAACAGCTGGTGGTCAAGGCGGGGCGCACGGTGAGCAAGGCGGCACTCTCGGCGGCGATCTACGACTTCGACACCGACGCCGATCCCAGCGCCATCGAGATCTACGTGCATCGGCTGCGAAAGAAGCTGGAAGGCTCGCGCGTGCAGATCGCCACCTTGCGCGGCCTTGGCTATCTGCTCCGTCATGAAGATTAGGTGCCATGAAGATTAACAGCCTCCGCCTGCAATTGCTGGCATGGGTGGTGCTGCCGCTTACCGCGCTGGTGACGGTCAATCTGTGGACCAGCCAGCGCAACGCGCTGGCGACGGCGGATCTGGTCACCGACCGGATGCTGGTCGGCTCGGCGCGCGCGATCGCCGAGCGGGTGGCGATGGCCGAAGGCGTGCTCGACGCCACCATTCCGCCGGCGGCGATCGAGATGTTCGACACCGGCGACCGCGACAGCGTCTACTACCGGGTCGAGACCGCCAACGGCCGGCTGCTGACCGGATATCCCGACCTCCCCCAGGCGTCGCAGAGCGGCAGCATCGAGGCTTCCTATCGCGATCGCCGGCTGCGTCTGACAACGCTCAGCCATGCCGTGATCGGCGCCGGCACGGATTCGCCGATCAGGGTCACGGTGGGCGTCACGCTCGCCGGCCATGACGCGATGGTGCAGCGGCTGTGGTTCAGCGCCTTTGCCCAGCAGCTGGCGCTGGTGGCGATCGCCGGCCTCTTCGTGCTGCTTGGCCTGCGCCGCGGGCTGGCGCCGCTGATGCGCCTGCGCGATACGGTGCGCTCGCCGGATCGCAGCGATCTCGACCCGGTCGAGGTGCCGGGCGCGCAAAGCGAGATCCGGCCGCTGATCGACGCGCTCAACGCCTATATGGAGCGCGTGCGGGCGCAGATGGCGGCGCAGCGCCGCTTCATCGCCAATGCCGCGCACCAGCTGCGTACGCCGCTGGCGCTCATGTCGACACAGGCGAGCTATGTGCTGCGCGAAAGCGCCGCCGACCGGCGCGAGGAGGCGCTGGTGGCTCTACAGGCAGGCTCCGGCCGGCTGGCGCGGCTGGCCGAACAGCTGCTCACGCTATCGCGCGCCGAGCCGGGCAGCCGCCGGCCGCGCGCCGACCGCATCGACCTCACCGAAGCCGCCCGCGAGGTGCTGGAAACACATGCGCCGAAGGCCGTCGAGCGCAACATCGATCTTGGGCTCGAGGAAGCCGGACCTGTTCCCGTCATCGGCGACGGCACCATGCTGCGCGAGATGATCGTCAACCTGGTCGACAACGCGCTGCGCTACACGCCAGCTGGCGGCACGGTGACCGTCAAGCTGGCCGCGATCGGTCGCGAGGGCGTGATGACGGTCACCGACACCGGTCCCGGCATTCCGGCCGAAGAGCGCGAGCAGGTCTTCGAGCGCTTCTATCGCATTGCCGGTGGTGCCGAGGAAGGCAGCGGGCTCGGACTCGCGATCGTACGCGAGGTGGTCGAGAATGCCGGCGGCAGCGTTGCGCTTGGCGAGGCCGCCGGCAGCGGGCTCAGGGTCGAGGTCCGGCTGCCGCTCGCCGCACCCCAGGACAGGCCGAGTGGAGCGGTCAGGTCCCCTGCTCGTTGAACGGCGCCGGGCGCCATTTGACGACGTAGTTCTCGAAGCGGGTGATGATGAACTCCACCACCAGCGCCATCACCGCCAGGATAATCATGGCGGCGAAGACGCCATTGGCGTTGAACGCGCCCTGGGCGGTCGAGATCAGCAAGCCCATGCCCTGCTTGGCGCCGAGGAACTCGCCGACCACGGCGCCGACCAGCGCGAAGCCAAAGCTGACATGCAGGCTCGCCAGGATCCAGCTCATGGCCGATGGGATGATGACTGTGGTGGTGATCTGGTAGGGCGAGGCGCCGAGGATCTGGGCGTTGGCGATCATCGCCCTGTCGGCCTCGCGCACGCCCTGGAAGGCATTGGCGAAGACCACGAAGAACACCATGACGACGGCCAGCGCCACCTTGGAGGACATGCCGAGGCCGAGCGCTATGATGAAGACCGAGCCCAGCACGACGCGCGGCACCGAGTTGGCGATCTTGATGTAGATCGAAAAGACATCCGCCAGGAGCTTGTTGCGGCCAAGGACGATGCCGGCGGCGATGCCGCCGACGGCGCCGATGGCGAAGCCGAGGAAGGTTTCCTCGAGCGTCACATAGATCTGCAGCCAGAGCGGCCCCTGCGAGGTGCCCTCGGTGACCCAGGACCAGATCTGCTCCCAGATGCCGGAGGGGCTTGAGAAGAAGAACGGATCGATGACGCCGTGATCGGCGCCAAGTTCCCAAAGAGCGAGGAAGACGATCAGGATGGCGAGCCGCAGGCCGATAACCAGGGCATGGCGGCGGCGCAGCCGCGCCCTCGCCCGGGCTTCCGCGGCGACGATCGAGGTCGCGCGGGCGGCTTGGTGAGAGGCTGGAGAGATGGCGGTCATGGCAAGTCTCCTTTCAATGGCCGGTCTGCAGGCCGCGGCTCTGGCCGAGCTGCACTTCCTCGCGCAGGTCGTTCCAGATCACCTTGGCGATCTCGATGAATTTCGGATCGTATCGGATGTCGGCCATGACACGCGGGCGCGGCAGGTCGATGCGGTAGACACTCTTCACCGTGCCCGGCCCGGCGGTGAGCACATAGACCTTGTCGGCCAGTGCCACCGCCTCCTCGAGATCGTGAGTGACGAAGACGACGGAGGATTTGAGTTCCGACCAGAGGCCGAGCAGCTCGTCCTGCATGGCGGTGCGGGTCTGCATGTCGAGCGCGCTGAACGGCTCGTCCATCAGCAGAATCTTCGGCTGGTTGATGAAGGTTTGCGCCAGCGCGACCCGCTTGCGCATGCCGCCAGAGAGCTGGTGCGGATAGTGTTTCTCGAAACGCGCAAGGCCGACGCGTGCGATCCAGTCGCGCGCCCGGTCATAGGCTTGCGCCTTCGGCGTGCCGCGATAGAGCGGGCCGGCGGCGACATTGTCGATGACGCTGCGCCACGGAAACAGCGCGTCCGCCTGGAAGACGAAACCGATGTCGCGGCTGATCTCGGTTACGGGATTGCCCATGACGCGGACATTGCCGGTCGTCGGCCTGAGCAGCCCGGTGACGAGGTTGAGCGTCGTCGACTTGCCGCAGCCGGTCGGCCCGACGACGCAGGCGAACTCGCCGCGCGCCACCGTCATGGTGAAATCGCGGATGGCCGTCATCATGTGGCCGTCGGGGGTGACGAAGCGCAGCGTCACATCGTCGATGGCGATCGCGGCATCGGCCGGCGGCGCGGCCGGAGACAATTTCTCGGCCGCCATGGTTTGCAACTGCATGGCACACTCCTGTAGCGATGGTGCGAGGATGGCTGGGGGCTCGAGCCCATGGGCCCGCCGCGCCTCGGTATCCGGAAAGGCGCCGCTGCCGAATTGATTCAGACAAGCGGCGCAACTTGTTGTTCTTCAACGACCGAGCCGGCAGGCCCGGCTCCCTGTCGGCGCTACTTGGCGGCGTCGACGAATGCCGTGGTATAGGTCTTCGACAGATCGATCTGCTTGCCCTGCAGGCTCTTCGAGAAGGTCGACAGCACCTTCAGCACCGTCTCCGGGCCATCGGCGGGCATGCGGCCGTCAGGCGTGAACATCGCCTTGCCGCCGGCCAAGCCTTGCACATAGAGGTCCTTGTTGCCGGCGTAATAATCCTTCGGCATCTGGTCCGCGATCTCTTCGGCCGAATGGCTGGCGATATACTTCATCGTCTTGACGAAAGCGTTGGCGAGCTTCTGCGCCTCGTCCTTATGGCTCTCGATCCAGGCGGACTGGACATAGAAGGATGCCGCCGGATAGTCGCCGCCCAGCGCTTCCCTGGTCTTTTCGGGCGTGCGCATATCGACCAACACCTTGGCCTCGCCGGTCTGAAGCAGCTTGGCGATGGTCGGCTCGGTGGTCATGCCGGCCTGGATCTGGTCCTGCTTGACGGCGGCGATGAAAGTGTTGCCGGCGCCCACCGGCAGCAGCGTGTAGTCGCCCGGCTTAAGGCCGTTGCGCACGGCAAGATACTGCGTCAGGAAATCGGTCGAGGAGCCAAGACCGGTGACGCCGAGCGTTGCGCCCTTGAAGTCGGCCGGCGACTTGATTTCCGGATGCTTGGCCGAAACCAGCTCGACCTCGCCCGGCGCCTGGCTGAACTGGACGATCGACTGGATGTATTTGCCCTTCGACTGCAAGTCGACGGTGTGATCATAGAAGCCGACGACGCCCTGCACGGCACCGGCCAGCAACTCATTCTCGGCCTCGACGCCGGCGCGGGAGTTGACCAGCTCAACATCGAGCCCCTCGTCCTTGAAATAGCCGAGCTGCTGGGTGAGCACGGCCGGCAGATAGATCTGCTTTTCCATGCCGCCGACGATGATGGTGATCTTGTCGGCAGCCGATGCCGCCGTGGCGCCCGCGGCGACGATGGCAAACGAAAGCACCGCCGAACGCAAGACGCACTTCGAGATGAAACCGGTCACGTAACTTCCTCCACCTGGGCGGTGTGCCACCAGGCCACGCCGCATTTCCTCCTTGCCGGCCCGCTCCCGGACCGATCCCGCGGCGAACGCCGCAAAACTGTCATGGCATGGCCAAGCTTTCAGCTGGCTTTCAGTCATTTTAGCGGCCGAAAGAGCGAATTCCGCAGCTATCGCTGGTCACGAAGCGGCGAAGCCAAGCACATCGCGCATGCCGTATTCGCCTGGACACTGTCCGGCCACCCAGAGTGCCGCCGCGATGGCGCCGCGAGCAAACATCGAGCGGTCGCCAGCCGAGTGCGAGAGCGTCAGCGCCTCGCTCTCGGCGAGGAAGCTGACGGAATGCTCGCCGATGATGCTGCCGCCGCGCAGCACGGCGAAGCCGATCTTGCCGGCAGGGCGTGTGCCGATAATCCCATTTCGAGCGCGCCGCGCCACTTCGTCCAGCCCGACGCCGCGTCCGCGCGCCGCCGCCTCGCCCAACATCAGCGCCGTTCCGGACGGCGCATCGACCTTGAAACGGTGGTGCGCTTCCAGGATGTCGATGTCGCAATCGTCAGCCCCAAGCGCCCGCGCCGCCTGCTCCACCAGCCCGGTCAGCATGTTGAGACCCAGCGAGTAACTGCCGGAGCGCACGATCGCGATCGATTTTGCCGCGTCGGCGATTGTCTCCAGCTCGGAAACATCGAAACCGGTGGAGCCGATCACCAGCGCCGGACCGCCGCGCGCCGCGCATGCCTGTGCCAGTTCGACTGACGCCGCCGGCGTGGTGAAGTCGATGACGACGTCGGCAAGCGCCAGCGCCTCGTCGCGCGCGACCAGCCCCTCGCCCGTGCTACCCGGTCGATGGAAGCGGGCGACAAGCTCCAGCCGCGGATCGACCTGCACCGCCTCCGTCATCTCCCGGCCCATGCGGCCGAGCGCGCCGGCGATGGCTATTTTCAATGGTTGTTGCGGCAAGGGATACCTCGCCCGTCGCTTCGCACCTTGCTCCGCCTTAGGGTGACGAAGCAACGGGCTTTTTCGGCTAATCTCCCGGGCATGTGACCTGCCGAGCTCGCGCCACAGACCATCACAGCGCGCGCAGCCAGACCTTGTTGTCGTGGAGGGCAGCACCGCCATAGGGCGCCGGGGCGTCGGCACCGGTCAGCACGTTGATGCCTTCGCCGCGCTCATGGGCACTGTTCGGCCAGATGCCTTCCGCAATCACCACGCCGCGCTTCACGCCGTCGAAGAACCTGGCATGCAGCACCACGTTGCCGCGCCGGTTGCCGATCTCAACGCGGCCGCCGTCCTCGATGCCAAGCGCCGCGGCATCTTCCGGGTGCAGCAAAAGCTCCGGCCTGCCTTCCTTGGCTTTCGACACCGGCGTCTCGGCAAAACTGGAATTGAGGAAGTTGCGCGCCGGCGAAGTTGCCAGCCGGAACGGATGCTCTTCGTCCGCGACCTCGATCAGCTCGACATGGTCGGGGAATTGGGGCAGACGCTCGACCGGTCCGAACAAGCCCATGCTCTTCGGCGGCCGGTTGGGCGCCGACTGCCCGGTCCAATTGGGCCGGAAGTGGAATTTCTTGTCGGCATGGCCGAAGCCGTTGATGAAATGCGCGTCGTCGAAATCGGGTTGCAGGTCGACCCACTTCTGTTCCTTCAGGCTGTCGAAGCTGCCTAGCCCGCGCTTGCCGAGGATGATGTCGATATGTTCCTTCTCGGTCAGGCCAAAGCCCGGCCGGTCGCCGACGCCCAGCCGTTTGCCGAGTTCTTCATTGACGTAGTGGTTGGTGCGCGGCCCCTCCGGCGGTTCGATCAGCTTGGGGCCGAGCGTGATGTGCTGGTTGCCGCCACCCTTGTAGATGTCGTCATGTTCCAGAAACATCGTCGCCGGCAGCACGACGTCGGCGAGCTTGGCCGTATCGGTCATGAACTGCTCGTGCACGCAGGTGAACAGGTCCTCCCGCAGGAAACCCTTTCTGACCAGCCGCTGCTCGGGCGCGACGTTGGCGGGATTGGTGTTCTGGATCAGCATCGCCGTCACCGGCGGGCCGCCGTAAAGCGCATCCTCGGCACCGGTCAGCACCGGGCCGATGCGCGAATGATCGAGATAGCGCACCTTCGGGTCGCGCATCGCGGTGCCTTCGAGCACGTCCTGGTTCAGCTTGAAGATCCCGGAATTGGAGTGAAAGGCGCCGCCGCCCTCATATTGCCAGGCGCCGGTAACCGCAGCGATGCATGAGGCGGCATGCATGTTGACCGAGCCGTTGCGCTGGCGCGCAAAACCGTAGCCGAGGCGGAAGTAGGTCTTCTTCGTTGTGCCGACCAGATGCGCGAAGGTCTCGATCTCGGTGACTGTCAGACCCGTGATTGCCGCCGCCCATTCGGGCGTGCGCGTCCTCAGATGTTCTTCCAGCCCGCGCGGATCGTCGGTGTATTTTTCCAGATAGGCGCGGTCGGCCATGCCGTCGCGAAACAAGATATGCATGACCGCGCAAGCCAGCGCGCCGTCGGTGCCGGGTTTTAACACCAGGCCGAGATCGGCCTGCTTCATGGTGGCGTTGTCGTAGATGTCAATAACGACGATCTTGGCGCCGCGCTCTTTTCGCGCCTTGGTCGCATGGGTCATGACATTGACCTGGGTGACCACGGCATTGGTGCCCCAGATCACCACGCAGTCGGACTTCGCCATCTCGCGCGGATCGGGGCCGCGCAGAGCGCCCGCCCCCATCATCCAGCCGGTCCAGGCGAGATTCGTGCAGATCGAGCCGAAGAAGCCCGAATATCTCTTCGCGTGCCGCAGCCGCTCGATACCGTCGCGCTGCACCAACCCCATCGTGCCGGCGTAAAAATAGGGCCAGACCGTCTCCGAGCCGTATTTCTCTTCGGCCGCGATGAACTTCTCCGCGACGAGGTCAAGCGCCGCTTCCCAACTGGCTTCCTTCCAGGCACCCTCACCCTTTGCGCCCGCGCGCACCAGCGGCTTCAGCAGCCGGTCGGGGTGATGGACGCGGTCCGCATATCGCGCGACCTTGGCGCAAACGACTCCTGCCGTGTAGCTGTTCGCTTTCGCGCCGTGGACGCGGCCGATGCGGTTATTGTCGAGCAGCTCGACCTCGAGCGCGCAGGTGGAAGGACAGTCATGCGGACAGGCCGAATGGCCGATCCCGAGCTTGGCGTGCTGGTTCATGCGAGGCTGTGTAGCGGGTTTTGCAGGAGAGGTGTAGGGCCAGATGGGGCTCCTCCTTCTCCCCTTGTGGGAGAAGGTGGCCGAGCGAAGCTCGGTCGGATGAGGGGTGTTGGAAGGATCGCTACGACAAAGAAATGGGCGATCGAAGCAGCCTGTTCTTCGGCGCCTCACTCCGTCCAACACCCCTCATCGGTCTCGGCGCCTCGCGCCGATCCACCTCCTCCCACAAGGGGAGAAGGGGAAGCCGCCCTACTCCGCGATCCCCTCCTCATATTCCGCCGACATCGTCAGCCACTTGTCCTCGTTTAGGGCAAGTGTGTGGGCAAGCTGCGAGCGCTCCTTGGCCAGCCGCGTCGCGGTCGAGGGGTCTTTCTCGTAAATCGCCGGGTTGGCGAGCTCGTCCTCGATCAGGTCGATGCGCTTGCGGATGCGGTCCATCAGCGCCTCGGTGGCGCGGATCTCCTTGGCTAGAGGCTCGAGCGCCGAGCGCCGGGCGGCGGCCTCGCGGCGACGGTCGGCCTTGGATGCCTTGTCCGCCTCCTTCTGCTCGCGACGATTTGAGGAAACGCCGGTGACCAGCGTTTTATAATCCTCCAGGTCGCCGTCATAAGGATTGACCGCGCCGTCCTTGACCAACCACAGCCGGTCCGCCGTCGCCTCCAGAAGATGCCGGTCGTGCGAGATGAGGATCACCGCGCCTGAAAAATCGTTGAGCGCATGGATCAGTGACTCGCGGCTGTCGATGTCGAGGTGGTTGGTGGGCTCGTCGAGGATGAAGAGGTTCGGCCCGTCGAAGGCCGAGAGTCCCATCAGGAGACGCGCCTTCTCGCCGCCGGACAGGTCCTTGGCCGCGGTGTTCATCTTCTCGGTCGAGAGCCCGAACTGCGCGACGCGGGCGCGCACCTTGGCTTCCGGCGCATCCGGCATCAGCCGGCGCACATGCTCATAGGCGCTTTCCTCGGGACGCAGATCGTCGAGCTGGTGCTGTGCGAAGATCGCCACCTTCAGGCCCGGCGCCACCGTCATTGTGCCGGTCTCGGCTTTGAGGCGGCCGGCGAGCATCTTGGCGAAGGTCGATTTGCCGTTGCCGTTGGCTCCGAGCAGCGCGATGCGGTCGTCGGCATCGATGCGCAGCGTCATCTTCTTCAGCACCGGATCGCCCTCGGTGTAGCCAACATTGACGCCGTTGAGCGCCACGATCGGCGAAGCCACCGTCTTCACCGGCTCGGGAAAGGAGAACGGCCGCACCGTGTCGTTCACCACCGCGGCGATCGGCTTCATCTTCTCCAGCGCCTTCAGCCGCGATTGCGCCTGCCTGGCCTTCGAGGCCTTGGCGCGAAAACGCTCGACGAAGGATTCCATATGCTTGCGCTGCGCTTCCTGCTTGACGCGGCTCTTTTCCTGCAGCTCGCGCTGCTCGGTGAGCTGGCGCTCGAACTGGTCGTAGCCGCCGCGCCAGAAGGTCAGCTTCTTTTGGTCGAGATGGACGATCGAATTGACCGCGCGGTTGAGCAGGTCGCGATCGTGCGAGATGAGCAAAACCGTGTGCGGATACTTTGCGACATAGTTCTCGAGCCAGAGCGTGCCTTCGAGGTCGAGATAGTTGGTCGGCTCGTCGAGCAACAGAAGATCGGGTTCGGAGAACAGCACGGCGGCCAAGGCCACACGCATGCGCCAGCCGCCGGAGAAGGACGAAGCCGGGCGCTTCTGCGCCGCATCGTCGAAGCCGAGGCCGGCAAGGATGGTGGCGGCGCGGGATTCGGCCGAATGCGCATCGATGTCGGCGAGCCGCGTGTGGATTTCCGCGATGCGGTGCGGATCGGTCGCGGTCTTCTCCTCTTCCAGCAAGGCCTGCCGCTCGACATCGGCTTTCAGCACGATGTCGATCAGCGGCTCCTCGGTGCCCGGCGCTTCCTGTGCGACCTGGCCGATGCGGGTGTTTTTCGGCAGGCTGATCGAGCCGGTCTCGGAGGGGAAATCGCCGGTGATTGCCTTGAACAGTGTCGTCTTGCCGGTGCCATTGCGGCCGACGAGACCGGCCTTGGTGCCGGCCGGCAGGGTCAGCGAGGCATGATCGAGAAGCAGGCGCCCCGCCATGCGCAGCGAGAGATCGTTGATGATAAGCATGGGCGGGCTTTTGCACCGGACGTCGGCGCTTCGCAAGAGCCAGGCCTGGAGGACGGCTCGCCGTGGTTCCGGGCGCCGGTCCCGAGCCCGACCAGGGAACCAGTTGCCGGCCGAAGCGTTGTGAGCCCCGTGATCCGCTATTTCGCCCTCGCCTTCATCTTCTTCCAGGTCGCCACGACCGCCGCGCTGGCGACACAAGTGGTGCTGTTTGAGGGCGAGACGGCTGCAGTGCTCCCCTTAACCGGCCCGGCAAGCGCGGCGCCGACGCTGCCAGTCTCCGCCCAAGTGGGGGAGATGACCGGCAGGCCAGAGGCGGACGCGACGAAGCACCTGCTGATCCAAATTTATCCTGGAAAACAATCCCAGACGTCGCCTACGCAATGACCGATAGGCCGGCGGCGCAGCGCCGCTCTGGGCCGCCGCGCGTCGAAAGCTTTTGGCCCAGGCTTGATGCTTTCTGAAAATTGACTTCAGTTTTTGTCGTGACGCTGCGAATTTGGAATTGCGCTGTGAGTCGCGCGTAAGCGCCAAGAATGATCAAGAAGAACAACAACAATAACTTGGCTTGTTTAGGAGCTCACGATGGACGGGGCGGCAAACGATCCGCGCATGGTGAGATATGTGGCGGAGATCACGCGCAGGCTGGCGAAGATGCTTTCAAGCACGCGCTATCAAATGCTTGTCTATTTTCTGGAAATGACCGCCGTCGAGGCGGACAGCCTCGCGGCCGACCAGGATCGAGGCACCGGGGCGGGCAAGCTGCCGCGCAATTGAAGGCGGCCCGAGCGGGTCCGGCTTTGACAGGTGCTGACGCTGAATACCGCTCCTCCCGCGATTCCGGAAAACCGCTGCGCGGTTATCCCGGAACCGCCTTGACCATGCGCCTTTTCAGCCGCCGACGATGCCGTCCAGGACCGCGAGGCATCTCAGCCGTCGCGCAGCGACGACCGGCCGGTCGTCATGCTCGACGATGGCGCGCTCGAAATTGTCGAGCGCGGTACGCAGATCGATGGCCGGCAGGTCCAATGAAAACAGGACGCGCCGCGCCTTGACCCCCTCGCCGGCAACGGCGCAAGACTGGATGGCCACCCTGCGACGCAACGCGTCGAGCGCGGCAAAGCGGTCGGCCGACGGCGTGGCGCCGTCCGTTGCGGGCAGCATGACCTTCGGCTCAGGCCTTGGCTTTGCGCTTGCCCCTGCCGGAATCCGCGGCCGGCTTGCGGCCCAGGCCGGAAGACTTGGCGAGCGCCGAGCGAGTGGCCGAATAACTGGGCGCCACCATGGGATAGTCCGCCGGCAGGCCCCATTTCGCGCGATATTCGTCCGGCGTCAGCCCATGGTCGGTCGACAGGTGCCGCTTCAGCGACTTGAACTTCTTGCCGTCCTCGAGGCAGACGATGTAGTCGGGGAATACCGAACGCTTCGGATTGACGGCCGGCGTCTGCGGCGCGCTTTCCTTCACCGGGGCGCCGCCGGCGAGCTTGCGCACCGAAGCGCTGACGCTGGCGATCAGATCAGGCAAGCCGGATGCCGGAAGCGGGTTGTTGCCCACATAGGCCGAAACAATGTCGGCGGTCAGCTCGATTGCAGTCTTGTCGTCGATATTGGACAATTTTTTCACCTTCTGCTGGCTCTCAAATGACCAGCTGTTTTTAAGACTTTAGTCTAGGTATCTTGTTGGACCTGTCCCCCAACGGACGTCCAGAGTCAGTAAACGTACGAGGCTCAATACCGAAGGTATGTTTTCACCGCGGGCCGCGACCGCGCAAGTTAGGAATTCTAATACCTACAACAAACACTTTACAGCACCGAAGCTCTACACGGGCGAGTAAATGACGCAACAGCACTTCAATTTCTACGAGTAATTCCTGCAAAAATTGGAATTCCGGACGGAAAGCCAATAATTGCGAGCAGCGCTGGCTCTCCGATCATCGATCATGCCCGATTCGTTAGTGCAAGTCGCTTATTTCGCGGCAGCGCCGCGCCGGAGATCGGTCGGGCCGTCGGCCAGAATCTCCAGCACGCGTTTCCAGCGGGCGCAGCGGCCGAAATCCTTCTGCTCGATGGCCTTCTCAGCCTTCATGGCGGCATAGAGCTGCGCCTCGGCGCCGAATTCCTTGACCAGCCAATGCGCCTCCTGTCTGGCCCGGCGTTCGTCGTCGTCAAGCCCGCTCCCTGGCATCTTTCCTGGTACGATCCCTGGCATGGTCTTCAGCCCTCCGGACGTTCGATGCCGACAGCAATGCAACTGCCGATGACAAGGACGGCGCCAGCCATGGCCGTCATCGACAGGCTTTCGCCCGACAGCGCCAGCAGAAGCGTGGAAGCGATCGGCGTGAGATACGCCACGACCGCGAGCCGCCCATCCTGATCGAGGCCGAGCGCGCGCGACCAGAAATAATAGCCGAGCCCCATCGGCCCGGCGCCGAGATAGAGTCCGAGCAGCAGGTCCAAGCCGCCCAGGGCGGCGACGCCGTCATGCAGACACCATGCGAAGGTCAGCGCCACGCCGATCAGCGCCGAAGGCAGCAGAAGCCGATCCGGCGGCACGGCAAGGCGGCCGACGGCAAGCGAGTAGAAGGCCATGCAAAGTGCCGAGCCGAAGGCGGCGCAATACCCGGCGGGGCTGCCCGCGAACCAGGCACGCGCGTCTCCGCCGGAGATCACCAGCGCGACGCCGGCGAAGCCAAGCGCGGCGGTCAGTCCAAGCAGCATTGGCCGTCTCGGACGGCCGAGCACGATGACCGCGGCGGCGACCATCAGCGGCCAGGTGTAGGCAACGAGATTGGCCTCGATGACCGGCATCGAGGCGAAGGCGATGTATTGCAGCACCATGGTGCCGACCAGGCCGATGAAGCCGACGGCGCAGGCGAGCACGGTACTCCCCTTCTCCCCTTGTGGGAGAAGCTGGATCGGCGCAGAGCCCCGAGACGGATGAGGGATGTTGGAAGAAACTCCTGCGTCGGCGATCCGTCCCGCCCCCTTGATCCGATCTCGCTTGGCGAGGCCACTGCCCGGGCGCGAGCCACGGGTCTCGCCCCCTCCTTCGGACTTCACAAGGGGAGAAGGGAAGAACCTGATCAGCGCAAAGACCAGCGCGGCGCCTGAGAACTGCAGGAACTGCACCTCCGATACCGGGTGATTGGCAAGCAGCGTCTTGCCGACCAAAGCGTTGGTTGCCCAGAGCGCCACGGCGCCGAAGGCAAAGGCCAGCGCCACCGGGGGAGCGGCGCTGGAACGGTCCTTCCGCCTTCCGGCGGTGACCGGGCCCAGGCTTAGCGATGCTGAAGGCGGCTGGCGACCGGCCGGATCGTCAGCCACTACCACGATTCCCTGGCTCCGCCGGAGACCGGATCGACAGCCGGCTTCGGCACGGGATGTTCTTCGGCATGGCGGCGATAGGCCGGCAGCTGGTTCGTCCAGACGTCCTCGGCGAGTTCGTTCACCCAGCCGCGGTCCTGGTCGTTGTCGGCGGCGAGGTAGAACATGCGGTTGTCGTCGACATAGGGCTTCGCCACCGAACGCTGGTTGAGCACCAGGGTGACGCGCGAGCCGAGCTGGATCGGCGCGGTGCGATGGAGCACGCCGAGGAACTGGCCGAGCGTGGCGTAATTCATCTTGTGGTCGATGCGCATGACCCTGTTGCGCGGCAGGTCGCTGCCGGATTCGAGGATGGCACGCCCCGTCTCGGAATCGTCGCAATAGATTTCAAGATGGCCGCCGATCAGAGGATCGCTGATCGAGAGCGGAATGAGTTCCGTCACCGGAACGCCATCGCAGTGCCAGTCGACGGCGCCGTCCTTGGGGTTCATGAAGGTGACGGTCGAGCCGACGATAGACAGCGGATAGGGTTCGAGCTTGGTGCCCATCATGTCGGACAGCCGTTCCAGCCGCAGCTTGTCGTTGAGCAGTTCCTTGATCTCGGGAATGTAGCGGTCGGCGCCGGTGATGAAGGTGAGGTCGAGATGCTTGTGCACGGCGTGGCTGGCCTTGAGCTTGAGCGCCGCCTCCTCGATCGCGGCGAGCAGTTGCGGGTCGTAGCCGTGAAGATACTGGGCGACGCCGAAGCTCGACACTTTCCACGCCGTATCATGACCGATGATGGCTTCACGGCTCATCGCATAGCGCAGTTCGGGGATTGTATGGGCGTTCATTCTACTTCTCCAAGGTCGGGGCAACACTTGGTAAACAGTCGATTGAGCACCCTCCCCTGTAAATTTAGGAATGCTGGTGCTACTTTAAGCATAGCTAAAGGTCGAACCCCGTGCGTCTGCTCAGCCAGGTCAACTTAAACTCGCTGAAAATCGTGGAGAGCGCCGCCAGGCACCGCAACTTCACGCGCGCGGGCGAAGAGCAGTTCATCACCGCCTCCGCCGTCAGCCAGCGGGTGAAGAGCCTGGAGGACCAGCTGCGCTTCAAGATCTTCCAGCGCGGCGGCAACGCGGTGTCGCTGACGCCGGAAGGCGAGACCTACGTGGCGCGCGTGCGCGAGGCGCTGGAGCGGATCGTGGCTGCCAGCATGGAGGCGACCGGCCAATCCCAGGCGCATGTGCTGAAGATCTGCGTCTTGCCGACCTTCGCGGCGCGCTGGCTGTTTCCGCGGCTTTCCACCTTCCAGCGGCAGTATCCGGATATCGAGATGCGGGTCTCGACTTCCTATGCCACGCATGAATTCGCCACCTCCGAATACGATCTCGAGATCCGCTACGGCGATGGCAATTTCCCCGGCCTCAACTCCGCGCTGCTGTTCAAGGAGGACCTGACGCCGGTGTGCAGCCGCAAGCTGTTCCGCGAGGTGCTTGGCGACAAGCCGCTGTCCAAGGTGACGCCGGAGGACCTCAGGCACTTCACCCTGCTCCACTCCGACACCTGCACCCAGAACTGGCAGTCGTGGCTGGCTTTTGCCGGCGCGAGTTTCGTGCTTGGCGAGACCAAGAGCATCTATTTCGATTCCTGCATGATGTCCTACGAGGCGGCCAATGCCGGCATGGGCTTTGCCGTCGCCAACCGCGCCTATATGGCAAGCGACATCCGAGCCGAGCGGCTGGTGGCCCCCTTCGCGGTCCACCATCCCAACACCGCCGGCTGGTATTTCGTCAGCCCCATCAAGGCGCTCGGCGCCCGCAAGGTGGAGCTGTTCAAGCAGTGGATCATGGCCGAAGCGGCGCTGACGCAGCGCCAGCTGGACCTGGAGATCGCCAACGTGCCGCTGGCGCGCGCCGCGATGGCGTGACGCGCAAGCGACGCAAACACACCCCTGAGATTCTCCGATCTTTGAAGGCCGACAAAGCGTTTGGACGAATACCTGTAGCCGGCTAGCGCGATCGCCCCATGACGCGGCGGAGAGACTCAGCTATCTTTGATCCTGCGGCGGGCCTGATTTTCCCGCTTGGCCGGCGCTTTCCAGCTTCCTCCCAAGCAGCGCCGGCCTTCTTCTGCGGCGGCGCCGCTTCGCCTCCCGACAACACCGTCCGCTTTCATTGCTTCGGTGGCGTGCCGGGCTGGTCGCCGCCGGTGGTCGATTGCGGCACCGGGTTCTTGTCGACCTGCGGGTTTTTGTCGACAGTGTCGCTCGGCGCCTTGGTGGGCTGCACGCTGTTGTCGCAGGCGGCGAGCGCGAGCCCTGCCGCGAGTGCCAGCAGCACAGGAAGTTTCATCATGACGACCTCCTCTCGTTCGCCCCTTTCTTCGAAGCAAACGAGGCGGCGGCGGTTTGGTTGCGCCGTCCGGCGGGAACCAACGCGGCTGTCTCCGGTTGAACGTCGATAACTCACGAGGAGATGTCATGATCCGTCTGCTGCTCGTCGGCCTATTCGGCTACACGGCCTATCGCGTCACGATGAGGATCATCGAGGAGGCGTCCGGCGAGCTCGCGCCGCCGGACGGTCGGCGGTCGCTGCGGCGCCAGTCCGCGGCGATGGGTGTCGAGCCGAAAAGATAGATCGGCCAATCTCCCGCTTGTTGGGAAGATGGCCGGCCTATCCAGCACATGCCGGCGCGTGCATCGTCCCCTCTGCCCTGCCGGGCATCGCCCCCCACTTGGGCGCCTGTCGGGAGATCAGCTGTATTGCGAACAAAGCGGAAACGATGCTTGATGGGCGATGAACATCGCCGCCCGTGATTCGTCCTTCGAAACTCCTGCCTATCTTGCCCGGCTGAACGACGAGCAGCGGCTGGCGGTGGTGCATGGCGACGGCAAGGTGGCCGCGCCGCTGCTGGTGATCGCCGGCGCCGGCTCCGGCAAGACCAGCACGCTGGCGCATCGCGTGGCGCACCTCATCGTCAAGGGCGCCGATCCGCGCCGCATCCTTT
The DNA here is from genome assembly GCF_001672445.1 of Mesorhizobium sp. WSM3873. Lineage (NCBI taxonomy): Bacteria > Pseudomonadati > Pseudomonadota > Alphaproteobacteria > Hyphomicrobiales > Phyllobacteriaceae > Mesorhizobium > Mesorhizobium sp. WSM3873. The sequence continues at coordinate 83,523 of NZ_LYTM01000015.1, read as the reverse complement.
TGATGACCTTTTCGCGCCGCGCCGCGGCTGAAATGGCGAAGCGCGTCGAGCGCATCGCCGGCGAGGTGCTGGGCCGCGATGCCGCGATCATAGCCGATGCGCTCTCCTGGGCCGGCACTTTCCACGGTATCGGCGCCAGACTCTTGCGCGACTATGCCGAGCAGATCGGCCTCGATCCGGCTTTCACCATCCACGATCGCGAGGATTCGGCCGACCTGATGAACCTTGCCCGGCACGAGCTCGGTTTTTCCAAGACCGAAAGCCGCTTCCCGACCAAAGCCACCTGCCTGCAGATCTATTCGCGGGCGGTGAACGCGCAGGCGCCGCTCGGCGAGGTGCTGGGCTCGGCCTTTCCCTGGTGCTCAGGATGGGCGGAACAGCTGAAGGAGCTGTTCGCGGCTTATGTCGAGGCCAAGCAGGCGCAGAACGTGCTCGATTACGACGACCTTTTGCTCTACTGGGCGCAGATGGCGGCCGAGCCAGAGATCGCCGCTCACCTTGGCTCCCGCTTCGACCACGTGCTGGTCGACGAATACCAGGACACCAACCGGCTGCAGGCCTCTATTCTGTTGGCGCTGAAGCCGGACGGCGCGGGCTTGACCGTGGTGGGCGATGACGCACAGTCGATATATTCCTTCCGGGCCGCGGAAGTGCGCAACATTCTCGATTTCCCAAAACAGTACGCGCAAGGCGCCGAGATCGTCATGCTGGAGCGCAATTACCGCTCGACCGAGCCGATCCTGGCCGCCGCCAATAAAGTAATCGGCGAGGCAAGCGAGCGTTTCACCAAGAATCTCTGGACCGAACGCCGGTCGTCGCACAAGCCGCAACTGGTAAGCGTGCGCGACGAGGCTGAGCAGGCCAATTATGTCTGCCAGGCGATCCTTGCCGAGCGCGAGGCCGGCACGGCGCTCAAGGCGCAAGCCGTGCTCTTCCGCGCCTCGCATCACAGCGGGCCGCTGGAGGTGGAGCTCACGCGGCGCAACATCCCCTTCGTAAAATTCGGCGGGCTGAAATTCCTCGACGCGGCGCACGTGAAAGACATGCTTGCGATGCTGCGCTTTGCCGAGAACCCGCGCGACAGGGTCGCCGGCTTCCGGGTGCTGCAGTTGATGCCCGGCATCGGGCCTTCGGCCGCCTCGCAGATCGTCGAGGCGATGGCGACGTCGCTCGACGAGACGCTGGGCCTTGCGCGCTTCCGGCCGCCGCAGCGCGCGGCCGCAGACTGGCCGGTTTTTCTCGACATCTACAGCGGACTGCGCGCCGGCGCCAAATGGCCGGCCGACCTCGAGCGGATCAGGCTCTGGTACGAGCCGCATCTGGAGCGTATCCACGAGGACGCCATCACGCGCCGGGCCGACCTGTTGCAGCTCGAGCAGATCGCGTCGGGCTATCCCTCGCGCGAGCGTTTCCTGACCGAGCTGACGCTCGACCCGCCCGACGCCACCAGCGACCAGGCCGGCCCGCCGCATCGCGACGAGGATTACCTGATCCTGTCCACGATCCATTCGGCCAAGGGCCAGGAGTGGAAGAACGTCTTCGTGCTCAACACGGTCGACGGCTGCATCCCGGCCGATCTCGGCGTCGGCACCAAGGAGGATATCGAGGAGGAGCGGCGGCTGCTCTATGTGGCGATGACGCGCGCCAAGGACAGCCTGCACCTGGTGGTGCCGCAGCGCTTTTATCCGCACAACCAGCCGGCGCGCGGCGACCGTCACGTCTATGCCTCGCGCACCCGCTTCATCCCGGCTTCGATGCTTTCGGCTTTCGAACAGTCATCCTGGGCGAGCGCGGCGATCACGGACGACCCGCGCCAAAAGCCGGGCGTTAAGGTCGATCTCGGCGCGCGCATGCGCGGCATGTGGAAATAGGCGCCTACCCAAAGGCGGGGACGACGCTCCACTCAACCAGAACCACTGGTGAGGGCGCTCCGTTTCCTGCAGCGCGGGTTCGTTCAGTGGAAGGTGCCGGCGGCCTCGCCGGATAGCCTGCTGCGCGGGCTTTCGAAGCTCACCTGGTCGCGTCCGTTCGACTTCGCCTTGTAGAGATGCCTGTCCGCGACTTGAAACATGTGGTGATAGGTGGTGGGCCCGCTGAAGGCGACGCCGCCAATGCTGACCGAAAGCGGGCACGGCTGCCCGCCTGGAGCGAACTCGGCCTCGCGGATACGCAGCCTGATCGACTCGGCGACCAGGAAGGAGCGCGTCGCGTCGGCGCCCGGAAGGAAGACCGCGAATTCCTCGCCGCCGATGCGTCCGACGATGTCGGCGCCGTGGAGCTGGCTCCGGATCGTGCTCGCGATCAGCTTCAGCGCCTGATCGCCGCAATCGTGGCCGAGCCGGTCGTTGATCGACTTGAAATGGTCGGCATCGACGATCAGCAGCGCGCCGGCTTCGGCCACCGCATGGCTGCGAGCCTTGTCGAGATAGGCCTCGACCAGCATCGAGAAAGCGCCGCGGTTGAAGACCGCCGTCAGGCTGTCGGTCGCGGCAATGATGCTGAGCTCCTTCTGGGCGATGGCCAGCTGGCGCATCTTCCACATCAGGAAGAACAGGAAGGAGCCGCCAAGGATGAGCGGCAGGAACAGGTCGGTGAGCTTGGCCCAGAGCAGCGCTTCGGGTGACAGCGAGGGAAAGTTGAAGGAATCGACAAAGAAGGCCGCGGCAATGAAGAATGCCGTGCCGGCAACGGTAACCAGCGCGACCCTGCCCCAACTGGTGGGGGACAAATCGATGCGCATGGCATTGCTCCCACTACAACTGGCCTATTGTGGAGCGCGAGCGCAAACGAAGTCCTAATATATTGGCTTCAATGGGAATGTGGTTAACCAGGCGTCGAGCGCGCCGCACCGCGATACCAGCTGAAGAAGGCCCGCCGACGCAGCGGCGGGCTTTGCGATTGGCCGGAGGCGCTCGTCAGCGCGCCGTCAACGACGCGAAATCATCAGGCAGAGCGCCCTCAGATCACGATCATAGGTGCCCTCGCTGCTGAGCACATCGACGCAGCGCTTCTTCATCCGCGACAACTGGCTGCTCGACATCTGGGCGACGGCGGAGGACAGGTTCGTCGTTCCCGGCGGCGTCGCGCCGACGGTTCCAGGAACGGTGGCGCCCGCGCCGAGGGCGACGCCAGCGCCGCTCGTGCCGCCCGTCGTCACGTTGAGCGTGCTATTGGTGCCGTTGCCCAAAGTCGCATTGGCTCCAGCCCCGTTGGTGCCGCCGATCGATGCCGTTGCGGTGGAACTGCTGCCGCCGATGGTGGCGGTTCCGGTGCCGCCGCTTGCGCCGCCGATCGAAGCCCTGGCGCTGGTGTTGCTGCCGCCGAAGGATGCATTTGCGTCAGCCCCATTTGGGCCGCCCGCATTGGCGTCGGCGCTATTGCTGCCTACGGATGCGCCGCCGAGGCCACCGAGCCCGACGCTCTGGGCGTTCGCCGGCATGGCAAGAGCAACGACGATTGCACCACTCGCCAATGTGCTGGCGAATCTTTTTACGATACTGGCCATGACACTCTCCATGTGGTTTGTATTTCCGCCTTGCATCATTTGTCGCGCTTTTCTAGCGCGCGTAGCTTTTGAGACAGAAATACGCCGAGAGTGCCCTTTCGGTTTCTTTAGCTATTGCGCATATGACGAATCCTAGTTTTCAAAAACGATACTTCTGCTTTAAAAATATAGACGAAATTGAAGTGTTTTTTAGTTTTCCGGAATTGGCCAACCGGAATCCCGCAAGCTTCAGGCGTAGGCGCGGCCTTCTTCGGAGCGCTGGAACTGCATCAGGTCAAGCGGCACCGAGGGCCTGCCGAGGACGGTAAGGCACATATGCGCCTGGCCGCGATGGTGGGTCTGGTGATTGAAGAGATGGCTGAGCGCCGGCGCCAGCCGCTGCGAAACGGTGCGCATGTCAGTGGTCATATAGGAAAATCGCCCGGTGAGCGCCTTATCGGTCATGCCGTCCATCCAGTCGACGATCCTCCTGTCCTCGGCCTCGCGTGCCAGGCGCAAGCCCGGGAAGGCGCGATAGAGGATCGTCGCAAGGTTTGAGGGCGCGTCCCCCTCGCCGGTAAAGCGCTTCATCCAGACGCGGTCGGTGACGAGCAGGTGATTGAGCGTGCCCAGCATCGAGCCGAAGAAGGCGCCGACATCGCGGCCGAGTTCCTCTTCGCTGAGATCGGCGGCGGCATCATAGATGCGCGTGTTGGCCCATTGATTGTAGGCCGCAAACATCATGAAATGCTGTTTCATTCTTCCACCCGGCTCGCAACGAATCCCGGCTCTTCGTAACCCGCAGGAACCGTAATGACCATTCTGTTCTATGATCTCGTCGGCCACGACGCAAAACGCCCCTTCAGTCCGCATTGCTGGAAGACGAAGATGGCGCTGGCCCACAAAGGGCTCGATGCCACCAAGGTGCCGACGCGCTTCCTGGAAGTCCCCAAGGTGGAAGGCGGCGTGTCGAAGACGGTGCCGGTGATCCGCGACGGCGAGCGCGTGGTGGCCGATTCGTTTGCCATCGCACTCTATCTCGACGAAGCCTACCCCGAGCGGCCGACGTTGTTCGGCGGCGAAGGCGGCAAGGCGACGGCGCGCTTCATCGAACGCTGGTCGCAGCTCACCATCCATCCTTACCTCATGACGGTGCTGCTGACCGATCTGCACAGCATGCAGGACGAGGCGAACCGCGCCTATTTCCGCGAGAGCCGCGAGCAGCGGCTCGGCAAGCGGCTCGAAGAGGTGGTGGCCGGCCGCGACACGGGGCTTGTCGGCTTTCGTGCCTCGCTCGAGCCGCTGCGCTCGATGCTCAGCTACCAGCCTTTCATCGGCGGGACATCGCCGCTGTTTGCCGATTACATCGTGTTCGGGGCGCTGCAATGGGCGCGCGTCGCCTCGCCCTACCAGCTGCTCGAGACGGGCGACGGCGTTGCCGAATGGTTCGAACGCTGCCTCGACCTGCATGGCGGAATCGGCCGGCAGGTCGCCGCGGCGGCCTAAGGCGCTAATCTTCCTCTTGTGGGAAGATGTCGCCGAAGGTGACAGAGTGGGCGCCTCAACAGCTGCGGTGCCTACTTGCGAGAGAAGAAGTCGGCGTTTCACGCGCGGCGCCCCGCTCTGGCCTGCCGGCCATCTCCCCCTCAAGGCGGGAATTTTCCGGCTTCATCGTTTTCGACCAGCCTGACGCAGATCGGATCGCCCCCTCCCATGCGGGCGCATTGCCATTCCGGGCCGAAGCCGAAATTCTGCTGTCCGGTTTGTGGAAAGAACAGCAGGACCAAGACGATCACGGCAAGGACCACGGCCATCAAGAAAATGCCGGCGATATCGTCGCGTTTGAGGTAGAGCCGGTTCATCGCCTCCTGCTCCGCTGCCGCGGCGCTCCGGACTGCACGCGAAGCGCGCTCTCAGCCGTCTAATTATCCCGCAAACGGCCGGCCTTGACCAGAAGCCGCCTCCCCTTGGCAAGCCGCCAAGCGGCTTGTATAGAGCCCGCCACTCCAATTTCCATTCCCAGAACAAGGACGACCCAATGGCGATCGAACGCACCTTCTCCATGATCAAGCCGGATGCCACCAAGCGCAATCTGACCGGCGCCATCACCAAGATGCTGGAAGACGCGGGCCTCAGCGTCGTCGCGTCGCGTCGCGTATGGATGAGCCGCCGCGAGGCCGAAGGCTTCTACGCCGTCCACAAGGATCGTCCTTTCTTCGGCGAGCTGGTCGAATTCATGTCGTCGGGCCCGACCGTCGTGCAGGTTCTGGAAGGGGACAACGCCATTGCCAAGAACCGCGAAGTGATGGGCGCCACCAACCCGGCCAATGCGGCCGAGGGCACCATCCGCAAGGTGCATGCGCTGTCGATCGGCGAAAATTCGGTGCACGGCTCGGACGCGCCGGAGACCGCCGCGCAGGAGATCAGGTACTGGTTCTCCGACACCGAGATCGTCGGCTGAGACGCTTCGGTCCTGGCAATGAAGGCGGCTCTCGGGCCGCCTTTTTGTTGGAGCGGGCGGCCGGGCAGGCTTTAGGAACGGGCGATTGCCCGCGGCAGCGCCGGAGGCCTCCGAGCCGGCGAGAAGTGCCATGCTCTCCTCCCTGATCACCTGGTGATCGGCAAGCGGTTGAACCTGGCCGCCATGAGATGGCCGAGCCAGGCCGACGCAAGCGACAGCACCACCACACTGACAAGATAGGTCGCCGCAAGGCCGAGGTCGCCCTCGAGAAGCAGAATGAAGGTGTCGAGGCTCATCGACGAAAAAGTGGTGAGACCGCCGCAGAAGCCGCCGGTCACGAACTGGCGGCCGGCCGGGCCGATCATCAGGCGTCCATCCGGCCGGGTCAGCGTGGAAAAGAACATGATGACCCAGGAGCCGACGACGTTGACGAACGCCGTTGCAAGCAGCGCGCTCCAGCCCAGCAGGGAGACGACGACGTAGCCGCACAGGAAGCGCGCCAGCGAACCGATGGCCGCGCCGCAGCCCACCGCCAGATAAAGCCGCATGGCTGTCTGTCTATCGTTTCCAAGCATAGGCCCTACCCTGCCATCCGCTCGACGGTCCAAAAGCCAAAGGCGACGGCAAGCACGCAGAGCGCCGCCGAGGCGACGACGTTGAGAGCGGCGAGCCGCCTCTCGTCGTCGAGCGCGAGGTTCAGCGTCTGTAGGCAGAAGGACGAAACCGTGGTGTAGCCGCCGAACAGACCGACCACGATCAGGTCGCGCACGAGTTCGGCGGAAAAGATGCCGCCGAGCGACCGCGCCGCGCCGGCGAAGGCGCCGATGGCGAGCGCGCCGGAGACGTTGACCACCAGCGTGCCCCAGGGAAAGGTCTCGCCGACGCTGCGGCCGACAAGGCCCGACAGGAAGAAGCGGGAAATACCGCCGAGGAAGCCGCCGATCAGGACCAGGGCGCAGGCCGCAAGGCTCATCGCTTCATTGCCTTTCCACAAAGCGATTCCTCGCGGGAATCGCGCCATCAAGACAGGCATGTGCGAGCGGAAAAAACAAATCCTGCCGCGCGAAAGCACGCCTGGCAGGAGTCATCAGCCCGAATGCGAAAAGCTCGGGCGGTTTCGGGGGAACCCCATCCCCATTTGACGAGGGAAACTAGGTGGTCGCGGGTTCGCGGTCAATCGGGGCCACTATGGTTGCGCCGCGTTCCTTTCGCGCCTCCTTAACATTTGCCGAATCCGTTATTGTGGCGGACGCGGTGGCGGACGAGAGGCCGGAACTCCCGAGGCGGCCGCTGACGCAGAAGCAGCCGCGATCCCTCGTCTCTATGCGTTTCCGGCGTGTCGGGAATCTTGCGAACCAAGCCAGGTTACGACGTGACCTTCTTCAGCACGATGGTCTGTGGCTTGCCGTCCAGCGGATCGACCTGGTGGCGAGTGTCGGTGACGAAGATCAGCCGGTCATCGACCGTTATGCGGGCCTGCAGAGCGTAGGTCCTGCCGGGCTGGATCGCCTTGGGATCGAAGCCGATCTCGAATTTGATCGGCACCTGGCCGGCCAGGACGATCTTGCGCTGGCCGAGGAGCGTCGCCGGCGCGTCGGCCAGCGAGATGTCGGCGAGCTCGACCGAAAGCACGGCATTGGGCGGCAGCGCGATGCGCTCGCGATAGGTCACCTCGCCGGCAATCGTCTTTTCGGCGGCACTGGTGAACTCCGGCACGGCAAGCACGCCGACCACCAGCGGCACAAGGCCGAAGATGAAAAATTCCGCGATCCTGTCCAGCATAAGATTGCTCCCGCCCAGCAAATCAAACCGATTTGCAAGGTCGGGAAGGATTGCGGTCGTTCGATGGCCTTGGGGAGGAAATTTCGCCGGCTTGTCCCTCAGGCGGATTGCCAACCGAAATTGCGAAGAGCAGTTCGGGGCGACCCTCTTCTCCCCAAGGGGAGAAGGTGCTGCGAAGCGCGCCAGATGGGGCGATCGCCAAGGCAATGCCGTCCTGGCTTACCTGTCCGAGGTCTTCCAACGATCCGCGGCTTCGTCGTCGGCTTCCTTGGCCTCGACCCAGCCGCCTTCGGAGCCGTCGGCACGGTGCTCCTTCTTCCAGAAGGGCGCACGCGACTTCAGGTAATCCATCAGGAAATTCGCCGCCTCGAAGGCCGCCTGGCGATGCGCGGAGGCCGCGACCACCAGCACGATGTTTTCGCCCGGCGTGATTTTTCCATGGCGGTGTACGACGGTGAGCCCCTGCAGCGGCCAACGCCCGATGGCCTCAGTGGCGATGCGGCCGATCTCGACCTCGGCCATGCCGGGATAGTGCTCGAGTTCGAGGGCGGCGAGCGCGCCCTGCTCGTCACGGCAGAGACCGGAGAAGGTGACTACGGCGCCGATATCGGCATGGCCCTCGGTCAGCGCGGCAATCTCGGCGGCGACGTCGAAATCCTCGCGCTGGACGCGGATGGCCGGCACGACCGTGCTCGCCATCTCAGCCCCCGGTCATCGGCGGAAACAGCGCGATCTCGAGCGCGCCCGCGATTTTCTCGCGATGGCCGACATGTTCCTGGTTGATGGCGACGCGAATGACGTCCGGATATTGCAGCGCGTTTTCGTATTCCTCGCCGCGCGACTTCAGCCAGCGCAACAGGTCGGCGACGGTCTCGACGCCGGCGGGCAGCTCGACATGCTCTTCCGGCTTGCCGATCCGCTCGCGCACCCAGGCGAAATAGATGAGCTTGGTCGACATCTCACTCGTCCATGATGTGTTTCAGGCCGGCGCGGAAATAGTCGTAGCCGGTGTAGAGGGTGACAAGTGCCGCGATCCACAAGAGCACCAGGCCGATTTGGGTGGTCAGCGGGAAGATCTTGTCGCCGGCCGGGCCGACGAGCAGGAAGGCGATGGCGACCATCTGGATGGTCGTCTTCCATTTGGCGAGCTGCGTCACCGGCACCGAGACCTTCAGCGCCGCCAGATATTCGCGCAGGCCCGAGACAAGAATCTCGCGGCACAGGATGATGATCGCCGCCCAGAGCGACCAACCGGCAATGCCGGCATGGCGATCGGTGTCGGCGGCGAGCAAGAGCAGGCAGGTGGCGACCAGGAGCTTGTCGGCGATCGGGTCCAGCATCTTGCCGATGTTGGAGGTCTGCTGCCAGGCGCGCGCGAAATAGCCGTCGAAATAGTCGGTGACGGAGGCGAGCAGGAAGATGGCGAGCGCCGACCAGCGGGCGAAGTCGGAGGACTTCAGATGGCCTTCGAGAAAAAAGCACAGCACCACCAGCGGCACCGCGATGATGCGGGCGTAGGTGAGGATGTTCGGCAGGTTGAAAGCGCGCTGGGCCATATCTGATCGGGATCTCTCTCCGCCTGCCTACTCAAATCAGAAGCCAATGTGGGGGGTCAACAGGCGAGATTCGATTGGTCAACCCAAAATAGGCGCAAGAATGGTCAGCTGTCATGAAAATGGTTGTAGACCAGCTTCGCCACGTGCTCGGAAATGCCGTCGACCTTGATCAGGTCCTCGACCGCGGCGCGGCTGACCGCCTTGGCGGTGCCGAAATGATGGAGCAGCGCCCGCTTGCGGCCGGGGCCGATGCCGGCGATCTCGTCGAGCGGGCTCTTGACCATCTCCTTCTTGCGGCGGGCGCGGTGGGAGCCGATGGCGAAGCGATGCACCTCGTCGCGCAGGCGCTGGACGAAATAGAGCATCGGGTCGCGCACCGGCAGCGTGAAAGAGTCCCTGCCCTTGACGAAGAAGCGCTCGCGCCCGGCGTCGCGGTCCTGGCCCTTGGCGATGCCGATGGCGACGACCCGGTCCTCGATGCCGAGACCGGACAGGATCTTGCGCACCGCCGTCATCTGGCCCTGGCCGCCGTCGATCAGGATGACGTCCGGCCATGCCGGGAAGCTGCCGTTTCCCTCGACAAGATCCTCGGCCGCATCGTCCTCGGCCTCCGCGCCGATTGAAGGCTGGACGTCGCCATGCTCCCTGAGCAGCCGCGAGAAGCGGCGCTCCATCACCTCGCGCATCATGCCGAAATCGTCACCGGGCGTGATCTCGGTCGAGCGGATGTTGAACTTTCGGTACTGGTTCTTCACAAAACCTTCCGGCCCGGCGACGACCATGGCGCCGACCGCATTGGTGCCCATGATGTGCGAGTTGTCGTAGACCTCGATGCGCACTGGCGGCCTTGCGAGGCCGAAGGTCTCGGCAAAGCCTTGCAATAGCCGCGCCTGCGTCGACGTTTCCGCCAGCCTGCGGCCGAGCGCCTCACGCGCGTTCTGCAGCGCGTGATCGGTGAGATCCTTCTTCTCGCCGCGCTGCGGCACCGAGATCGCTATCCTGCGCCCGGCACGGGTGGAGAGCGCCTCGGCGAGCAGCTCCTGCTCCTGCACCGACTGGGAAAGAAGCAGCGTACGCGCCGGCAGCTTGTCGTCATAGAACTGCGCGAGGAAGGAGCCCAGCACCTCGGCCGGCTCCAGCGCCGGATCGGCCTTGGGAAAATAGGCGCGGTTGCCCCAGTTCTGGCCGGTGCGGAAGAAGAACACCTGGATGCAGGTCTGGCCGCCTTCCTGGTGGATGGCAAAGACATCCGCCTCCTCCACCGTCTGCGGGTTGATGCCCTGATGCGCCTGCACATGCGATAGCGCCGCGAGGCGATCCCGGTAGATAGCGGCCCGCTCGAAATCGAGCTCTTCGGAGGCTTGTTGCATGGCGGCCGAGATCTCGGTCTTCACCTTCTGACTGCGGCCGGAGAGAAAATCCTTCGCCTCAGCAACCAGCTCGGCATAGCCCCGATGCGATATCTCGCCGGTGCAGGGACCGGCGCAACGCTTGATCTGGTAGAGCAGGCAAGGTCGCGTGCGGTTCTCGTAGAAGGAATCCGTGCAGCTTCGCAGCAGAAAGGCGCGCTGCAGCGAATTGATGGTGCGCCCGACCGCGCCGGCGGAAGCGAAGGGCCCAAAATAGTCGCCCTTGCGCGAGCGCGCGCCGCGATGCTTGTAGATGCCGGGCGAGACATGGTCGCCAGTAAGCAGGATGTAAGGGAACGACTTGTCGTCCCGCATCAGCACGTTGAAGCGGGGCCTCAGCCGCTTGATGAGGTTGGCCTCGAGCAGCAGCGCCTCGATCTCGGTGCGAGTGACGACGAATTCCATCGTCGCCGTCTCGCGCACCATGCGGCCGATGCGGGCGGTGTGGAAGCGCCCCTGCGCATAGTTGGTGACGCGCTTCTTCAGGCTGCGCGCCTTGCCGACATAGAGCACGTCGCCGGCGGCATTCATCATTCGGTAGACGCCCGGCTGGTTGGGCAGCCGCTTGACCAAGGTCTGGATCACCTCGGCACCGACCATGCCGTCGGCGTCGCCGGCATGCGGCGTCCAGTCGATCGCCGTGAAAGCAACGTCGGGACCGGCGACAACCGCCTCCGGCTCGACGATCTCCTCCGACGCCTCGTCCTCGATGTCGAGATCGGGCGGCAAATCATCGCCGGCGCCGATGGGGCTGTGTTTTTGGGCAGGACTCATTCCACCATGCCTGTCACATCGGGCGTCTGCCATGCAAGATGCTGGCCGCCGTCGAGCGCGATCATCTGCCCGGTGACGGAGCGCGCCTCCCAGAGATAGCGGATGGTGGCGCCGAATTCCGGCAATTGCGGGCCGCGCTTCAGAATCAGTCCTTCGACCTGCCTGCCGAAATCTTCGTCGTCCTGGCGCTTGTTCTTCAGTGTCGGGCCGGGGCCGATGGCATTGACGCGAATGCGCGGCCCCAGCGCCTGCGCCAGCATCTGGGTCTGCGTCCACAGGGCCGATTTCGACAGCGCGTAAGAGAAATAACGCGGCGTCGGCCGCCAGACACGCTGGTCGATGACGTTGACGATCAGTCCCTCCGCGCCTTCCGGCAAGGCGCGAGCAAAGTTCTGCGCCAGCAGCGCCGGCGTCTTCAGATGAATGGCGAAGTGGCGGTCCCAGGCCTGCCAGTCGAAATCCTCGATACGGTCGTCGACGAACAAGGAGGCGTTGTTGACGAGCAGCGTGACCGGGCCAAGGGCAGCCTCGGAGCGGCCGACGAGATCGCCGACGGCTTTCATATCGGTGAGGTCGGCAACGAGCACGGCGGCACGGCCGCCCTGGTTCCTGATGCGGCTGGCCAGCGCCTCGGCTTCGGCTCCGGAACGATTGGCATGGATGGCCACGGCAAAGCCATGCGCGGCAAGGTCTTCGACGATCGCCTTGCCGATCCTTTTCGCTCCACCCGTCACCAGCACCACGCCAAAGGCTTCTTTCATGTCGTCAATCCTCTATCGGCTTCACGATTCCGGGAAGCCGGCACAATATGACGGGCCAAGCGTTAAATGCCATTTCTACCTGGGGCAGGAATGTGGCGAAGCGGCCCGTACGCACGCTGCCGACCCGGATTGCGGAAGTTTCATAATGCAATATATGTCCCCGAACCCCTTGAACCAAGCGGTGTGCAGCGCAACATGATTAGCGTGCTGACATTCGCTGTTGCGAAGATGCAACGTCACCTTTTGGCCTCATTCGCGCCAGGGTATTACCCAAGTTCAGGTTCGCTTCAGCCGTATTTCAGCACGACATTTGGAACCGTTGAACGCCAGGCCCGTTTATCCCCCCGGACGGGCCGGGGGCATTCATGAACATAAAAAGCCTCGTGTCTTGTGGCTTAAGGAGTAAACAACAATGCAAGCTAATCTCAAGTTTGCGCGGCCGCTGGCGGTTGCGCTCGGGCTCTTCGCCCTCGGTGGTACCGCTTATGCCGCAGACGCCGTCACCGAAGAGCCCCCGGCACCGGCCCCGGTCGCCGAACTCCCCGTCGCTTCCTGGGCCGGCCCCTATGCCGGTATCAGCCTCGGCTACGGCTTCAGCGGCCATGCCGACGCCCGCGACATCGGCGTCAACGTGAAGACCAAGGGCTTCATCGGCGGCGTCTTCGGCGGCTACCAGTGGCAGCAGGACAACTTCGTCTACGGCGCTGAAGCCGATCTCGGCTACAATGGCGTCAAGGGCGACAGCGCGGGCATCGATGCGAAGGGCGGCCTCGAAGGCTCGCTGCGCGCTCGCCTCGGCTATGCCGTGACCCCGGAAATCCTGCTCTATGGCACCGGCGGTCTCGCCGCCAAGAACCAGAAGATCGACGACGGCGTCAGCAGCGACAGCAAGGCGATGCTGGGCTGGACGGCCGGTGTCGGCACCGACATCAAGATCACCGACAACGTGTTCGGTCGGGTCGAATACCGCTACACCGACTACGGCGACAAGAATTTCGACAATGTCGGCAACGTCAAGTCGAAGGACAACCGCGTCCTCTTCGGCGTCGGTATGAAGTTCTAAGTCGTCCAAGCCACGACACGGAAAAAGCCGGGCCGCGCGCCCGGCTTTTTTTGTGGTTGGCGTTGCCCCAGGCCGACACGTTTGGCCACGCCTTCAACGCAACCCGGTGGATGGCGCCTGCTGGAAAGCCTCATGGGCTGAAATCGACTGCAGCTGGTCGAGCCAATTCGCGCGCGAGCGCGTGAAGACCTGGGCGTCCAGACGGTAGTCGGCCGGGTCGGTCATGGTCGCGGCGTGAACGTGGATCTCGTCGGGCCATCTGTCGGAGCGGAAGTAGAGCCTGGTGCCGCAGGACGGGCAGAACCCGCGAAAGGTGTTCAGGCTGCTTTCATAGTGCCTGATGACGCCGGCCCAGTTCAGCTGCTCCGGCCTCATGCCGAGGAAAGCGGTGAAGGGAGCGGACGTGGCGCGCTGGCAATCGGCGCAGTGACAGACAAGATTTCGCGTGAGCTCCCCGGAATAGATCCAGGTGACCGCGCCGCACATGCAACGTCCCGCCAGAGATGCCATCGCTTCCTCCGCCGACTGCGTGCCCGGGCCGACCCCCGCCGACACGGCCGATGTGAAGGATAGGCGGCGCGATCTGTTCAGGCTGGCCGCTTTGCGACCTTGGCGGGTTTGACCTTCGGCGGCAGTGTCTCGACGAAAGCCAGCGCACGATCGATCCACTCGGCGAGATCTGCCTCCGTTGCAGTGCCGTCCGGCGCGACGTGGACATAGCCTTCCATCGAACGCCCGCCCATTTCCATCGGCCGCGCATGGGGCCGTGCGGCTGCGGCCGCGTGCCCTTCCTTGCCGACACGCACCAGCAAGCCGCGCTTCGAGGTGCCGACCAGCATATTGCCATTGATCATGAAGCAGGTGCCGCCGAACATTTTCTGTTCCCTGAAAGCGCGCCGGCCAAGGGCCGCGCGAAGTCGCTCGACCATCGGATCGGGAGTGGTGCTGCTCTTGGTGACTGCCTTTGCCATGCTCACCGTTCAGCGACTAGATTTCATCGGCCCCAATACTTGCTCACCGTTGCGTTTCTTGACGCAAATCGGACCCGCCAAGCTCTAACACGAAGCGCCATTTGTATCACTCAGTCGGGGATGCCTTCCCCTCGAGCTGCCTCGATCTCTCCAGCGAACGATCGTTCTGTCATCGCCTCGTTGCTGAAGACCTCGGGACCATATTCGAGTATCGCCTTTGTCTGCGCGACCAATGTTTCGGCGTTCGGCATCTTCCCGGCGAAAGCCAACTCACGACGAACGCATGCCATTTCAACACGATGTCGCACGTCCTCCGTATAGCCGATCTTCCATCGTATCAGCCTTCCATGCGTCGCTTCATGGATGATTGCGGATGCAATAAACTCCGGTTGAGACGAAAGCACAAACCTTCTGTCTAGAAGGCACATCTTTTTATCTTGACGGTACGCGGCCGAATGACCCGGAAGGAGCCTTATCCAGATGCGCGCTATTTCCCGTACAACCATTCGAAAGCGCACAACATCGTACGTCTTGATCAGTTGAATGGCGTCTTTCACACGGCGAAAAACTTCGCTTGAGCTGTCACCATCAAGTGCGCCAATCCGCAGCCCCTCAAACTCTATGCCCGGAGATATCCAGAAAAAGAGCCGGTCAACCCAGTCGGGTTCCGCCATGCTGATCCCTACCTCAGGCCAATTGAAGCGCGGCTGATGATTCTTCCAAATATTTTAGAAAGCGCAAAATCCGCAGAGCATATTTTATGTGCACAGTGAGTGCTCAAAGAATCCCGGAAAGGAGGTGAAGCGCTGTCGCCAACCGTCCCTCACCCCGGCACGCAGCCCTTCAGTTCCGGAAACTTCTCGTCGAAGCGCGTCGCCCAGCGGACCAGCCGGCCACGGCCCTTTTCCCACTGGCCGCCGAAACGCAGCGCGAGATAGCCGAGGGTGGCACGCAGCGCCAGCTGGCCGGCGGTGATCTTCTTGGGCAGTTTCGGCGGGTTGGCGTTGAGCAGGTCGAGCGCGGCGGTGATCTTCGCCCACTGCCGGTCGAGCCAGGGCTGATAGACCATGGCGTCGGGGCGCGTGCGCCGCTCATAGACCATCGACAGCGCGCAGTCGCAGATGCCGTCGGCCAGCGCCTCCAGCACCTCGGCCTCGAGCCGCTTGTCGGGGTTGCGCGGGAACAGCACGTTCTTCGATAGCCGGTTGAGATGCTGGGTGATCGCCCGGCTGTCGTGGATCGTGCGGCCGTCCTCCAGCACCAGCACCGGGATCTTGCCCAGCGGATTGGCCGAGATCAGCTCCGCCGGCTTGTCCTCCGTCTTGACCGGCACGAGGTCGATGGCGATGCCGGCATAAGCGGCGGCCATGCGGACCTTCGAACTATAGGGAGAGGTGGAGGCGTAGAGCAGCTTCGGCATGGATCGGGTTCCTGATTGTCCGCGCGCACTGTTGACCGAATGCTATTGCCAGAGCAACGGCCAGCGCCGCCAAAACCTACCGCCAGTTGGCCGCACTTGTTCGAGCGGCGCGTGCCGGCCGCTACTTCAGGGACCGCTCCATGATGATGGTCGTTCGTTGTCGTGGAAGCAGTCCCGGAGCGCGCGGAAGCAAGTCTGAAATAAAATCGCTCCGCGGTGACCGAGGAAGGCACCGTCAGCACCGTCGCGCCGTTTGCCCGCGCTGCCTCCTCGATCTCCAGCATCAGCCGGCTGCCGACGCCGCGTCCCTGAAATTCAGGATCGACGAACACAGATCGAACCGTTGTTCCGTCCAGGCCCGCGGTGCCTACAATTTTGTCGCCGCAAACGGCGACAAAGACTTGGCGCTTCTTGAAAAGTTGCAGCACGGCCGAGGGGCTGAAGCTCTGCTCAACGCGGGCGATGATTTCCGGTCCGTAATCCCTGGCGTTGTTTTTCCTCAGAGCGGCAAGGATGACCCGGCTTACCGCTTCGGCATCGCCCTCGCCTGCCCGGCGAAGTCCAAGCCACAAAGCCATGATCAACCCTTTCTACCTGATCGACGTGCGGCAGCAGCCGACATCGCCCGGACCGGAACGGATCGTGACGCTGCGTGCCGGTCGCGCAATAAAAAAGCCCCCGGAAGTTTGCCGGGCGGCAAATTTCCGGGAGCTTTCAGGACAGGCCTTTGCCGATCCACTTCGCCCGCTGTCACGCCGAACTGGCGAGAGGGGCGCCTCGACGGCACCCACCCTCGCCTGTTCAGGCTCGCGAGCGAAGTTACGCGATTACTTCTTGGCCGGCGCCTTCTTGGCAGGCGCTGCCTTCTTCACGGCTGCCGTCGACTTGGCCGCTGCTGCTTTCATCGGCGCCTTGGCGGCGGGCTTGGCCGCTGCCTTCGCTGCCGGCTTCTTGGCGGCGGGCTTCGCTGCCGCCTTCGCGGCGGGCTTGGCTGCCGCCTTCGCGGCCGGCTTAGCCGCAGCCTTCGCCGCAGGCTTTGCCGCTGCCTTGGCCGGAGCCTTGGCGGCTGCCTTCGGTGCCGCTGCCTTCTTCGCTGCTGCAGGTTTCGCGGCAGCCTTCGGTGCCGCTTTCTTTGCCGGCGCTTTCGCCGCCGGCGCCTTGGTTGTCGTCTTTGCCATGCGATGCCCCTTGCGTTTTGCCCAAGGTCGTGAGTGACCCGGCGTGCTCATGCATATCTGACTCGCGGCTATCTAGCCAGCGAAGCAACACAATGAATTTCAGTTATTGAATTTTGGTTACGCAAGACGCGTTGACAAGGGCATCGGCGAAAAAAACGACAGAGAATCTTTGCCCTTCGAAGTGAAAATGCGCCGTCGAGAATTCCCGATGCTCTCTATCGCCGGATCATCCAGACATCTTGATGCCGCGCAGAGCGTAGAATGTGAGCGTATTGCTCATAATGGACAACGCACACCATACAAAGCACCTCATCTTGTCCAGCGGAAAGATTTACAAGTCAAGGCGGAGCAGAACCGAACCGGCGAAGGAGCAAAGCTTGCGTGGCAAAAAGCGAGCTTACCGCTCACATTCAAAACTGCCGCTGGAAGAGCCTGATACCGCTCAGGCTCCGCTGCAGACGGCGTGAGGACGCCGCCCGTTCCATGCTCCTCGCAAGTTCCGGGGAGAAAACCGTTGCGCACAATCCTGGAAGTGCTGTTCTTCGTTGGTCGCAATTCCGGACGGAAAACCGCTTCGCACTTTTCCTGGAATTGCTGTTCTTCCTTGGTCGCAATTCCGGACGGAAAACCCGCTTCGCACTTTTCCTGGAATTGCTCTCAGGCCAAATGTGAGTATCCTGCTTATATTCTCGGGAGGCAGGTTGGGGATGTCTACTCGCATTGCAAAGCCAGCCCCGCGCATGCGCAAGGAGCCGCGCCAGGCGCGCTCGGTCGCCACCGTCGAGGCGATAATCGAAGCAGGTGCCCGCGTTCTAAGCGAGATCGGCTGGGCGGGCTTCAGCACCAACAAGGTGGCCGAGACCGCGGGCGTGAGCATCGGGTCGCTCTATCAATATTTCCCCGACAAGCTTGCGCTGGTCGACGCCATCCGACGCCGCCACTTCGACCATGTGCTGTCCGTCATTCGCGAAGCCGCGGCCGAGGAGAAGCCGCTCAGGCAATTCGCGCGCGAGCTGGTGCGCGGCATGATCGCCGCGCACAGCATTCACCCGACGCTGCATCAGGTGCTGCTCGACGAGATGCCGGGCGACCGCGGCTCGCGCGCCGCGCATGCCTCGTTCCAGGCCCGCTATCTCGAGCACTATG
Organism: Mesorhizobium sp. WSM3873; assembly: GCF_001672445.1. Classification (NCBI taxonomy): domain Bacteria; kingdom Pseudomonadati; phylum Pseudomonadota; class Alphaproteobacteria; order Hyphomicrobiales; family Phyllobacteriaceae; genus Mesorhizobium; species Mesorhizobium sp. WSM3873. The sequence goes on along the minus strand of NZ_LYTM01000015.1, from coordinate 65,518 downwards.
CGGCGGCCGTCGCGCAATACCGCCGGCGCCTGAAGAATACCGAGACCGTGGCGCGCGTGCTCTCCTCCGCCGTCGAGGGCGTGATCCACAATGCGGCGCGCCGCAACATGCTCGATGCGCCGGAGCTGCAGAAGCAGCTCGGCGAGCTGATCTGCGCCTATCTGTCCGGCCAGGGCGCGCGAGCGTGACGATCGCGAGACCGACGCCGTCAGGGTTGATAGCCGAGGCAGATCGCGCCCAGCGCGACGACGGCACAGGCTCCGATACGGCGCGGCGTCAACTGCTCACCGAGGAAGAAGCGGCCGATGAAGGCCGCGAAGACGACACTGGTCTCACGGATGGCGGTGATCGGCCCGGCGGGCCCGAGCGCGAAGGCGGCGACCACCGCGCCATAGGCCAGCAGCGCGAATAGGCCGCCGCTCAAGGCCTTGCGTGTTTCCGGCGCACGCAGGTCGACAATGAGCCTGCCGCGCAGGCCGACGAAAGCCGCCGGCAGCAGGGCACCGTAGATCAGCAGCACCCAGGCGGTGTAGGCGGCGCTGTCGCCGGCGACGCGCACGCCGATCGCGTCGACCGTCGCATAGGCCGCGATGATGACGCCGGTGGCCAACGCGTAGAGGATCGATGTCACTGAGGCCCTGCCCCGCCCGACTGACAGACCCATAATGCCGCAGGCGACCAGCGCGACGCCGATGAGTTCCGGCGCGGCGAGCCGCTGGCCGGCCAGCAGGAAGCCGCCGAGCGCCACCAGCAGCGGCACGCTGCCGCGCACGATCGGATAAACCTGCCCGAGCTCGCCATAGCGGTATGCGGCAACCAGGAACACGCTGTAGCCGACCTGAAGGACGGCCGACAGCACGACATAGGGCCAGGCAGCCGCAGCCGGCAGCGGATGGAAGAGCGCCAGGACAACAGCAGCGGCAGTGCTCGAGAAGCTCATGACTGTGACCGTCCACAGCCTGTCGGCCCCGGTCCGTAGGAAGGCGTTCCAGCTGGCATGCAAAATGGCCGCGGACAGCGCGAGCCCAACGACCGTCGCGTTCATTGGGGGACCCGCGCGCCGGCGAGGATGGCGGAAGCCGCCTTGCGCGCATTGGCGATGGCGGCATCAGCCTCCCCCATCTGGGCCATCAGCGTCGCGCCCTCGATCAGCATCAGCAGCGCCGTGGCGACGCCCTCGGCCCGCTCCGGCGGCATCTCTTCTTCCAGGATGGCGCGCAGGCGCGCCCGCAAACCCTTCTTCTGGCGGCTGGCTGCCTTGAACACCGGATGATCGGGATCGCCGAACTCGGCGAGCGCGTGCGCGAACAGGCAGCCGTGGAAAGCCGGATCGCGAAACCAGCGTTCGTGCCAGTCCAGTATCGTGAAGATCTTCGCTTCCGCCGTGTCCGCCGACGCGGCCAGCCGATCGAGCTGGCGTTCGAAACGCGCCGAGCGGTGCTCCAGCACCGCGACGATCAGCTCGTCCTTCGCCGGGAAGTGGCGGTACATCGTCATCTTGGCGATGTCGGCCTCGGCGATAATGCGATCGATGCCGGTGGCGTGGAAGCCGTCGCGCTTGAACAGCGAATACGCGGTGTCGACGACATGCTGGCGTTTGGCGGAAGGCGATGAGGGCATTATGTCGCCGTGTGATGAGACAGGTCTGTCTCTTTTTAGGCGACAGTTCGACAGTTGTCAATCGGCAGCCGATTAGCCGATTTGGCTTCCGGCGATGGCCGGCAAGCTCACAATATTCGCGATGGGACTGATGCCGTCGACGGGCCGAACGGAGTGGCCTGCGACCTAAAGGCCGCGGACCAGTGAATGGATCTGCGGCTTCTTACCGAAGCACGCGGCAGCGGCCGTTATAAACCATCCAGCGGTCGAAGCCGGAGACGCAGAACTCGACATTGTCGCCGATCGAGGCGAAGCCCTGGCCTTCCTCGATCAGGTAGAAGATCGAGCGGTCGCGGCCGTCCGACAGGCTGACGGTGGCGCGGCAATAGTGCCGGCCGATCGGCCATCTCTCGGTCGACGGCAGATAACGATGCAGGCGGATGTTATGGAAATCGGTGATCGCGACGTCCGGCAGGTGCGGCACATGATGAACCTGATAGCTGAAGCGATCGGTGATCTTGCTCAGCACCCAGGCCTCGCCGCAGACGCTGCCGTCATCCTCGGTTAAAACGGCAAGGTCGGCAGCCTGCGCTGCCTGGGTGAAACCAAGCGACGTGCCAAGCGGCGTCAGAAGCGAAATCAGCGCGGCAAGGGCGGAATGGGCGAAGCGAGTCATGACAGCCTCTCAAGGTCGGTTGCACGCACTGTGCGGATTCGCTTGACGGCGGTCAAGCGGTTGTGAAGACAATGGTTTCCCAAATCATCGTTCCAGATGCGGTCCGGCTGTCAGACGGTTCCCGCCACCAGCAGTCCGCCGACGACGGCCAGGTTGATCAGGAACGCGTTGCGCAGCACCTGCCGCTCCGGCTCTTCGGACTCCCAGAAGCGCAGCAGCGCGACGTTCGTCGCTAGCGTGAACAGGACAAGCGCACCTGCGGCGAAAGGCACGGCACGGCCGAGCGCAAGCATCAGGCCGGCGACGACCTCGAGGGCTGAGCCGGCTGCCAGCATGACAGCGGGAGCCGGAAACTTCCGGCTCGCCAGATAGTCGCACATCGCCTGGAATTTCAGGAAGTGCTCGATGCCGGCGAAGACGAACACGCCGCCGATGAGAAGCGCGCCTATCGCCTGAACGGTATCGATCGACATGTCGACCTCCTGCAGGCTTCCGGCTCAATCCTTCGGGATGAAAGCGGGGTTGTAGACGACTTCCCAGAGATGATCGTCGGGATCCTGGAAATAGCCGGCATAGCCGCCCCAGAAGGTCTTTTGCGCCGGCTTGGCGACGCGCGCGCCGGCCTTGACGGCCTCGGCCATCGCAGCGTCGACCTCGGCCTCGCTCGACACGTTGTGGCCGATGGTGAACTCGGTCGGACTGCGGTCGCTCTGCGGCACGGTGGCGTCGAGGGCGATGCTCGCGCGCTCGAAGATCGCGAATTTCAAGCCGTCGGCAAGCTCGAAGAAGGCGACGGCGCCGTGCTCGAACTCGCGGCCGATGATGCCTTCGGTCGGCAGGCCCAGGCCGTCGCGGTAGAATTTGAGCGACGCCTCCAGATCGTCGACGCCAAGGGTGAAGACGGTGATGCGAGCTTTCATTTCTGTCACTCCCTTCTATATTCGTGACCACATCCGCGACCGGATGCGGCGCAGTGAAGGCGCTGGACGCGCCAAGAGGCTGCATCCGTTTTGCCACGGCGGAAGCGACCCGCATTGAAGATTTCGGCCAAAATGGCCGAAGCGGATCCGCCAGAGGACGCCGAAGCAGATCGGAGAAGATATGGAAGCGGTCCTGGCGCAGACCACCGGCTTCTTTCGGGAACGGCCCGCCCCGCGAGGCCTGGCCGGCGCCTTCTCCGCCGTCTGGGTGCATCGCATGGCGAAGCAGGAGGTCCCGCCAATCGTCATCACGCCAGACGCGACCATCGATCTGCAATGGATCGAAGGTCGCTTCCGCGTGGCCGGACCGGACAAGGAGCCGCAGATCGAGCGCCTTCCCCCCGGGTCGGTGATCATCGGCTTCCGCTTCCGGCCGGGCGCGGCCGCCGGGTGGCTCGGCGTGCCGGCCGGCGAAATCGTCGGCGGGCGGCTGAGCCTCCAGGACTTATGGGGTACGCGTGCCCGCGAACTGTCGGATCGCGTCAAGGCCGCGCCCGACCTCGCCGGCATGGTGCGGCAGCTGGAGAATAAAATCGGCGCGCATACAGAGGGGCGCGATGCGCTCGATGCGCTGATGGGCAGGGCCTTCGAAGTCATTGATGAAGGCCTGTCGCCGGAGACGCCGCTGGTTCCCTGTCTGCTCAACCGCCTCAACATGAGCGAGCGGACGCTGCGCCGGCGTTTCGAGGACGCTTTCGGCTATGGTCCGAAGACGCTCGACCGCATCCTGCGCTTCCACCGCTTCCGGCGCCTGCAGCGACGGCATAGCGATGCCTCGACCGCGCTGCTCGCCATCGAGGCCGGCTACGCCGACCAGGCGCATCTGATCCGCGAAACCCGGCGGCTGACCGGCGTGACACCCTCGGCGCTGGCGTAGCTCAATCTTCGGCTGGTCCCGGTCTCACTCACCGGCCAGCCATTCGATCGTCCAGCGCGACGGCTGTTCGACGGCAAGCGCTCCATGCAAGGCCGGCAGCATCACCCGCAATTCGGCCTCCAGCGTGAAGGGCGGGTTCACCACCACAAGGCCGCTGCCGTCGAGGCTCGGTCCGCTCGAGGCCGGCCGGATCTCGAAGCCGATGTCGAGCAGTTTTGGAATGCCTGTCTCCTTCAGCGCGGCACGGAAGGCGGCGACCGCCTTGCGATCCTTGATCGGATACCAGAGCGCGTAGATGCCCCCCGGCCAGCGCCGGTGCGCTCGGCGCAGGTTCTCGACGAGACGCTGGAACTCGCCCTCCTCCTCGAAGGGCGGATCGACAAGCACGAGCCCGCGCTTTTCCTTCGGCGGCAGATGCGCGCCGAGCGCCAACCAGCCGTCGAGCTCGATCACCCTGGTCTGGATGTCGCCGGCGAAGACGGCTTTGAGCCGCGCAGCGTCCTCGGAATGCAACTCGATCGCCGTAAGCCGATCCTGCTTGCGCAGGAGATGGCGCACGATCAGCGGTGAGCCGGGATAGCGGCGGAGACCGCAGTCGGGATTTTCCAAGCGCACCGCTTCCAGATAGGGCTGAAGCAGCGCGGCCGTCCGAGGCTCGAGCGCGGCCTCGGACATCCGGCCGATGCCGCCCTGCCATTCACCCGTCTTGCCGGCCTCCACCGACGCGAGATCGTAGCGGCCGATGCCGGCGTGAGTGTCGATAACGCGAAAGGCCTTGTCCTTCTGCTTCAGATACTCGACCAGCCGGCTGAGCACCGCGTGCTTGACGACATCGGCGAAATTGCCGGCGTGGTAGGCGTGGCGATAATTCATGCCGCCTTCACCTTTGCGAACCGCCGCGGCCCCAGCGCGGCGGCGGGGGCTGCGAGTTGGGATTCTGCGGCGGCTTGTTGCCGCGCCCAAAGACCAGCGAAAGCACCAGTCCAGCCAAGCCGACTCCCATCAGCGTGTAACCGGCCGGCTGCGCGCGTTCGTCGACCGAGCCGGTGCCCGCACGCAAGATCAGGTCGACGGCGCGCATGTCGATCCCGTCCGCATCGCCCGGACCGACAGTGAAGACGTAAGCGCCCGGCGTGACCGTCTCTATCACACCGGCCTCGTCGCGAAAGATCTTGTCGGGCAGCTGCGGGCTCACCTGGCGTGGATTGTCGGTGTGGTTGAAGGAGAGCGTCGAGGCGAGCGCCGTGCGGCCGCCGCTTGCCGCGGTCAGCGTCAGCACCGTGTGCTGCTGCGAGGCGACGCGCTCGGCACGCGCGGTGAGGTCGACCAGCACGCGGACAGGCGCGTCGCGCGCAGCGAGCCGTACGGTCGCCGGCCGGAAGCGGCCGCCCTCGTAGACGCGCCAGGTGCCGATCGCATGGCCGGAGAAATTGCTCATCGCCCAGGGATAGAAGACCCCTATGGCAGCGCCGGCGATGAGCACAAGAACCGAGAGGAAGCGCATTGAAAGCCCTGGTTAGAGTTTCTTGCGGGCGCGATCGCCACTTTTGGCGGCATCGTCCCGGGCAGCGTCGCGAATCCGCTCCATCTCGTCCAGAAACATCTCCAGGCCAAGCTCGAAAGTCTTGTCGAAACCGCTTGTGCCAAAATAAGCCGCGGCCGCCACGACACTGGGATAGTCGCGCTGCAATTCTTCGTCGCTGACCGTGGTGACCGCCGACGGCCCCTTGGCGTAGCCGGCGGTCTCGTCGAGGATCGCCCCCATCAGATAATAACCGGCGGCGCGGAACAGACGGGCGCTGAGCTCAGGTCCGAAGCCGCCATCCTCGAACAGGCCGATGATGGCGTTCAACTTGGCGAGGCAGGGCGGCGAGTTCATGCGATAGACGACGATGAACGGCGCGAAGGCCGGATGCTCCGTCGCCACACGCCGGAACTCCTGCATGCCGATGCGCGCCCGCTCACGCCAAGGAAGGCCCTCATCGGGGATCACGAGCCCGCTCATCTGGCGATCGACCAGCGCCTCGTAGAGATGCGCCTGCGAGGGAAAGTGATGGTAGATGCTCATCGCCTCGCAGCCGAGCCTGGCGGCGAGCTTGCGCATCGAGAAGCCGGAGAGCCCTTCCCGCTCGATTACCTCAAAGGCCGCGTCCTCGATCATTTCGCGGGACAGTTTTCCGCGGGTTCGGATTCTCTTGCTCGGTGAGTCCATGGCGCCGCTTGACAACTTACACTGTAAGGTTCATGTTCCAAATAACCTTACACCGTAAGGCTCACAAAAACCAGAGGAGAACACCATGCCTGTCATTCGCATCATCTCAAGCGCGCACTCCTGCCTTCGTTCAGCCTCGCTGCTCGCCGCTATCGCGTTCACCGCGGCCTTGACCATGCCTGCCGGCGCCGACGACTATGACGACGCCATCAAGGACATCCAGTCGACCATGGGCGGCGTGCCCGGCTTCATGAAGCAGTTCCCGAAAGCCGCTCTGCCCGGCGCGTGGGCAGAGGTCAAGGCCATCGAGCTCAGCGACAATACGGCGCTGCCGCCGAAGGTGAAGTCGCTGATCTCGCTGGCGGTCGCGGCGCAAATCCCCTGCAATTATTGTGTCTGGTCGGACACCGAGAACGCCAAACGCGCCGGCGCCACCGACGAGGAGATCCAGGAGGCAGTCGCCTTGGCCGCCTTGACCCGCCACTGGAGCACCATCTTCAACGGCATGCAGGTCGACTTCGCCCAGTTTAAGAGGGAGATGGGCGGAGAATAAGGAGGGCAATGAGGAGTAGAAATAGGAATGCACGGCGTCCAGTTGTCCAACCTGGGCTACTCCTTGTGCTCCCCTTTTTGATGCACCTCAGAGTGGTGGCGATGCCGGGAGGCCATCTCGGCGTGCCGGACAGCACGGCTGCGGAGCCGTCGTCACCACGGCCGCTTAGCCCCGATCAATTCGGAAAGCGCGTTTCGCAGATAGGGCCTACAGGCTCGCCAGATCTACCTGTTGGCGAACTAAGATATACTTGCGCAATTTTCTAGCCCGAAAGACCGGCCGCAAGAAATGCCAGAGCCCGAGAGACGGCGCCAGACGCATTCCTTGTCCTTCACCTTGAAGCCTTCCGCCTCTAACGCTCGACAAGCTTTGCGTAGGCCCTGGCACGCGGTGTTTTACCGCGGGAAAACCGGCCGGAACCGACCCCTTCTATGACTCAAAGGCGCGCCTGCCTACGCTTACAGTTAACCAACCGCAAAAGACTGAAGTTAATGAATCCCTAAATTAGTTGACTATGCCGCGCACAGGTATATCTTTCTATACGTTGGGTGTGCAATTTGGGCGAGCAGTCCGCGGTGGTGGCAACCATGTTCGTGGATCGCGACTTAGGGGCAAAGGGACGCTGAGCGGCAGCACATAAGCCGTACGGCAACGACCCCGCTTACTCAGACAAAACACATCGTGTTTTTGGCGACTTCGCGCATGCGGAGGGGATCGCCATTTCACCTGGTCGGGCAACGCTGTTGCCCCGGCCCGGAACGACGATGCGTGGGTGTGTGCGAGTATGAGGTCGCCATGGGTAGGGTCATCAAAGTTCTGAAGCTGGACACCAAGCCGGGACGGAGGCGTGCCGATCAAGGACGCGCGCTGGTCGCCGGCGGAGCAGGATTTCTGGGTTCTCATCTGTGCCAAAGGCTGCTTGCCGATGGATATGAAGTCATCGCGCTGGACAATTTCCACACGGGCAAGCGCTACAACCTGTCAGCGATAGCGCGTGACGCGACTTTCACCTGCATCAGGCACGACATCGTCGAGGAACTGCCGACGGACCTTACTGTCGACGAGATTTACAATCTCGCCTGCCCGGCTTCTCCGCCGCATTATCAGGCCGATCCGATCCACACCTTCAAGACCAGCGTGCTCGGCTCGATCAACCTTCTGGAGCTCGCGCGGCGACACAACGCCAAGATCTTCCAGGCGTCGACTTCGGAGGTCTATGGCGATCCGCTGGTGCATCCGCAGCCCGAAGGTTACTTCGGCAATGTCAACACGCACGGTCCGCGCTCCTGCTACGACGAGGGCAAGCGCTCAGCCGAGACGCTGTTCTTCGATTACTCGCGGACATACGGCATCGATGTCCGCGTCGCGCGCATCTTCAACACCTACGGTCCGCGCATGCGGCCCGACGACGGCCGCGTGGTATCGAACTTCATCGTCCAGGCGCTGCGGGGCGACGACATCACCGTCTACGGCAGCGGCGCGCAGACGCGCTCCTTCTGCTTCGTCGACGACCTGATCGAAGGCTTCGTGCGCCTGATGAACGCCGACGTGGCCCCCCAGCACCCGGTCAATCTCGGCAACCCCGTCGAATTCACCGTCATGGAATTGGCCGAGCTGGTCATCGACTATACGAATTCACGCTCGCGCATCGTGCACAGGCCGTTGCCGGTCGACGACCCCAGGCAGCGCAAGCCCGATATCTCGTTTGCCAGGCAGCATCTCGGCTGGGAGCCGAAGGTTGCGCTGAGCGAAGGCCTCGCCCACACCACTGCCTATTTCGACGCCGTCCTGGGCGGCCGCCGGTTCATCGCCCCGCGCGCCGTCCAGGCATCAACGGCCAGGGAGGCAACGGCATGATGACCCGCCGCCCCGTTCTGGTGACGGGTGGCGCCGGCTTCATCGGCAGCCATGCCTGCAAGCTGCTGTCGGCGGCGGGCTACTTGCCGGTGGTCTACGACAATTTGAGCCGCGGCAACGAGAAAGCCGTCGCCTGGGGGCCGCTGGTCGTCGGCGACATCCGCGACCGCGAAGCGTTGCGGCGGGCGATCGAGACTCACAGACCACAAGCGATCATCCATTTCGCCGCCCTTGCCTATGTCGGCGAGTCGGTCAGCGCGCCGGCGGATTACTATGCGACCAATGTCGGCGGCACCATCGCCGTACTGGACGCCGCGCGGGCAAGCGGCATCGACAAGGTGATCTTTTCCTCGAGCTGCGCGACCTATGGCGTGCCGGAAGCATTGCCGGTGAGCGAGGCCTCGCCGCAGAAGCCGATCAGCCCCTATGGCCGCAGCAAGCTGATGGGCGAAGAAATCATCAGGGACTATGCCGCTGCCTATGGAACGAGATACGCGATCCTTCGCTACTTCAACGCCTGCGGCGCCGATCCCGAAGGCGAGCTTGGCGAGTGGCATACTCCCGAAACCCACCTCATTCCGAGGGTGCTGATGGCGGCGTCCGGCATGATCGAGGCGATCGAGGTCTTCGGCGCCGATTACGAGACGGCGGACGGCACATGCGTGCGCGACTACATCCACGTCAGCGACCTCGCGCGCGCGCATCTCATGGCATTGATGCATCTCGAGGCCGGCGGCGACAGCCTGTCCGTCAATCTCGGCACCGGCCGAGGCATCTCGATAAAGGAGATCCTCGAGGCCGTCGGCCGCATCACCGGCCGGACCGTGCCGGTCGCCTATAAACCGCGCCGGCCCGGCGACCCGGCCGGGCTGTTCGCCGATCCCAGCCTCGCACAAGAGCAGTTGGGCTTTGTGGCGGAACTTTCCGATATCGACACCATCGTCAGGACGGCAGCGCCCTTCTTCGGGCTGCGGCCGGCCCTGAAGCCGAAGGCTCTCAAAGCGTCCACCGACGTCTCGCGCGCGAAGCGCGCGCCGCGCGGCATGAACGCCGCGGAAAAACGCCAGCCTGCACGGCTGGCAGTCGTCCCTGTGAGTACTGTGTCGGGGCGTGGGCTCGCTGAGCTGGGTTGAGGGCTTGTCTCAGCGAGCCTCTTAGATTTGATCCGCCGGGACAATTCCGAGCGGAAACTGCTAGAGCAATTCCAGGACGTGCGCAGCGGCTTCCGTCCGGAATTGCGTGAGCAAAGAGATAGAGCGGTTCGGCGTTTCCGTGAAACGGCCAGCCGCTCTAGGCATCTTTCTGGTCGTGCGCCAGCAGCGACTAACTCTTGGGATCGACCAACTTGCGGGCCTTTTCGAAATCGACGCTCCTGGTATCGCCCGCCTGAATTTTCTTGAGCTCGTCGGCCGAATTGTCCGAAGCGTGCCTGAAGCTGTACCACCGGCCATCCGGATCCCTCCGTTGCTGGACGGTCCCGTTCAGGACGCGATGGCTGAAACAGGTGCGGATGGGCTGTGCCGTATAGGCCGTGGACCGCCACACGAGATCCATGCACATCTTGCCATCATTGCTGAGATGCCATGTGCCTTCGGCGAAGGACGTTGAACCAGGCTTGGACGTCCAGGCACGCATGCGCCTGTCCTGGGCGAAATAGGCGGCTCCGTCCTCCCAGTTCCAGGTGCGGTCGGCATAGAACAACTGCAACTCAAATGCCGTCGGCGTGGTGCCTGCTTGTGCCGCTGCCGGGGACCCAGCGCCGGCTGCGTGAGCAACGCCGGACAGCGTCGCTCCACCGCAGAGGAGCAGAAGCATCAGGTCCGCGCGCCGCGCGGAACGACGGCACCTCACGCTCCGCGCTGGTCTGGACGGCAATATTTTTCGAACTGCAGGAATGATGAGCGATAACATTTCGACGACGCCTTTCGATCCGGCGTCACTACCCAGATTGGGTATTCGATCCCAATGCGCAGCTACCGCCCCCACGTGATATTAACTGCCGCTCGAGGAATGGTGTCAACCTTCCCGTCGCAGCGAGCCAGGATCGCCCGCGGACGGTGATTGCGGCCGCGCCAAAGCTTGTGGATGGGCAAGCCGCTGGTTTATAGGATCGGCCGCTTATGATGGAGCAGAAACGTTGAACGGGCCGGCGACCACGGAAGGGCTCGGAATCTTGGCGCCTCGCCAGGCCATTGAAAACCGGCAAGGGAGCCGGCGGCCTGGAGCGGTCCCCTTCCGTGCGCCCGATTTCGAAATCGAAGCAATTACCCGGAATGCGGCGGTCGACGCCATTCGGAGAACTGGTTGAAAAGAGCATTCTCGATAATCGTCACCCTGGCGCTGCTGGCCTGGCTTGCGGCAGACTCGCGCTGGAAGATGGTGGGCGACGCCTTCGCCAGCATCACGCCCGGCGCCTTCGCTGCGGCGACGCTGGCGCTGTTCGTCACTTATGTGCTGCGCGCGCTGCGGGTCTGCGACGAGTTCCGCGACGACGTGAACGGCCGCTTCGGCGCCTGCCTGCGCGTCATCCTCATTCACAACGCCATGATCAACGTGGTGCCGTTCCGCGGCGGCGAGACCGCTTTCCCGCTGCTGTTGCGGCAGGTGTTCGGCATCTCGATCGTGCGCGCCGGCGCTTCGCTCCTGTGGTTCAGGCTGCAGGACGCCTTCGTCGTCGGCGTGCTCGCGTGCCTGGTGTGGCCCGGTCTTCACCCGGCGCTCAGGGCCGCGGGAATAGCAGCGCTGATTGCCTCCGCCTGGTATCTGCCGCGCTGGGCGCGCGCGCCGCATGACTGGGCCGGGCGCGGCAGCATCGTGTCGAAGCTCGGCAAGCTGCGCGATATCTTCACCGAGGCCACGGGGCGCTCCCGCTACGGCTGGTGGTGGACGGTCGCCAACTGGACGCTGAAGCTTGCCGTGCAGGGATGGCTGCTCGCCATGCTGCTCGGCACCTCCTTCCAGACTGCCTTTCCCGGCGCCGTCGGCGCCGAGGCCGCCGCCATCCTGCCGGTGCAGGGCGTCGCCGGCTTCGGTACCTACGAGGCGGGAGCCGCGGCCGCACTGCTTTATTCCGGCATCGCCATGAAGGACGGGCTGCAGGCGGCGCTGGCGCTGCATCTGTTCATCCTCTGCTCGGCCGTTGCCACCGGTGCGATCGCCTGGCTGTTTCCCTCGAAATCGACGCTGCCGGAGACGCCGGCTACGGGACCCGCAAGGAAATGACCGCCATGGACATGCTTCCCATTCCTCAGTCGGGGCTGCCTGCCGGTGCCGTCATGCCCGAGCACCAGCTTTCCATCGTCATCCCGATGTATAACGAGGCCGACAACGTCGAGCCGCTGATCGTGCGTATCCACCAGGCGATGGAGAACTACAGCCAGCCCTGGGAAGTGGTGCTGGTGGACGACGGCAGCACCGACGCCACGCCGAACGAAATTCGCCGCCTGGCGGCCGAATACGGTGCGCATGTGCACGCTGTGGAGCTGGTGCGCAACTTCAAGCAGACGGCGGCCATGCAGGCCGGCCTCGACGCTGCCCGCGGCGATGTCATAGCGACGCTCGACGGCGACCTGCAGAACGATCCGTTCGACATACCGCGCATGGTCTATCGACTGCTGACCGAGGACCTCGACCTCGTCGCCGGCTGGCGCAAGAACCGCCAGGAGGGTTTCTGGATGCGCCGGCTGCCGTCACGCATCGCCAACTCGCTGATCGCGCGCGTCACCGGGGTTCGGCTGAAGGACTATGGCTGCAGCCTCAAGGTGTTCCGCGGCAGCGTCATCCGCAGCGTCAGGCTCTATGGCGAAATGCATCGCTTCATCCCGGCCTGGTTGGCGACGGTGACGACGCCGCGCCGTATCGCCCAGGAGGTGGTGACGCATCACGCCCGCATCCACGGCCAGTCGAAATACGGCATCTCGCGCACCTTCCGCGTGGTGCTCGACCTGGTCTTCATGTTCTTCTTCATGCGCTACCGCACCAGGCCCGGCCATTTCTTCGGCGGGATCGGCATCGTGTTCGGCGTGCTCGGCTCGCTGATCCTTGCCTACCTGTTCAGCTTGAAAGTGTTTTTCGGACAGGACATTGGAACGCGCCCGATGCTGTTCACCGGCTTCTTCCTGGTCATCGCCGGCCTGCAGATGGTAACGTCGGGCGTGCTCGCCGAGATGCTGTCGCGCGTCTATCTCGAGGCGAATGTTTCGCTCGCTTATGTGGCGCGCCCGCAGCCCGCGCCTGGCGAAGGCGATGGCTGGCGTTGGCCGAGCCCGCCCGCGCAAGCCAAGAAAGCCCCGAGACGGAAATGATCCCGCCCCTGCCCTCATCCGAGGTCCGCGCATGACCATCCTTGTGACCGGAGCCGCCGGCTTCATCGGCAGCCATGTCTGCGAGCGCCTGCTCGCCCGCGGCGACGCCGTTGTCGGCGTCGACTGCATGAACGCCTACTACGACCCGGCATTGAAGGCGGCACGGCTCGCCAGGCTTTCCGGCCGGCACGGATTTTCGTTCCGCCAACTCGACATAGCCGAGCCGGGCGCGCTGGCGGCGAATCTCGAGGGAACGCTGCTGAGCGGCATCGTGCATCTCGGCGCCCAGGCGGGCGTGCGCTATTCGCTCGAAAATCCGCGCGCCTATATCCACGCCAACATCGCCGGCCACCTGGAGGTGCTGGAGCTCTGCCGTGCATCGCCCGAGATCAAGCATCTGGTCTATGCCTCGTCGAGCTCGGTCTATGGCGGCAACACCAAGGTGCCGTTCGTGGAAACCGACCGCGTCGACAATCCGGTGTCGATCTACGCGGCGACCAAGAAGGCGGACGAGCTGATCAGCTCGACCTATTCGCATCTCTTTGGGCTGCCGCAGACGGGCCTGCGCTTCTTCACCGTCTATGGCCCCTGGGGACGACCGGACATGGCGGCCTGGATCTTCACCGAGGCGATGCTCTCCGGCAAGCCGATCCGCGTCTTCAATCACGGCGAGATGTGGCGCGATTTCACCTATGTCGACGACGTTGTCGAGGGCGTGATTGCGGTTCTCGACAAGCCGCCGGCGGCCGGCCGCGAGCGCCACCGCATCTACAACATCGGCAACAGCCAGCCGGTGCATCTCGGTCGCTTCATCGAGACGCTGGAAGGGCTGCTCGGCGTGAAGGCCATCCGTGAGGATCTGCCCATGCAGCCCGGCGATGTCGAGAAGACCTTTGCCGACACCAGCCAGCTAGAGCGCGACATCGGCTTCAAGCCGAAAGTGCCGATCGAGGAAGGACTGGCGAAATTCGTCGACTGGTACCGGCGGGAATGGCGGCCGGAGGGCAAGCTGTAAAGCGAAGCGCTGCCGCCGATGCCCTGCCCTACATGCATCCTTCGATAAACGGGCCGCTGACCCATAGCGAGCCGTTGGTATACATGGCGGTTCCGCTGTCGTCGGTGTAGCCATGGGATTGCTCGTCGACGTGCAGCTTGCCGTTGGGCACAAGCTGCCCGTTCACTTTGATGCTCTTGATGAAAAGGTTGCGATCGCCGGGTCGGCCCTCTCCGGCCCACTGGTCGTTGACATAACGAATTTCGATCGTCTTTGGATTGGGCACGCCGCTAAGGTCGATGTGGAACGGTTGCGCCTCGACGGCCGCCTCCGTCAGTTCCGCCACGCGCTGCTCGCCTGTCGACGCCTTGCTCTCCTTGCCCTGGACGGCGATCTCGCCAAGGCGCTTGCCGTCGGCGAAGACGTCGAAACGAGGCTGACCCTGGTAGTCGGTGCCGGCCGCGTCGATCTCCAAGCTTGTGGCTGTGCAGCGCCCCGCGTCTCCGGCCGCGTTGGCGACAAGTGTGGCTATGCGCCGCTTTTGCGATTGCACCCAGCCGGCAATCGGCTGCAGCAGCGCCGTTCGATCGCTCAAGCCTTCGTCGAATAGGTTCGTCTTTTCGCCGGGATCGGCCTTAAGGTCGTATTCCTCGACCTTGCCGGTGGTAGCGTTGAAAATCACCTTTCGATCATTATCGCGATAACCGAGCAAGGAGCCGGCCCACGGATTGAAGAAGAAGGTCCTGTTTGGCCGTTGCTCGCTGAACAAGCTGCGGCCCTGCCACTGCTCGGGCAATGGCAGTCCCAGTATGTCCATGATCGTCGGAGCGATATCGACGATGCCGCCGACCGGATGCGCGACTTCGTCATGGAAAAGGTGCTTGTTGATCATTATCAGCGGAATGTGGACGTTCTCGTCGTAGATCGCGGTGGCATGGACGTAGTCGCCATGTTCTCCGAACGCCTCGCCATGATCGCCAAGGACGACAACCAGCGTCGAATCGAGCTTGCCGGACTGCTTCAGTGAATCGAGGATTTCACCGAACGCTGCGTCGCCGACCTTCAGGGCGTTGAGATAGGCATTGAATTTTTCGTCATCGACGTAGTGCACCGGCCCGATGTCTTTGGCGGAAGGCACCATCTTCGAGAACATCGGGCTGCCGGTGATATACGGATAATGCGTCATCGCCGTGAACATGATGCCGAAGAAGGGCTTCTGCGGATCCTTCTTCATCCAGTCGATGATCGTTTGGGCAGTGCAGAGGTCACTGTTGTAGTCCATGTTCTTCCACTGCTCGGTACTGAGCTTGAAGGTCGGGGTGGCGCATTTCTGCCCCCGATAGTCCTGGATGACGTCCAGTCCCTTGTTGAGCAGGAACTCGTCCACACGCTGGAAACGGGAATCGGCGCTCCAGAAGAACCCGGTGCGAAAATTGTGCTTGGACAGGGCGTTGGAGATCGTCTCCAGCGGCAGGTACGGATATTTGGCGGTCATCCCGTAGAATGAGATGTCGTTGTACATCGAGGTCAGCAGCGAGAAGATCGAGTAGTGCGTGGACGGTGCATGCGCATAGATCTTGTCGAACCGAATGGAATCTCCGGCATAGCTCTTTATGTTCGGCGTGATTGGATACTGGCCGCCAAACGTCTCGATGTATTTCGACGGCACCGACTCCATCATGAAAATCAGCACGTTCTTGATCGGATTTGGCATCGGCACCTTGAAGCTTGAGGTTTCCGCCGGACGCTCCCCGACGCTGGCGACATCGGGATCATTGCCGCCGGCGCTCATCGCAAAAGTCACCGGCGTCGAACTGAACCACGCCGACTGAACGAAATACACTATAGGATTGTCGACCTTGGATGCTGGCAGCGACTGAGCGCGCACATGATAGCCGCTGCCGACCAGGGCCGCGCCAACGCACAGAACCAAAGCGATGAGAAACCTCTTGCGGCCTGCGGAACTCAGCCGCTGGCACAAACTGCCCGCGGCGTAGCCGAGGGCCAGCACCAGAACGATGGACCCGAAAAGGATCGCTGCATCCCTCACGTTGAGGGCGTCGCCCATCGCGCTCTTGGCGTCGGCATTCTGCAGGAAGTCGCCATAGACTAGCCACTGGAAGGTGAAAGGCTCACCCAGCATCTTGACGAGATTGATGTTGGCAAATCCCCAGCCGAGCGACACCAGGACCACGAGATAGAAAAGGGAGGCGACGGCCGCGGATGCGAGCCGGCTTGACTTTGTAAGGAAGAGCAGGATCAGCGTTGCCGCCGTCACCGATGTGATGAGTATCAGGTCGTAATAGCTTGCCGCCAATCCCATGGGAATGGACGCCAGGCCTCCCTGAAATGTCGTTTGCGGATCGACGATTACGGCCCGGTAGATGCCCAGCAGAAGCCATAACCACAGGCTGGTGCAAATGACGCGCAAGGACGTCCGCGTGAAGCGAAGTTCCTGCGTCAATGCAGGTTTCGTCCTCGATCCCGTCTGGCCGCCCTCGGACCGGCTCGCCGAGCCCATACCGCCGCCGATACTCATGAGATTGCCCACCGCCAGTTTGTGCTCCGGCCAGAAACCACGGCCGGCAGCTTTCAAACCCCGTGCGCAAAATCGGTTCGGGGCAGGAAAGAGTCAACAAAATCAAGTGTGCGTTAACGACGTCTCTTCAGAACTGGTTAACCGCAAAGATTGAAAGACGATGGGTTTGCCAAAGCGCCGATCAGCATGGAAGCGGCCAACTTGCGGCAACGAAGAAGGCTGAGACCGTGTTGCGGGCCGGCCCGGCTTCATTCCGACGTCAGCCGAACGCGTACAGATCGTCCGTCGAGACTGCCCTGAAATAGGTTACGAATTCCCAGTAATTCTCGATGCGGTCGACGAAAGGCCGCTGCGGCGGCTTCAGGATCTCGGTCTCGAAGTGGTCCAGTCGCTGGGAACCGCCGAGATAGGCAATGATTGCATTGCCAACCAGTGGATCGCCGATGTCGCTATAGTGGATCGGGAAATACGGCTGTCGGATCTCGAACAGCACTGATCTGATCTTTGCGCGAAACAGATTCAGCTCGCGCAGAAACGCGTTGAAACGTTCTATGTCGAAATGCACCTTCTTTCTGGGGCTGTCGGCTGCGAACCGATCGGTGGCATGGACTGTCCATACTCCGGATGCTTCCGCTTCGAGCAGCGAGACGAAGGACGCGATCGGATTCCTGACAAGCCAGAGCTTCTTGACGCTTTCATCTTCCAACACGGGGAGTATGGCCGCGCGTGTCTGGTCGGGAAATATGTGAAAACCGACGAAGCGAGCCGACGGATCGTCGAAGATGCGCGCGGTGAACTGCTCCGGCTCGGCATCTCGCAAATCGACCCGATCGCGCGGCAGATCGATCTTCTCGTGATAGTCATGG
The DNA here is from genome assembly GCF_001672445.1 of Mesorhizobium sp. WSM3873. Lineage (NCBI taxonomy): Bacteria > Pseudomonadati > Pseudomonadota > Alphaproteobacteria > Hyphomicrobiales > Phyllobacteriaceae > Mesorhizobium > Mesorhizobium sp. WSM3873. The sequence continues at coordinate 48,061 of NZ_LYTM01000015.1, read as the reverse complement.
CGCAAGCCGACGAAGCTCGGATTGAAGATTTCGCCGTGCAGGACCATCCCGTCATATTGGTTGAGATGGCGATTGAGCGCTTGAGAACCGGTTCGCGGCGAAGCGATCAGCACGAACTTCTGACAAGACTGCATTCACGCCACACCCGCTGGAGTTTGCCCGAACATACACAAACGACCTCTCGGTTCAAATGTGCGCGGCCGCTTGAAACGGCAGCGGCGGGCGCCCTGAAGCACCCGCCGTCGTCGGTGTCCCAGCACTTGCTGCGGGGTTCAACCGCCGCGCAGGCGCGTTGGGCTGAGGCTCGCAATGGTCGAACGCTGTTCGGCGGGACAAGTCGGCAGGAACCGGCTCGCATCCGCATAGGTCATGGTGGTGACGGAGTTCTTCAGGCCGCCGCGCTTGGCGATCCAGCCTCGAACCCAGCCAGGGTAGTTCTTCATCATGAAGTCGGCCGCGACCTGGTTGCCACGCGCCCCGGCGCCATACGGCAGGTGGAAGCCGAACGATGCGTTGCGCGTGACGCAGACCTTGCTCTTGGGCATCGCCAGGTAAAGCGTGCAGGCCGAATCGCACGCACCGTTGAAGCGCACGAAGCCGCCGCTGCGGCGCATCTTCAGCATGCGGATGGCATAGTCGATTACATAGCCGCCGCGGTCGCCGCTGATCGTCTTGACGTAGCCCTTGCCGAGATTCATGCGCGGACGCAGCAATTGGTCTGCCGAGCTCGTCGAGATCATCGCGCCCGTCAAGGCGAGCGCAGCGAGAAACTTCAATATCGTTTTCATTCGCGCCTCCTGCTATGCCGTGAACGGTTAGCCCGGACGCGTAAAGATTGGTTATGCCGTGTCGATAAACTTGTAACAATCGCTTGATTGCACAGTCTTTTTAGGAGCCGCTTGATTGCATTGGTTTATCAACGGCGCAGAAGGATGATCACTGAAAAGTAAATCCGGCATGGTCAAAGACCAGAGAAGCGTGGAAGCCTTGCCGGTCGATTTGGGTCAGAGGAACGTTCAATGACCGCTGGAAGCAAGCCGAAGCCGGAAGGCGGTCGTCGCCGCATCTGCGTGGTCACGCCTGCGATCCGGCGCGACGCCGATAAAGACGATGCCTCGGCGCCCGGCGAACTTGCCAGGCTCTTCGCCGAAGACGGAGACGACGTCACGCTGCTGTGGGTTGCCGGCCGCGACGTGCCATCCACGGACGAGGTCGCGGCCCGCCGGGCGGAGTTCGGGGCCGCCTCGGTCAAACTGGAGGTTCTCGACCGGTCCGACCAGCTGCTTCCCTCGCTGGCGACGCCCGAAAGCCGCTCCGCTGCGCTGCTGCATTATCTCGAGCGGTGCAGTTACGATCTGGTCTACGCGCCGCTGGAGGGTGGCCTGCCCTACTTCACCCTGCTCGCGGCTGAGACCAATGCCTTCGCCACGCCGCCGATCGTCCTCCTTGCCCGCGCTCCGCAAGAATGGGCGCATGAAGCCGACAAAACATTCATGGGCAGCACCGAGGCGATCGCCACGGCCTACATGGAAAAGTACTGCGCCGAGATGGCCGACAGGACGGTCTGTGCATCCGCCGCCCTGCGCCAATGGATGCTGTCGAGAGGCTGGAAGGTGCGCAAGGCGACGGTGCTGCCGCCACCGCTTCGGGCCGTCCGGACCGAAGCGCCGCGGCCACCCATCGCGAGCAAGGCGCGTGAGCTTGCCGCCCTGGCCGGAGTTCGGTTCCGGGACGGCCTGACGCTGCTCTGCGACGCGCTCGACATCCTCGCGCAATCGGCGCCCGAAGGGCTGACCCTCACCGCGTTCGGCCCATTCGGAAAGATCATGGGCGAGCACAGCGGCGGACTGCTTCTGCGGCGCGCCGAACGTTGGCCGTTCCGGCTCAAGCTGTTGCCGCGCGCGACCCTCGAGGAGAGGCTCGACTACCTCGCACGCAGCGGCGCCTTGGCCGTTGTCCCCAGCCTTGCCGCATCGACCGGCGAGGCCGTTGGCGCATGCACCGCGGCAGGGCTGCCCTTCGTCGCAACCAATGCCGGCGCGAATGCCGAAGCCTGGAAGGCTGAAGCCGCCCAGCCGCCGCTGGTCGAGCCCGACGCGGCGCAATTGGCGGCCGCCATGCTGGCGGCGCTCGAGAAACCGACCCGGCCACGGCGGATCGATATGACGGGGCCCTGCCGCAAGGCATGGCTGGATACGCGCCATCTGCCCGCTGCCCGGAAGCGCATTCGCAAACAGGCCCAACCGGCGCCCCTGGTTTCGGTGGTTATGGCGCATCGCAACCGGCCGCTCTATCTCAAACAAGCCATCGAAGCGGTCGAGGCGCAAACCTACGGCAATCTTGAACTGGTGCTGGTCGACGACGGAAGCGATCTGGAAGAAGCCAGGCAATTGCTGGATACTTTGGAACCAGGCTTCCGTAAGCGCGGATGGAGGATCCTGCGCCGGCCGCACAAGCATCTTGGCGCCGCCCGCAATGCCGGCGTGCGCGCCGCGCGCGGCGAACTGATCCTGTTCGTGGACGACGACAATGCGCTTTTTCCGGAAGCCGTCGAGCTTTTCGTCCGTGGCATGGCGGCATCGGGCGCGGACATCTGCACGGCCTTCCAATTGCTCTTCTATGAGGATTTCGTGCCCGAGGACCGGGCCGACGGCCTGATCCAGTATCTGCCGCTTGGCGGCCCCGACGCGCTGGGCCTGATCCACAACGTCTATGGCGACGCCAATGCGATGGTGCGCCGGTCTGTTTTCTCGCAGATCGGATTTTGGCTTGAGGATCCCGGCTATGCCATGCACGACTGGGAGTTCTTCGCGCGGGCCTCACTCGCCGAGCTCAAGCTCAGGCCCATTCCAAAGCCGCTCTACTGGTACCGGTCGAAGCCGGACGGCATGTTCCGCACGTCGAATTGGTACGACAACCGCTTGCCTGTCCTGGAGGCGTTGCGGACGCTGCGATCCGATGACACCCGGCTGCTCCACCAAATGGCCATCGCGCAGAACACGGCGCGTTCCGAAGTCGACAGCGCGCGCGAGAACCTGAAATATACGCCTGCCGATCGCAAATATCTGGCTCTCAGCGACCTCGAGCCGAACGGCGAGGCAGCGATCGAGACGCTCGCCGGCATCGCCGCTTCGGTCGGCCGCCACGATACTGCCACCGCCTTGCTTGGAGACGGTCTCGCCAGGCCGCAGCCAGACGCATCAGGCAGAGCCGTGGCGGCCCGCGCTTCAGGCGCGCTCGCTTACGACGCGCTGAGGAGCGCAAGGCTGCTTACGCCGCGCACTGCCGCGCTGCCGTTGCTGCTGGTCGCGCCCGACGGCGGCGTGTTCCTGCGCCCGCATGCGGAGGGTGCGGTCGCCGCATCGATCGATCACCAATTCCCGCCCTTCTTTCGCAGAATAGAGGCCGCCATCGAACTCGCCCATGCCGAGGCTCCGGCAATCGCGTTCGGCCTGGCGCTCGCCCGCCCGGACCGGCCTATAGACTGGCAGCAGGATGTCGGCGCGCAGACAATCGGCTTTTCCGGCTGGATGACGGTCCGCGACAGATTCGTGCGCCACGCCCTGGCGGCGACGGTCAATGTCAGGCGCAAGATGCCGCTTTCGATCGTGCTCGCGGTGCGCTTCGCGGAAGGACCGAACGGTGCTCCGAGCAACGCCTTCTTTCGGACGCTGACGGTGTTCAGCGACTAAAGCAGGACGTTCGAAATCTGAACTCGACATGCTGCCCGTTCGCCTGTTTTTCGGCGGCGCATTTCTGCGGCCACGACGCGATTCAGCCCCGTCGGCGAGAAATAGCCTTCACAGGCCCAAGCAGCCGCTCAAAGTTAACCATCTCTCAAGCCGATTTCTTCCGCTATGGTTGACAAATTGCTAACAAATCAATAGTATCAACAGCCTATGGGGTGTGTAGTGGCAAGGGTGGGCGTAATGCGTAAGATACAGTCGCTACTTCTGGGCGGACTCAGTCTGCTCGGGTTGAGCGTCGCGTTTTCGAATGCGGCGCAAGCGCAAATCGAAGTTGCTCCAATCCAGGAAGCCGAGCTCGCCTGCGAGCAGGCCCTCAAGATCGGCACCATCGAGGCGCTAGAGGACTACCTGCATCGTTATCCGAATGCGCCAACGGCCTGCAAAGCGCTTGCTTTGAACAGCTTGTCGCAGTTTGCCGGGGGCGGTGGGAACGGCAATGGCGGGGATGGCGGCGGCCGCTACGGCGGATAATTGCCGGCCGCATTTTCGCCAATAGATCGTCAGATCAGCTGGCCGCGGTTTCGTGTAACCGCGGCCAGCCCGTCGCGACGAATTCGGCGTAGCGATCCGAGGTTTTCATCCAGCCGAGTTCCACGAGCTGGGCAGTGTCGCCGCGATAGCGCACGGACCGGTCGTTGCGAAGCGAGAGTTTCGGATTGCGCTCCAAGGCCTCCATATAGGCGGCGCGCTCTTCGAGCGTCTTTTCCTTCAGTTGCGCATTCTCGCCTAGAGAGGATGCCGATTTCTGCTGGAAGCCCCAAACAAATTTGAAGTGCAGCAGCGCGACGCGGAGTTCGCTGAACCGCACCTTGCTGATGGTGTGCTGCGCCGCGTGATAATGTGTGTCCCTGCTCCACCGCACGATCGGCACCTTGGTCAGGCACGGTGGAAAGGTCTGCTTGAAGCGGCCGCGCCAGAAAACGCGCTCGCGCACCCCGCCGAACATTTGCTCGGGAGGATAAAGTCCATCCCGCGCGCGCAGCCATCCCGGCTCCGGATCGAAATAGGAGGATGCGTCCACCAGAGGGATGCTGCCGTCGTAGCTGCACTCCGCCAACGGTCCGTCCGCGTACATGTCGATCATGGATCCGATCACAGCTTCGGCGCCGGTCGACTCGAGAAAATTGAAAAGCCGGCGCAGGCTCACGCGCTCGAGATCGGGATAGACAAGAAGCTCGTCGGCATCGACGGACAGACACCAGTGGCCGGAACCGAACACGCGCATCAATGTGTTGATCCATCGCGGCGGGGTGATGTTCTCGGCGAAATGCGACCCCTCCGTGTGGAAACAATGGCTGTCCGGCTGCTCCAGGACTAGTTCTCGCGTCCCGTCCGTCGAGCCGTTGTCCAGGAAGAAGAACCGGTCGACTCCGAGCCTTCGATAATGTTCGAGAAGATGCGGCAGCAACGTCCTCTCGTTGCGCAGTGCAACGAAGCACAGAATCTCGTCCTTGCGCACGTCAAGCGGCCTATGGTCCAGCCGCTCAAGGTGTTTTGGAGGTCGATGGGCAAGCATGCGAACGCCAATCAATACGGTTTGCGCGAGGAGCCTGGACAGGCTTGCGATGATTATCCCGGTCAGACGATTATCAAAGTGTTATCCACCTGTTGGCAAGACTGCTGCCGCTGAGGATCGAGGGGGACCGATTGAAGGTTGGTTCGAAGACGGGCGCAATCTCTACGCCTAAGCGGCAGTCAAACCACAAACCCCGCAGGGTGTGTGTCGTTTCCGAAGTCGAGTTCGGCTCTACGGTAACCGCTGATCCAGGGTCGGCGACGTATGCGCTGGCGCAGCACCTGGCGAAAATCGGCGACACGGTCACGCTGCTATGGGTGCCGAGCCCGCTCGGCAGCCAGCCCGACGAGCAGGAAATCGACAGGCTCGCCAAATGGAGCTTCGATAATTTCCTGGTGCGCCTCGAGCTGCTGCCGCGGTCACCCGAATTGCTGCGTGGCCTGGAGTCCAGCGACAAGAATTCCGTAGCCGTCTACCACTACCTCAAACAGAACCCCTTCGATGTCGTCTATTTCGCGCTTGAAGGCGGGCTGGCGCATTTCCCCACCGTCGCCAAGCGCACGGGTGTCTTTGCCGACCCTCCCATCCTCGTGGTGCTCGCGCATGGGCCGCTCATGTGGGATCTGGAGGCTAACGCCAGGGCGATCGAACGCAAGGAGCAGATGACCGTCGCCCATATGGAGAGGACCTCCGCCGAAGCCTGCGACCATCTCGTCGTCACAGGCCAGTCCCTGCTCGACTGGATGACCAAGGCGGGGTGGAGACTGCCGGCCAGCCAGCACATCGCGACGCCGTTGCAGCCGGAGGAGTGGCGTTCGAACTTCGCCGTCGATCACTACCGGCCCCGGGAAAAACCGGCCGCCGAGGTGGTTCATTTCTCGGGCACCAAGACGCGAAGCGGACTGACGCTGTTTTGCGACGCACTGGATCGCCTGGCCGAGAATGGCGTGACGGACCTGGCCGTGACGATCGTCGGCGCATTTGGTCATGTGCTCGGCGAGCATTCGGGCGGCATGATCCTGCGGCGCGCCCGGCATTGGCCCTTCAAGCTGAAACTGCTGCCCATCCGGGACGAGCCCGAGATCTTTCGTTACCTGCGGCAAAGCCATGCGCTGGTGGCAATCACGCACTCGGCCGCGCAGCTCCCGCTGGATGTGGTGACGTGCCTTGACGAGAAGATCCCGTTCGTCACGACGGACGTCGGCAGCATACGCGGGCTGCTTCAGCCGGAGTCCGCCGAGGCGGTCATGGTGGAGGCATCCCCCTCCGCGATCGCGGCCAAGATCCAATCTGTGCTCGAGAGCCGCTCGTTCGGTCCGGCAAAACCGTTGCTTGACCGGGAAGCGCGCGAGAAGGCCTGGAGCAAACTGCACGTCAAATTGTGCCGGCATCCGGCCAGAACCGACGGCCCAAGCCGGAACCGCAGCCGACCGCCGCTGGTATCCATCATCACGGCGCACTACAATCGGGCGCGGCTGTTGCCGCAGGCGATTGCCTCGGTCCGGCGCCAGGACTACCCTAATATCGAACTGATCGTCGTCGATGACGGCAGCACGGATCCGGATGCAATTCGGCTGCTCAATGACATCGAGCCCGAGTTCGAGCAGCGCGGCTGGCGGATCATCCGGCAGAAGAACGGCTTCCTCGGCAAAGCGCGCAACACCGGTATTCGCGCCGCCAAGGGGTCCTTTATCCTGTTCCTGGACGACGACAACGCTCTCTTCCCCAACGCGGTCAGCACGTTCGTGGCCGGCATCCAAAAGTCCGGCGCCGATATCTGCACGACTTTCGCCAAATGGCTCAACGAGCCCTTCGTGCCGCCGGACACCAAGAGCGGCTATATGCTCTACTTTCCGGTCGGCGGTCCGCCGGACATTGCGCTGATTACCAATCCGTATGGCGACGCCAATGCGATGTTCCGGCGCGAGGTGTTCGACAAGGTTGGCTACCTCAACGAGGAGCGCGGCTTTTCGGCGAGCGATTGGGAATTCTTCCTGCGCGCCGATCTCGCGGGTCTGGAAATCGTCACCGTGCCGGAGCCGCTGTACTGGTACCGGTCTTCGCCGGCCGGCATGAACCGCAATGCCGAGTGGCTGAGGAATCGCCGGCCGATCATCGATGTGTTTCGAAAGCACAAGTTCGCGCACACCGACATGTTCGTGCAGCTCGGCATCAGCTCGAACACTGCCGATCATGAGAAGGACCTCAACCTCTGGAACCTTGAACTGCGCGTCAAGGACGAACGGTATCTGCGGCTGAGCGCAGCCTCCCCCAACTCCGCGGACGCAGTGCAGTTGCTGGCCGAGATTGCGGCGCGAGAAGGCAGGGCCGATACGGCCATTTCGCTGCTCGCTCACGCCGGACGGTCCGACTTCACGCTGGGCGTCGTCGAACTGCTCAACGCCGCCGCTGAAGAAACAGTGCCGGAACTCCATTCCTCGTTCTACAGCGAGCGCTACCTCCCGGTCGAAGCCCTGCGCCGCGCCTATGTTGGCTCGCATCCGGCTGCCGATGCGGATCTCTTGAGCTATGTCGAGCAGTCGCCGGACCAGCTGTTTGTCCAAGCCACCGCCGGCACCGTCTCAATGGCGCTGCTGAAGGGCGTCTGTCCGGCGGGGACGATCAGCGCCAGCTGCTGGGTCTATCTCGATGAGGCACTGACCGCACCGGCGCAGTTCCAGATCGCGATCGTGGACGCGGAAAACCAGACCTTTGACCAGCTCGCCCGGCTCCTCGAGGATGGCGACGGGAACGGTTGGGCCGATGTCAGCCGCCCGCACGAACCACGCGAGATCGCAACGGGCGTCCACTCGCCTGCTCCCGGCAGACGCGACCTGCTGCTCGCCGTCAGATGCGGTGGCAATCGGCCGGACGCTCGGGTGCTCGGGGGCTTTTCAAGCATTCAGGTCCGAAATGTGGTTTCGACCGGTGGTAAGCACCCGCGTCTCAACGCGCCGCAAGAACGTCAACGCATGCGGCGGCTGACCGGCGAGGAGCTGAAGCGCGCAGCGCTTGTAACGAACTATCCGTCCGAGTTGCCGGCATTGCTGGTCGCCGGGGACAATGGCGGTATCTTTTTGCGGCCGAGCATCCATGGCCCGGTTGTCGCCGCCCTCAATTCGACTTTCCCGACCTTTGCCCGCAGTGTCATCGCCACGGTGGAGATCGCCCACGAGGATGCCTCGCCGTTCGAATTCGCCATGGCGCTGGGCCGGCCGGAAGAAAAACTGGTCTGGAAAAACGACACGCCGGTCGGCGCGCTGGCATTCTCCGGATGGACGCGGATTTCGAAACCTTTCGAGTTGCACGATTTGAAGGTTTCCGTCCGGGAGATCGACCGCAAATGGCTGACCATCTATCTGGCCATCAAACTGCCGCGCGGTTCGAAGCCGATGCCGTCCAACGCCTTCTGGCGCAAATTGCTGCTCGTCTGGGACTGAAGGCGGGAGCCCGCCAATCGCGCGAACGTGACCTTTCATGGGTGCGAATCAGAGGTGCGAAGTGCGATAAGAACAGATCGGGTCAGTGTGGAAAGGCGCCAAAGAAATGAAAAGTATTGTCGGCCTTGTCCTGGGCCTTTTCATCATTCCCGTCAGCACCGCATTTTTCACAGCCGCCGCCAAGGAGCGCGACGTCGGGCCGAAGTGCACCCAGTGGAACTCGTACCGCGTCCTGTTCAAAAAGGGCGACGGCAAGATTTCCGACGAAACCGCGAAAGGGCTGGCGGCATTCGTCAAGGACGCCGGTCGCGATTGCGGCTACCGGGTCTACGCGACGGCCAGCAAGGAAGGCGCGTACGACAAGGCGGACGGCATTGCCGGCCAAAGGCTGAACGCCACACGCGCGTTTTTGAAAGCGCAGGGCGTCAAGCCCGAAATGGTGCTGGCGCTTTCTCATTGGGTCGACGATAGCGCCAGCGATAAGGACCAGGCGCGGAGCGCTATCCTGTATACCTTGCCGAAGCAAGGGATCTCCTGCCGGCAGTATGAAAAGCGAAGCCCTGCCCAGGTCGCCCTCTTCTTCGACAGCAAATCGTCGGTGATTTCACCCCCGGTCAAACGCGACCTCGAGAAGTTCGCCAACAGCATCAAGGATACGCGTTGCAACGTGGAACTGACGGCATTGGCCGCCAAGGAGATCACGGGCGCCAATGCGGCAAAGACGAACAAGGACCTGGCCAAGCAACGGATCAAGGCGATCATGGACATCATGACCGCGATTGGCATCGACAGCGACCGCCTCATCGATACGAATGTTGAGTATGTCGGCGACAAGAAGCCGAATACCGCCAAAAATCGCATGGCCACCGCATCGCTGATGTAGCGCGCCTGCCGCCGGCGAATGTTACGACTTTGAAACGCCACCCGTGCTCGGTGGGGAAATGTCCGTCGAGCAAATCAGGAAGACTTCTTCAGGGTCAAAGTGCATATCGCCGGCCAAATCCACCGACAGGTGAAGGACCTTCCGCCCGGCACGAAAATCAACAAGGCGACGATAAGCGACCGCTGATCACCCTCACGCCTTTCGCTCCCAGCGACGGTCGGGCGTCTGCTGCCAGTAGGTCACCGCGTGGCCGGCTTCCTTCATCGTCTTCCAGTGGCTGCGCGCGCCTTCGAGCTGCGCCGCGTCGTGGCCGTCGAACAGGAAGACGGCGCGCTCGTAGCCCGAAAGCTCGGGCGGGTGCGCACCATCGACCAGGAAGCGTATCTGGGCAGCGTTGGGGTTGCCCTCCCCCGTGGTGAGCAGGATCGGCTGCTCGGCCGGATAGGCTTCGCGGTCGGTGGCGTGCGCGAGGAAGGAGTCGTCGCGAAACGTCCACAAATGCTGGTCGAGCGCGTCCCGCCGTTCCTCCGTGCCGGTCTGCACGACGGCGCGCCAGCCGCGCTCGACGCTGCGCTCCAGCAGGCCCGGCAGGGCTTCCTCAAGCGTCGATTCGGTCAGGTGGTAGAACAGGATGTCGGCCACGACAGCCTTATCCTTCGTAATGGTCGCGCACCAGCCTGTCGAGCAGCCGTACGCCAAAGCCGGAGCCCCAGGATTGGTTGATCTCGCTCGCCGGCGCGCCCATCGCGGTGCCGGCGATGTCGAGATGCGCCCAGGGCGTGTCCTTGACGAAACGCTGCAGGAACTGCGCGGCGATGATGGCGCCGCCATAGCGGCCGCCGATGTTCTTCATGTCGGCGTTCTTGGACTCGATCAGCTTGTCGTATTCGGCGCCAAGCGGCATGCGCCACAGCCGCTCCTGCGTCGCTTGGCCGGCGCCGAAAAGCCTGCCGGCCAGCTCGTCATTGTTGGAAAACAGGCCGGCATAGTGCTGGCCAAGCGCGACCATGATGGCGCCGGTCAGCGTCGCCAGATTGACCATGAATTTCGGCTTGAAGCGATCGTTTGTGTACCAGAGCGCATCGGCGAGCACCAAGCGGCCTTCTGCATCGGTGTTCAAGACCTCGATCGTCTGGCCCGACATCGAGGTGACGATGTCGCCCGGGCGTTGCGCATGGCCGTCGACAGCGTTCTCGACCAGGCCGATGACGCCGACGATATTGGCCTTGGCCTTGCGGGCGGCCAACGCACGGATCAGCCCGGTGACCGCGGCGGCTCCGCCCATGTCGCCCTTCATGTCCTCCATGCCGGAGGCCGGCTTCATTGAATTGCCGCCCGTGTCGAAGGTGACGCCCTTGCCGATGAAGGCGATCGGCGCGTCCTTGGCCTTGCCGCCCTTCCATTGCATGACGGCCATGCGGGCGCCACGCGGCGAGCCCTGCGCGACGCCAAGCAGCGAGCCCATGCCGAGCCTTTTCATCTCCTTTTCGGTGAGGATCTCGACCTCGACGCCGAGCCCTTCCAGTTCCTTCGCGCGAGCGGCGAACTCGACCGGACCGAGCGTATTGGCCGGCTCGTTGACGAGATCGCGCGCAAGCAGCACGCCTTCGATAACCGCCTCTTCCGCGGCGAAGGCCTTCTTGGCGGCGGAAGGGTCGGCGCAGTGGATGGTTATCTTGGCCGACTTTGCGGTTTCGGCCTTTTTGCTCTCCGCCCCCTTCGCGTCGGATTGGCCGTCTTCCTTGTCCTTCCTGGTCTTGTATTTGTCGAAGCCGTAGCTGCGCAGGAGGATGCCGGCGGCAAGGTGCGCCGCCTGCCTGCCGTCCGGCTGGAGGTCCGGAAGATCGAGGATGACAGCGACTTCCACAGCCTTGCGCAGCGCGGCGGCAACCGCGCCGCCGAGCTTCAGCCAGGCGTAGTCGTCGAGGCTTGCGACCTTGCCGGCGCCGGCGGCCACCAGCCGGTCGACAGAGGTTCCCTCCGGTGCCAGCACTTCCACCGAGCTCGCGAACTTGCCGGAGAAATCGGCGACCGGAAACGCGCGCGCCAATGCGCCAGCCGGGTCGCAGGCCTTCGCGGCATCGCCAAGGCCGCCGCCGTCGGCCGCAAGCACGAAGACGCTGCCTTTTTTGGGCGCGGCGAATTTGGCGAAGGCAATCGAAGGTCTCGAAGTCATCAGATCCTGCTTCCGGGGTGAGGCGCCGCGAACCGGCTTTCAAGCGTGCGCGACATTTGGTCGTTTTCGGCCATTTGGCAAGACTTTGGCCGAAATCGCTGTCTATATCGGCGCCGAAACCAACCAAGGATTCGTCGCGGCGGAACGCAAGCTTTATGCCGCAACCTGTTGTTAACCATCAATGTTTCGCATTTCTTATTCATTGACGCGGAGACTCCGCCGCGCCGGGCGCGTGGCGTGGAGAGGACAAACCAGATGAGCCGCCTATGGACCCGGTTGTGCAGGCGTCGGCGGATGACTACCTTGTCGGCGGGCATGATGCCGTTCGGCACAATCGAGAAAAGCCTTCATGAAGGTCGTTGAACGTTACATCATGCGTCGCGCTACCGCGATGTTCCTGGCGGCGCTGGCGTGGACACTGGCGATCGTTTGGACGACGCAGGTGCTCGCCAAGATCGACTTGGTCACCGACAGCGGCCAGTCGGCGTTGACCTTCTTCGAAGTCGCGGCCCTGATCATCCCCTCGATCGTGCCGATCGTGGTGCCGTTCGCGCTGGTGGTCGCGGTGGCGCAGACGCTGAGCGCCATGAACACGGATTCGGAGCTGGCGGTGATCAACGCCGCGGGCGCCTCGCGTTGGGCGATCGCGCGGCCGATCCTTCTGCTGGCGCTGGCGGCCAGCGTCTTTTCCTTTGCCGTCGATAACGGCGTCGATCCCTATGCCAGGCAGAAGAACCGGCAGCTGGTGGCGGCCTCGCGCGCCGACCTTCTGTCACTGATCATCCAGGAAGGCACCTTCCGTAAGATCGACGACGGCCTGGTCCTGCAGATCGGAGAACGGCTGCCCGACAACAAGCTCGGCGGCATCTTCGTCGCCGATTCGCGCGAGGAAGGCGCCAACCTCACCTATTACGCAAAGACCGGCAGCATCGTCGAAAAAGGCGACGAGAAGGTGCTGATGATGAATGACGGCGTCATCAACCGCAAATCGGTGACCGGCGACCTTTCGGTCATCCGTTTCACCTCCTACGCCTTCGACCTGTCGGCCTTCATGTCGGCGGCGAACGAGATCACGCTGCTGCCCAAGGACCGGACGACGCCATACCTGCTCGACCCGGATCCCAACGACAAGATGTACCAGCGCAATCCGGGCAGCTATACGGCCGAGGTCAACCAGCGCTTCTCCGAATGGTCTTATTCGCTGGTCTTCGCGCTGATCGCGCTTGCGGTCGCAGGCGACGCGCGCTCGCACCGCGAGGCGCGCATCCATCCGCTGATCACCGCAATCGCAATCGCCCTTTTCGTCCGCTGGCTTGGCTTCTTCGCCGCCGGCAAGGCCGACAAGGTCTGGTACTACGCTTATATGGTCTACGCCGTTCCGATCGTGGCGTCGGCGGTCTCCGCCTGGTTCATCGTCTCGTCGCGGAGCATGGAACTGCCCGCCGCCTGGGCCGACTGGATGACGAATCTCGCCGGCCGCGTCAGCGAGGGCTGGACGGCGCTCAAGCTGTGGCTCGCCCGGCGCGGCACCTCCGGCCAGGGAGCCTGACGATGGGCTGGACGCTGGGCCGCTATTTCTTCTTCCGCTACGTGTCGATCACCATCTGGTTCTTCCTCGGCCTTTTGGCGCTGGTGTTCCTGATCGATTTCACCGAACTCTCGGGCCGCACGACCGGACTGCCGGGCTTCACCTACGGCACCGCCTTCGCCATTTCGGCGCTCAGGATGCCGATGATCATGCTGCAGACGGTGCCTTTCGTCGGGCTGTTTTCGGCGATGGCAACGCTGGTGTCGCTCAACCGCCGCTACGAGCTTGTCATCGCGCGCTCGGCCGGGGTTTCGGCCTGGCAGTTCCTGTTCCCGTGCTGCGTCGGCGCGCTGATATTCGGCCTGTTGTCGGTCGGCGTGCTCAACCCGATCGCCGCGCACGGCTTTTCCTGGTCGGAGCAGATGGAAAACCAGTTGCGCGCCGGCAAGTCGAACGCCGTCGCGGAGGACACGACGCCCTGGCTGAGGCAAAAGACCAACTCCGGCGACACCATCATCGGCGCCCGCGCCATCCTCAACCAAGGACTGGAGATGGCGGACGCGGTATTCTTCGTCCTCGACCAGCAGGGCAACATCGTCGAGCGCAAGGACGCCGCGCGCGCCTTCCTGCGCGACGGCTACTGGGAATTGCAGGACGTCAAGCTGTTCAAGGACGGCAACATCCGTGCCGAGACCTCCGACCGCGTGGCCACCAACCTCAAGCCGGAATTCGTGCAGGAACGCCTGGCGCGCCCGGAAACCATCCCGTTCTACGATCTGCCGGCAAAGATCGAGGTTGCCCGCTCCTTCGGCCTCAAGGCAAATGCCTTCGCCATGCAGTTTGATTCGCTGGTGGCGTTGCCGTTCCTCCTCGTCGCCATGACGCTGATTGCGGCAACAGTTTCAATGCGATTTGCGCGGATGGGGCAGTCGGCGACGATGATTCTGGGTGGCGTCCTGGCCGGCTTTCTGCTTTATGTCGTTTCGGTACTGGTCAAGGCATTCGGGGTCGCCGGATTCGTGCCTACAATGGTGGCTGCATGGGTTCCGGTTGTCGTGGCTATGTTCTTCGGGGTGACTTTTCTGCTATACAAGGAAGACGGCTAGTGAGGGAGGCTGGTTTGCGCAGCCATAGGCAGGCCGGCCTGGCACGCCTTTATGGGGCGACAGCCTTGGCATGTTTGTTCGCTTGCGTGGTACCGACGGTGCCGGCGCTGGCGCAGACCATCACGGCGAAGCCTGTTCCCTCCGGCACACAGATGCTGCTGGCCGCCGATACGCTCGTCTATGACAACGACAAGCACACGGTGACGGCCGTCGGCGGCGTGCAGATCGACTATGGCGGCAACAAGCTCGTCGCCCAGCGCGTGGTGTACAACCGCGACACCAAGCGCCTCGTCGCCAGCGGCGCCGTCGAGCTCATCAACAGCGACGGCACCAAGATCAATTCCGAGCATATCGACATCACCGACGATTTCGCCGACGGCTTCGTGAACGCGCTGCGCGTCGAGACCGTCGAGAAGGCCTATTTCGCCGCCGAAAGCGCCGAGCGCATGGGCGGCGTGCTGACCACATTTCACAACGGCATCTACACCGCTTGCGAGCCCTGCGAGGACAAGCCCGACTCGGCACCGACATGGCGCGTCAAGGCGAGGAAGATCATCTGGAACGGCGAGAAGAAGACGGTTCGCTTCGAAAATGCGAATTTCGAGTTCTTCGGCTATCCGCTTGCCTATTTGCCAGCCTTCGAGATCGCCGACCCGACGGTCAAGCGCAAGAGCGGCTTCCTGATCCCCGGCATCGTCTACAACAACAACCTCGGCGTCGGCCTCAAAGTACCCTACTATTTCGCGCTCTCGCCGACCTATGACCTGACCGTCACCGGCAGCGGCTACACCAAGCAGGGCTTCCTCGGCGAGGCCGAATGGCGGCAGCGCTTCAACAATGGCGAGTACAGCCTTAAAATCGCCGGCATCAATCAGCAGGATCCGGACGCCTTCATCGGCACGGGCAATCGCTTTACCGTCGATTCGGGAGAGCCAAACGATCCCAACAAGTTCCGCGGCATGATGGGCACCAAGGGCCAGTTCGCCATCAACGAGCGCTGGAACTTCGGCTGGGACGTGCTGCTGCAGACCGACAAGAATTTTTCGCGCACCTATAATATCGACGGCTACAACGACCTCGTCCACCAGTCGTCGATCTATCTGACGGGCCTGAGCGACCGTAATTATTTCGATGTCAGGGCAATGCGATTCGAGGTGCAGGAAGACACGCTGTCCAGCGACCCGACGGCGCGCTCCGCCAAGCAGCCCTGGGTCCTGCCGTCGTTCGACTACGCCTATATCCCCGACATGTCGGTGGCGGGCGGGCAGTTGTCGCTCAACGTCAATGCGCGCGTCATCAGCCGCGACCGGCTGGACGCGGTGCTGGCCAATCCGCTCGACGACACTTCCATCAACAACGTGCGCGGCCTCGAGGGCCAGTCCAGCCGGCTGACGGCGGAGGCCGAATGGAAGCGCACCTTCACAACCGATGACGGACTACAGCTGACGCCGCTGCTCGCCTTCCGTGGCGACGCCGGCTATGTGTCGACCACATCCGAATCGCTGGCGGCGGTCAACCAGATGGCGGCGAATCTCGGCGAGGATGTCGACATGCGCTCCTCGCTCGCCCGCTACATGGCTACGCTCGGCCTGGAGATGCGCTGGCCGCTCCTGTTCTCGATGTCTAACTCCAGTCATGTCCTGGAGCCGACAGCGCAGATCTTCGTGCGGCCGAACGAGCAATATGTCGGCGGGCTGGCCATTCCGAACGAGGACGCGCAGAGCTTCGTCTTCGACGCCACGACCCTGTTCGAACGCGACAAGTTCTCCGGCTACGATCGCATCGAAGGCGGCACGCGCGCCAATGTCGGCTTCCGCTACTCCGGCGCCTATGGAAACGGCTGGGGCACCAACGCCATCTTCGGCCAGTCCTACCAACTGGGCGGCGAGAACTCCTTCGACGCGCCGGACCTCGTCAATGTCGGCGCCTATTCGGGCCTGCAGACCGCCAAGTCCGACTATGTCGGCCTCATCGGCTTCAACAGCCCGAGCGGCTTCTCCGGCTCGCTCAGCGGCCGGTTCGACGAGCAGACATTCGAGGTCAGGCGCGCGGAGATCAAGGCGGCCTATTCCGGCCTGCCGGTTTCGCTCAGCGCCAAATATGCCTTCATCCAGGCGCAGCCGCTCTACGGCTTCGCCACGGACCGCCACGAGGTCACGCTCGGAGCCTCTACGCACCTGGCCGAGAGCTGGCGGGTCTTCGGCACCGGCACCTACGACCTGGAGACAAGCGTCCTGGTTAAGGACGGCGTCGGCTTCGCCTATAACGATTCCTGCTTCACCTATGTGATGACGTTCTCGCAGACGCGCGATACGGTCACCAAGGAGGTGTCGCAGAATATCGGCTTCAACCTGTCGTTCCGCACGCTCGGCGATTTCGGCTCGTCGACCAGCGGCGTCGACACGATCCAGTAAGCGGAGGCAGCGCCGGTCACGGCGTGCGCCGTCGCTGGCGTGAAGCTTGGATTGGCGCGTGATCCTTCGAAAGTGGGGCCGATTCTCGGGGTCATGCGCCGGCGACATTGTTTCGCCGCATAGGACGGGCATGGGGTCGACCACATAGCGCATGCGTTCGGAGGACGTGCGGCGCCGTCGTGGCGGATAGGAATTGGGAAGGTGAGATGAGGAAATACCTGTTTTCGGCAGGATTCGCGCTGCTGGTGGCGGCGACCTCGGTTTCGATCGCGGCAATGACGCCGCCGGCATTCGCCAGCCAGATCAAATATGTCGTCAACAACATACCGATCACCACCGGCGACATCGCCCATCGCGCCGCATTCTTCAAGCTGCAGCGCAAGAAAGGCGACGCGGCCAAGGAAATGATCGACCAGACGCTGCGGCTTGCCGAGGCCAAGCGGCTCGGCATCCGCATCACCGACCAGCAGGTCGACGCCGCCTATCAGCGCTTTGCCTCCAACAACAAGATGCCGCTCGCGAAGCTTGACGCCGTCATGGCGCAGTCCGGCGTTACCAAGGAGCATTTCAAGGAGTTCATCCGCGCGCAGATGGCCTGGAACCAGGCGCTTGGCGCGCGCTACCGCTCCGGCGAGGGTGGCTCGGTGACCGAGCAGGACGCGGTCCGCCGCATGCTCGACAAGGGCGGCTCCAAGCCGAGCGCCACGGAATATATGCTGCAGCAGGTCATCTTCGTGGTGCCCGCTTCCGAGCGCTCGGCCACGCTTGCCAAGCGCAAGCGCGAGGCCGACGCCATGCGTGCCCGCTTCAACGGCTGCAACACCACGCGCGAATTCGCCAAGGGGCTGATCGACGTCACGGTGCGCGATCTCGGCCGCGTGCTGGCGCCGCAATTGCCGTCGGACTGGGCCGAACAGATCAAGGCGACCAAGGTCGGAGGGGCGACGCCGACGCGCGAGACCGAACGCGGCGTCGAGTTCATCGGTATCTGTTCCTCGCGCGAGGTTTCCGACGACAAGGCCGCCCAGATGGTGTTCCAGGCCGAAGGCGGCAGCAACGACAAGGACGCCGACGAACTCAGCAAGAAATATGTCGAGGAACTGCGCAAGAAGGCCACCATCGTCGAGCGATAGGCCGTTTCGGCGCATGACAGAACAAGGCTCGAGCCAGCCGCCCTGCTTCGAAGCAGGCATGGCGCCCCGCGTGACGCCATGAGTGCAGGTAGGACCGACGCGCCGCTGGCGCTCAGCGTCGGCGATCCATCCGGCATCGGGCCCGAGATCGCCATCACCGCCTGGCAGGCGGGCGACAGCGCCGGCGTGCCGCCCTTCTACCTGCTCGCCGACCCTGCCCTGATCAAGGCGCGGGCGCGTCAGATCGGGGCCAACGTGGCGATCATGGAGACCCTGCCGGGGCAAGCGGCGCACCACTTTCCCCGCGCATTGCCCGTCGTCCCACTCTACGCCCGGCATCTGGACAGTCCCGGAAAGCCGAATTCGGCCAATGCCGCGGGCACCATCGAAGCGATCGACCGCGCCGTCGCCGACTGCCTCGCCGGCCGCGCCGCCGCGGTGGTCACCTGCCCCATCGCCAAGAAGCCGCTCTACGACGCCGGCTTTCGCTTTCCCGGCCACACCGAATACCTGGCGCATCTGGCCTCGCGCCACACCGGCGCCGAGGTGACGCCGGTGATGCTGCTTGCCGGGCCCGAGTTGCGCACGGTTCCAGTCACCATCCACATCGCGCTTGCCGAGGTGCCGAAGCTTCTGACGAGCGAGCTGATCGTGGCCACAGGACGCATCACCGCGGCCGACCTCGAGAGCCGCTTCGGCATCGCGCGGCCCAGGCTCGCCATCGCCGGGCTCAATCCGCATGCCGGCGAAGGCGGCGCGATGGGCGCGGAGGATCTGTCGATCGTGCTGCCTGCCGTCGAGGCGCTTCAGGCCGAGGGCATCGACGCCGTCGGGCCGCTGCCGGCCGACACGATGTTCCATCCGCAGGCACGCGCCGGCTATGACGCAGCCCTTTGCATGTATCACGACCAGGCGCTGATCCCGGCCAAGACGCTGGCCTTCGACGAGGCCGTCAATGTGACGCTCGGCCTGCCCTTCATCCGCACCTCGCCGGACCACGGCACGGCGTTCGACATCGCCGGCAAGGGCATTGCACGCGCCGACAGCCTGATCGCGGCGCTCAGGCTGGCGCGCCGCCTCGCCGACAGCGGCCGCCGGACTGCGGCGACATGAGGCTCGATTTGAGCGGGGGGCGCACGACCATCGACGGATTGCCGCCGCTGCGCGAGGTGATCGAGCGCCACGGTTTGCAGGCGAAGAAGGCGCTCGGCCAGAATTTCCTGCTCGACCTCAATCTGACCAGCAAGATCGCGCGCGCGGCCGGCGACCTCAGCGAGACGACCGTGATCGAGGTCGGGCCCGGCCCCGGCGGGCTGACCCGGGCGCTGCTCTTCAACGGCGCCAAACGGGTGATCGCCATCGAGCGCGACGAGCGCTGTCTGGAAGCGTTGGCGCAGGTGTCCGGCCATTATCCCGGCCGGCTCGAGGTCATTCCCGGCGATGCGCTGAAGACGGATTTTGCCGCGCTTGCCGGCACGACGGACGGCGGCCCGGTGAAGATCGCCGCCAACCTGCCCTACAACATCGGCACGGAGCTTCTGATCCGCTGGCTGACGACGGCAGACTGGCCGCCCTTCTATCAATCGATGACGCTGATGTTCCAGCGCGAGGTGGCCGAGCGCATCACCGCAAGCCCGGGCAGCGGCGCCTATGGCCGGCTCGGCGTGCTTGCCGGCTGGCGCACCGAGGCAAAGATCGCCTTCGACGTGCCCCCGCAGGCTTTCACTCCGCCGCCGAAGGTCACGTCCTCGGTGGTGCATCTGGTGCCGCGTCCATCTCCCCTGCCCACCGACGGCAAGAGGCTGGGCCGCATCACCGAAGCCGCCTTCGGCCAGCGCCGCAAGATGCTGCGGCAAAGCGTGAAGAGCTTGGGCGGAGAAGCCCTGCTCACCCGCGCCGGCATCGACCCGACGCGCCGGGCCGAAACGCTGAGTGTGGAAGAGTTCGTAAGGTTGACGAACGCGCTGTAACCTGCCGGCCTCCTTCTCCCCTTGTGGGAGAAGGGGAGGCACTGCCTCTCACTCCGTCTTCTCGTCCAGCAAGCCCGAGATGAAATCGAACAGGCCCGGCCGACGGTCGCGGCGCAGGCGCTCGGCTGTAACGATTGCACGCACCTCGGCGAAGGCGCGGTCGAGATCGTCGTTGACGATGACGAAGTCATATTCCTTCCAGTGCTCGATCTCGACGCGCGCATTCTTCAGCCTGGTCTCGATGACCTGCTCCTGGTCCTCGGCGCGGCGCTTCAGGCGCGCCTTCAACTCCTTCATCGAAGGCGGCAGGATGAAGATCGAGACAATGTCGGCGCGCATCTTCTCCTTGAGCTGCTGGGCGCCCTGCCAGTCGATGTCGAACAGCATGTCGCGGCCTTCGGCAAGCGCTGCCTCGGCCGGCTCGCGCGGCGTCGCATAGAAATTGCCGTGCACCTCGGCCCATTCGAGCAGCGCGTCGGAATCGCGCAACCGTTCGAACTCGCGCATGGTGCGGAAAAGATAGTGGACGCCTTCGATCTCCGAGCCGCGGCGCGGCCTGGTGGTGACGGAGACCGACAGCTCCAGGCTCGAATCGCTTTCCAGAAGATTGCGCGCGATCGTCGACTTGCCGGCGCCCGACGGCGACGACAGCACCAGCATCAGCCCGCGGCGGCGGATGCGGGACCCCAGATCCCTGGCGGCCGTAGGCTCCTTGGCAACCATCCCCGTCACTCCAGATTCTGAACCTGCTCGCGAAACTGGTCGACCACCGCCTTGAGCTCCAGCCCGATCGCGGTGACCGCGGCGGCATTCGACTTGGAACACAAGGTATTCGATTCGCGATTGAATTCCTGCGCCAGAAAATCGAGCTTGCGGCCGACGGCGCCGCCGCTGGAAAGCAGCGTGCGGCCTGATGCGACATGCGTCTTCAGCCGGTCGATCTCCTCGCGGATATCGGCCTTGGTGGCGAGGAAGGCCGCTTCCTGATGCAGACGGACCGCGTCGAGATTGGCCGACGCATCCATCAGCAGCCGGACCTGTTCGGTGATGCGCTCGCGGATCGCCGCCGGCTCGCGCGACGGGTCGGCCTCGGCCTTCAGCGTCAGCGCCTCGATGGCGTCAATATGGCCGGACAACAACTTGCGCAGCGCGGCACCTTCGCTCTGCCTTGCCTGCTCCAATCCGGCCAGCGCCATGTCCAGCGCCGACAGGATCGTCGCGTCGAGGGCGGCGCGCTCCTCCTCGGTCTCGACCGTCTCCAGGATGTCGAGCACGCCGCGCAGCGCCAGCAGACCGTCAGCCGTCGCCGGCGCGGTGCCGAACTGCTCCTGGAGGCGCTTGGCCAGTCCCGCCAGGTCCTTCAGGAACGCCTCGTTGACCACCGGCTGCGCCTGCTGGGCGGCGGCGCGCGCGACAGTCAGCGTTGCCTGGAAATTGCCGCGCGCGAAGCGCTTCTGCACGGTCTGCCTTACAGCGGGCTCCAGCCGGTCGAAACCCTGCGGCAGCCTCAGCCTGACCTCGACGCTCTTGCCGTTGACCGATTTGACTTCCCAGGCGATCGACGTGCCGTCGAGCTCAGCGACGGCTCGCGCGAAACCGGTCATGCTCTGCACGTTCATGATGCGTGTCACCCCTTGACGCAGGCCCGGCGCGATGGCCCGAGCATGCGCCCCTAGCAAGACGCCGGACCTCTGGCCAGCGTCGGATGTCCCCTCAAAACATGAATACGGCCCGGCGTCAAAGGAGGCGGGCCAGATCCGGCAATCACCGCGGCCTACTGGGCCGCGTCGCCATTCTCGCCGCTGGCGCCTGCACTTGCACCGTCGTCGGGAGCGGCCGGCGCCGTCGTCTGGCCGGAGGCCTTGGCCGCCGCATCGGCCTGCTTCTTCTGCACCGCCCGATAGCGGGCGACGTTCTGGTTGTGCTCTTCCAGCGTCGCGGCAAAGACATGGCCGCCATTGCCGTCGGCGACGAAATAAAGGTCGTCGGTCTTCGACGGATTGGCCACCGCCTCGAGTGCGGCGCGGCCCGGATTGGCGATCGGCGTCGGCGGCAGGCCCTTGATCAGATAGGTGTTATACGGCGTCTGCTTCTCGATGTCGGACTGATAGATCGGCCTGTCGGCCGGTTTGCCCTTGCCGCCGAACAGGCCGTAGATGATGGTCGGATCCGACTGCAGCCGCATGCCCTTGGCGAGCCGGTTGAGGAAGACCGCGGCCACGCGCGAGCGCTCGTCGCCCCTGCCCGTCTCCTTCTCGACGATCGAGGCCAGGATGACGAAGTCCTCCATATTGGCGATCGGCAGGTCGGGCGCGCGATGCGCCCAGACGTCCTCGACCAGCTTCTTTTGGTCGGCGACCAGCTTTTCGACCATCTGCTGCCGGGTGGCGCCCCGCGTGAAGCGCAGCGTGTCGGTCGCGATGCTGCCCTCGGGCGGCATGGCCGCCGGCATGTCGCCGGTCAGCGCCTCCTGCTCGGCCACGCGCTGCAGCGCCTGCTCAACCGTGAGCCCCTCGGGGATGGTCAGCGAATACATCACCGACTTGCCGCTCTTGAACAGCTCCATGATGTCGCGCATCGAGGCACGCGGCTTGATGGCGTATTCGCCGGCCTTCAGCGCGGAATCGTTGCCGGTGGCACGCACCCCCAGCCTGAAGATGCGCGCATCGCTGACCAGGCCGCGCCGCTCCAGCTGGTCGGCGATCTCCTGAACGCCGGCGTTCGGCTTGACCATGAAGGTGTCGCCATTGGCGGACGGGCCCGGCTCAATGAAGGCCTGCATGCCGAAATAGAGTGCGGCACCCGAGGCAAGCACGACCAGGATGACCAACGAAAGGAAGAAATTCAGAAATACGACGACCTGGCTGCGCGACGCGCGCGAGCGTTTCGACGGCGGCGGCGTGCCAGCCTCGGGGCGCAGCGCCTCGGCGGCTGTCTTGGGCACGATCGGTCCTTGCGCCTGACGCTGTCCGAATTCTCCACCGCCGCCCGGATTTGTATTCATGGCGCCCTACCGTCTGATCTTGCAACGAATCCCCTAGCCGAAGTGTAGGGGCAAATTTGGCAAAAATGACGGCAGGCGGCGGACCTGCCGGTATGCTGAATATTCAGCCATCGTAACGTTGGAAGACGAGCGAGGCGTTGGTGCCGCCGAAGCCGAAGGAGTTCGACAGCGCCACATCGATCTGGCGCTGGCGCGGCTTGTTCGGCACGAGATCGATCGCCGTCTCGCGTTCCGGATTGTCGAGGTTGATGGTGGCGGGGGCAATGTTGTCGCGGATGGCGAGGATCGAGAAGATCGCTTCCGCGGCGCCCGCAGCGCCCAGCAGATGACCGATCGACGACTTGGTGGACGACATCGAGATCTTGGAAGCGGCATTGCCGACCAGCCGCTCCACGGCGCCGAGCTCGATCGTGTCGGCCATGGTCGAGGTGCCGTGCGCATTGATGTAGTCGATGTCGGCGGGCGAGAGCTTCGCCCGATTCAGGGCCGCCGTCATGCAGCGGAAGGCGCCGTCGCCGTCCTCGGCCGGGGCGGTGATGTGATAGGCATCGCCGGTCAGGCCGTAGCCGGTGACCTCGGCATAGATCTTGGCGCCGCGCGCCCTGGCGTGCTCGAGCTCCTCCAGGACAACGACGCCGGCGCCCTCGCCCATGACGAAGCCGTCGCGGTCGCGGTCATAGGGGCGCGAAGCGATCTCGGGCGCATCGTTGCGCTCGGTGGAGAGCGCGCGGCACGCGGCGAAACCTGCCATCGAAAGCCGGGTGATCGGCGCTTCGGCGCCGCCGGCCACCATGACGTCGGCATCGCCCCAGATGATCAGACGCGCGGCATCGCCGATGGCGTGCGCGCCCGTCGAACAGGCTGTGACGACAGCATGGTTCGGGCCTTTCAGCCCGTGCCGGATGGAAACCTGGCCGGAGACCAGGTTGATGATCTGTCCGGGGATGAAGAACGGGCTGATGCGGCGCGGGCCGCGCTCCTTCAGGATCATCGCGTTCTCGGCGATGCCGTCGATGCCGCCGATGCCCGAACCGATCAGCACGCCGGTGGCGCACTGGTCCTCATGCGTCTCGGGCTTCCAGCCGGAATCGGCCAGCGCCTCGTCGGCCGCCGCGATGCCGTAGAGGATGAAGTCGCCGATCTTGCGCAGTTCCTTCGGCTCGAGCACGGCCTCGGGATTGAAGGTGCCGTTCGAGCCGTCGCCGCGCGGAATGACGTGGGCGATCTTGCAGGCAAGGTCGTCCACCTCGAATTCGGTGATGCGGCAGGCGGCGCTGCGGCCGGAAAGCAGTTCCTTCCAGCTGTGCTCGACACCCATGCCGAACGGCGAAAGCAGGCCAAGGCCCGTGACGACGACTCGCCTCATCGCAGGTCCTCCCCGGCGATACCCGCGGAAAGCCTCAGGCCGAGGCCTTATCGATATACTTCACGGCATCGCCGACAGTCAGGATGGTCTCGGCGGCGTCGTCTGGAATCTCGACGCCGAACTCTTCTTCGAACGCCATCACGAGTTCGACCGTATCGAGGCTGTCCGCGCCCAGATCGTCGATGAAGCTCGCCTGCTCCGTCACTTTGTCGGCATCGACGCCGAGATGCTCGATGACGATCTTCTTGACGCGCTCTGCGGTGTCACTCATTTGGGGCCTCGTCTTACGTTGTGTTGTCTTCGTTAGCGGGCGGAATGCCGCTAATCAAGCTGAAAGATGGTCTTGTGGGAAACGCAACGCCACAGGACCGGTTTTTGCCCGAACCGCCGGGTTGCCGGCCGCATTACACGAAAAACAGCGGGCGTCCAAGCCGAAATGGCTGTTTTCACAGGCGCCCGGGGCTCGGTCGCCCAGGTGTGTGAGATTCAGCTCAAGCCGAGCCGAAAATGGCGGCTTGCGAGGGCCGGAGCGGAAGCGCAGGAAGCCGCCGTTTGCAGGCCGGCATCACCTGAATCTCAAATACCCTAGATCATCGCCATGCCGCCATTCACGTGGATGGTCTGGCCGGTGACATAAGCCGCCTCATTGGACGCGAGATAGGCGACGGCCGAGGCAACCTCGGCGCTGGTGCCCATGCGCCGGGTGGGAATCGCCGCCATGATGGTTTCTTTCTGCTTGTCGTTGAGCTTGTCGGTCATGGCCGATTCGATGAAACCCGGGGCGACGCAGTTGACGGTGATGTTGCGGGTGGCGATCTCCTGCGCCAGCGACTTGGAAAAGCCGATCATGCCGGCCTTGGAGGCGCAGTAATTGGTCTGGCCGGGATTGCCGGTGACGCCGACCACCGAGGTGATGTTGATGATGCGGCCATGGCGGCGGCGCATCATCGGATGGGTGAGCTCACGAGTGAGACGGAACACGGCGGTCAGGTTCACCTCGAGCACGGAATCCCAGTCGGCGTCCGACATGCGCACGAACAGGCCGTCCTTGGTGATGCCGGCATTGTTGACCAGGATGTCGACGCCTTCGAGATCGGCCTCCGCCTTCTGTCCGAGCGCCTTGACCGCGTCGCGGTTGGTCAGATCCGCCGGGAAGAGCTTTACGCGGTTGCCGAGCTCGCCGGCCAGCGTTTCCAGCTTCTCGACGCGGGTGCCGTGCAGGCCGACGATCGCGCCCTGGCTGTGCAGCACCCTGGCGATCGCCTCGCCGATGCCTCCCGATGCACCGGTGACGAGCGCCTTACGGCCGGTCAGTTCGAACATTGCTTCAACCTCATTCTTCCGGACGCCCCGCGAGCGACCCTCGTTCCGCATTTGTCATGTTGTCCAGGCCATACCAGAAGTTCTCGGCGCTCACGACCGATTCTTCACCAAGCCTGATCTGCTCCAGCACTTCCGCAGCCAGGTAATAGTCCTCGAGATCTTCGAGTCCACGCTCAACGAAGTCACGCAGTTATTCGGCTTTGCTTCGATCAGTCATCGCCACGAGATCGTCGAGGCGGCGCTTAGGGAGAAAGACGGATTGAAGTAAGAATGCCGCACCTGCCAGCTAGAGTTTCCCGTTTATCCTAAAGTTGCCAGCGCCGCCTCGACTTCCGCGGCCGCGCCGATGGCGCCGGTCGCGATATCGCGGTTGATGCGTCGCGCCAAGCCCGACAGCACCTTGCCGGCGCCAACCTCGTAAAGCGTCGCGACACCTTTGGCGCCGAACCATTCCACCGTCTCGCGCCAGCGCACGCGGGAGACGACCTGCTCGACCAAGCGGCGGGCAATCTCATCCGGGTCGCTGGTCGGCGTGACCGAAACATTTGAGACGATGGGAACCACCGGCGCGCTTTTCGCGACCCCGCCCAGCGCCTCGCACATGATATCGGCGGCCGGCGTCATCAATGCCGAGTGAAAAGGTGCCGAGACCTGCAGCATCAGCGCCCGTTTGGCACCCTTTTCGGTGCACAGCTTCGCCGCCAGTTCGACGGCCGCCTTGGCGCCGGAAATCACCAGTTGGGCACCGCCATTGTCGTTGGCGATCTGACAGACAGAGCCTTGTGCAGCTTCGGCGCAGGCGGCTTCCACATCGGCCTGCTCCAGCCCGATGATGGCAGCCATGGCGCCCTCGCCCGCCGGCACCGCCGCCTGCATGGCGTTGCCGCGGGTGCGCAACAGCCGCGCGGCATCGGCCACCGAAACGAAGCCGGCTGCGGCAAGCGCCGAATATTCGCCAAGCGAATGGCCTGCGACATAAGCCACCTTGTCCTTCAGCGAAAAACCGCGCGATTCCAGCGCCCTTACGGCCGCCAGCGACACCGCCATGAGCGCCGGCTGGGCATTGGCCGTCAGCGTCAGGGTTTCTTCCGGCCCCTCCCAGATCAGCTTCGACAGTTTCTCGCCGAGCGCCTCATCGACTTCCTCGAAGACATGGCGCGCTTCGGGAAAGGCATCGGCGAGGTCCTTGCCCATGCCGACGGCCTGGCTGCCCTGTCCCGGAAAGGTGAATGCGACGGCCATGTTAGCGTCTCCAGCAGCTGGTTTTTCCCTGCCTCTGGCGCAAGGCGGACGGCCAAGTCAAGCCCGCAAGCGCCAGTTCAGCGACTGTTCCAGCCGGGACAACGGCCGAGTTCCCTGTTCTGAAAGGCTTTTTGGCGATCACACTCCATGAATCAATTAGCCGCCACCGTTCCACCAATCATAAGGATTCACCTAGGCTGAAGGTGTTCTGGTCAAAAAGCTCGACGCAGGTCCATTGATCGCCCACTTCCATACCCGGATTCCAGAGTTGTTCAGTTATCCGTTTCCAAACACGGCGCATATCCGGGTCTGAGATTCCCTTGCTGGTTAGATAAACCGTTTTGTTGGTGTTCATCGTTTCGCCATCGTCGGCGAGTAGCAAATCCATGTTCAAGCCGATGAATCCGAAACCTAGGAACACAACCGTTGTCGCCTGCCTGATGGCTTCATGGATAGCCTGAATTTCGCTGGAACGCCGGTCTACACCTTCCGTGTAAGTCTTGATGTTCCCGGCCAACTGAACGAGCTTCCCGCCTTCGGCCTTCTCTCCGAATTCGGCTGTCAGTGGTTCACCCGTCCAAGGAAGATGACCAACCATTCCATAAGGATGATAGATGGCCATGTTTTTCACCACGTCGGCGGCTTCGTTGGGTTCCCGTCCGTAATAGGTGATGATGGCGTGATACAGGAAATGCTCAAAGCAGCGGTCATAGTTGAAGACGATGACCGTGAGGTTTTTCAAAGCCTCTTTCATATCATCGAACGACGATTCGAAAAGCAGGCTTCCGAACCGGCTATACCAACTGTCCTTAAGTGCCGAAAAATCCACCTGAAAAGGTGCAGCGGCCTTTTCAGTTTTCAGAAGGCAATCGGCTTCGGCCTGTAGAATGGTATAGGCGATACCGAGCTTTCCGCACAACTCGATTGCTTTCGAGTCTTTGTTCGAATGTAGGTAATTGTCTATCGAGCGGGCAAGCGGAATAGAAGCACTGATGCGGCTACAGGCGTAGAGCAATTCCGCCTTTTTGAAGGTGGAACCATCGGCGGTTCCGTGCCGGACGACATGGTTCAGAGCGTCTGTAATTTTGTCATGACGTGGCTGAAGGTCCATCAGATGGTCACGCTCCGGATGCACCTTCAAGATTTCCGAAATTTCCTGTTTTAAGGCATTGCCGGTGGGCAGTCCCAGTTCATAGCTGGCCCCTGCCCCAAGGATCAAAAGTGTTTTCTGCCTGAACATGAGCTACAATCGGCTTCCTTTGCGGCATGCTAAGCAATGGAATTATGGGCAATCTAAACCACCGACTCCCGCCTCTATACAGCTGCTTATTTGTGCTATAGTCCTAGTTTCCTTCCATTTCGAAGCCCGGATATAGCCTTCCTTGAATTGTGCGTAGATCTTTTGTTGCATATTTTTATCGAAACCCAATTCAGAAAAAAAACCTTTTGAATCGATCGGTCGTCGTGTCGGCTATCGTTGGACTGTTTAGACTTCGACTCATAACGCTTGTTAACTCGAAGTCTGCAATAAAGCACGTCGTTATATTCCTCATTTGACCTGAATTCCTAGCAATAGCATAACATCGATCCAAAAACTTTGCTACTTTTGTGGGACGGCCTCGTTCATATGTCCCCTTGTCGAAAATTAGGGCGTTGCCGGAAACAATACCGATACGGCCAAAAAACTCAGTGTTGTTCGTCTGCTCTTTATCGATCACAACTTCTAACAGTTGTCTCAAAACAGGCACATCATCGAAAGCAAATACGTTTACAACGGAGGCGACCACAAAGAGGATTGCCAGACCTAAATTTACACATCTACGCATTTACAGTGCGACGCCCCCCATCTGAACTTAAAGTTGGCCACTCCATCGATGAAGCGTATTACTATAGGAGGCCGCCTCCCATGAAGAGCCGGAACATTGAAACGAGGAGGATTACGATGTTTATGTTTCGGCCTGTCGACTCTTAGAGAACAGCCCTAGAACGAGGCCAATTACCGCCACGGGGATCACGACCCAATTCAACCACCCGACAAGCGGTATGAACCCAACAAGCGCCGCAATGAGCGCCAATATCCCAATCAGTGCGGAAATCGAATTCATTGTTATTGCCCCGACTGCCCGACCTTGATCCACGCTCCCGTGGGCCGTTCCAGTGGACTTTGAATTACAGCGCAGCGCTTCGCAAGGGGCACGCTTCGGTTGTAATGATGCCCGGACCTGTCAGAACCGTCCTACTGGAACAGAAGTGGGCCTAGGTCTCAACGAGGTTCGACAGAAGTTCACTCTCCGTCAGGATTGTTGTTTTTCGCTAATTGATTCGAACTTGAATTTATAGAACGGTTTAACTACGGAATTTTCCTCAAGTATATTCGAGTCAACAATTCCTCCATCGTTCGTTGGATAGAAACTTCCGGAAAACTCGATGGTTTGACCAACTCTAAGCGCTAGCAATTTCTGGTACAACTGCGACTTGGGATCAATCAAACTCCCTTCTACCGCCTTCTCCGCCCCCCCGCCAAGGTCCGAGGTCATGGAATCGATCCATTGTGAAGGCTCTTGAAGCAAGGTATCAGCCGTACCAACTTGAATATTTTCGTCAACGGAAACAGCAATGGAGCCATATCCTCCACCCGCATCGTTGATATGATCAACCCTGCCCACCCATCCTGTTATGTGACCGGTCGGTATGATTTCTCTGAGTTGCTTAGCCCTTTCGGAAATAAACTTGTTCCGTAACAGGCTGTTTCCTGAACCTATGTACCTATTTCGAAAATCGTCATTGATTGCGATAAACTTCCATTCCTGCCTAAGGCTTTTCGCCTCGGGGCTATCTTCCGCTGCTTGTCCCCGTTGCAACGATCCCCCCATTATCCCCAGAACTAGAATGGTAGCAAAAGCTATCTTCAACCTCACCCCCTCGCAAATTCCCGACTCTCTGCGGGCTGGCCCGAGTAGCCCGAGCGCCTGATTCAATAGCCGAGAGAGGGCGATAGCTCAACGCAAGAATCCGTAATTTATTACGACTTTAAGGCCAATTCACCGTACTTTGTTCGGTTCACCGTTTGAAGCTGGCAGCGCAATGCTGCCCTATGTCAGCGACCAAAAATTTCGGCATGATTCTGAGGGAACTCCGCAAGTTGCGAGTGCTTACGCAGGACGATTTGGCGCTCCGGACGGACAGGTCAGTTGACGCCGTCTCCCAATGGGAAAGAGGGCTGAATTGGCCAAATTTTGAAACCCTCGTGCGTCTCGGGAAAGCTCTGGATGTCCCCGTACGGATTTTCTTTCAGGAGGGCGATCTGGCTCAATCCGAGCAACGTGCCATGCTTGAAATTCAAGCCGGCGTGATCCTCTCAGGCCTTAGCGACAGCGATTTGAAAGTGGCAATTGAGCAGCTAAAAGCTTTGGCAAAAAGAGGCCAGTCGGCATCCTGAGGGAAGGTCGTGTCTCTCATCTTGGGGCGACTAACCACCGGCGAGATTTGTCTGGGTTCAGGCTCAAGCACATACGCCAATCATGAACCAAATATGATGGATATAAGCGAACCCGGACTCATCCTCGATGAACAAGCCGACGCCGTCAATCAAGAGAACTTGACGGGTTTCCCCCTACTCACACACTGGCTACGCAATCTTTGTGTAAACATAGCGAACCTCCCTTCGAGGTACTCTGCCTTCTCTCGCATCGAAGAGAACGTATGCTCGTTATAAAGGTCACTCTCTAGAGTGTAATTCCGATAACTTTATTATTTGAGCCTTGTTTTTTATGGCGGATTGTACAAACATATTAAAGATCGGTCCGTTCTGCAAAATACCGTGTGAAACTCTATATGCACAAAGGCAATAATCTTCACTGAACCGACTTTTCTTTTTGCAGTCCTCCAAATGTTTGCGAGGATTCCTCATAATTGTTTGGATCGACATGATGTGTTATGGCATGTGCGCTGTCGGCCAGCATGAGCATGATGGCCATGGATGCGAATAGCAGAATCTTGCTCATTCCAGCCTTTCGTCAGCGGTTTTCCGAGCTTCATTCACGACACTCGTCCACAATCAATACATGGGGGACAGGTTAGGTCTACCGCCTTCAAAGCGCTTCTCGCAAATGTGACTGATGGGTTCTCCTGCATCAGCGGCAGGGCTATTTTCGGACCCTAATCACGGTTGCATGCCGTCAAGTTTGGCCACACTCGGACGTGATCAGCTAACGCAAAGTTGATCTCCATCTTGGATTAACTTCAAGTAGGCGCAGCAAATTCCTTCTAACCAAGAGAGATGGAGGAAGGAATGGCTGAAGAGGTCAATCCGAATAAACCTGCTGAGGCTGCGGCCGAAGTTACCAAGACCGACGGTATGGTGCAGGGTCCCATTACTATCGATCAATTCTGGGATGAAAACCCGTTAATTATGCCATGGATGGAACAATATCTCCCACGGACTCGTATGTGGAAGGACGCCATATTCGGAGCCTATAACTGCTTTTTTTCCGTTGTCGTTATAGTGTTATTGTCTCAGATACTTTTATTGCCGGACAAAGTGGTTTTTGCTCCCGGTATGATTTTCATAATTTGGGATTCATACCTTTTGGCAAAACTTAATCAAAGAATGGCCCGTGCACAGGGGAAATTCATCAGAGCCAAGCTGAATGAGAGACCCTTTCCGGAAGGATTCGGATCGGGGTGCAGGGAATCAAAGAATGGCTGAATCCTTTTTGGAAACTACCATGCAGAGCTTGTCAAAGTTGCTCTGTTTCATGTCTGGCGTTTTAGCGGCCGGCATGGCCCACGCCGGCGAAGCGGAACAAGCCTATAAAAGGGGAGATTACGCAACGGCTTTCGAGTTGTGGAACCTCAGGGCCAAGACTGGTGACGCCGAGGCGGAGGACAATCTTGGCACCGCCTACGCCGAAGGGCACGGTGTCACTCAGGATTACGTTCAAGCTGCCGCTTGGTACCGCAGGGCAGCGGACCAGGGTGATGCCCAGGCAGAGCACAATCTCGCCTACCTTTATGACCGTGGGTTAGGGGTCAAGCAGGACTATGCCGAGGCTGCAATTTGGTTTCGCAAAGCAGCCGATCAAGGATTAGCGGTCGCTCAAACCAATCTCGGGTTGCTGTACAGAGATGGAAGAGGCGTCCCGCAGGACTTCGTACAATCTGACGCATGGTTCCGTAAGGCCGCCGACCAAGGAACGGCTGTTGCTCAATACTTTCTGGGCTTGGCTTACGCCAAAGGACTAGGTGTCGCCCAAGATTATACCGAGGCTGTCGCATGGTATCGCAAAGCGGCGGAGCAGGGGAATGCCCTTGCCGAGCATGATCTTGGTCTGATTTATGCGGAGGGGCTAGGCGTTACGATCGATTACGTCCAGGCCGTCTCCTGGTTCCAGAAAGCTGCGGACCAGGGAGATGCAGGTGCCGAGTACGACCTTGGTCTTTCGTACTACAAGGGGTTAGGGGTCCCATTAGACTATGCGGAGGCCGTTGCCTGGCTGCGCAAGTCTGCCAATCAGGGGTACGCCAAAGCTGAGAATAGCCTTGGAGTAGCATACCTCGATGGCCGTGGTGTGAAGCAGGATACCGCCCAAGCCATCATTTTGATACGCAAAGCCGCTGATCAAGGGGATTCCACTGCTAAGGCCAATCTTATCAAGTTGGAACCACCCGCAAAAAAGGCCTAAGACTCGCTAGTCCCGAACGGATTCGGATCGAAATACAAAATCAATGACTGGTTGAATCCGTCGCATGGCCGAAATATTGTCGACACAGCCTAGATTCTGGAGAGGTGTATCTCCAAGCGGTCATTCATGAATTTTATTATATTTGTTGTATGTATATTGAAAGACATCAAAATTGATAGGTGAAATATGAAAGCAAATATAAGGTAGCTAGTCATCTTTGGCACATCTTGATTTATGAACAAAAAATACGCCAAAGAAAAAATAGTTAGAATCAAAAAAGGATATGATATCCAAGTGCCACTGTTTACAAATGACCCTCGTACAGAGCAACCTTTCTCATTCTCAGAGTAGCGACCTTTGAATGTCGTTATATTTCTAAAAATGCCAGCTTCAATCCAGAACTTCTTACTATCGCTATCTATAAGAACTCTGCTAACCAATTCGCCGTGTTCTTCTTTTGCGTCAGAGAGTCGAGATAACAGGTTGGTTTGTGGATATTCGGATGTCAAATTCACCGATATCCTCGGGAACACCAAGGTTCTTATCAAATAGGCAAAGCGTGGCGTTTCCATAGCCGCAGGGCTCATTTTACGAAGTCCGAGGGTCTCGCATGAAATTTCTATTCAAAGCTACGATTCCGCACCCGAATTCTGCAATACCCCAGCGATAAGAGATTCCGCCCTTCCGGCAGGCCCACCAGTGACGGATATCACCGTTCCCGGCGATAAACCTCTCGCACTCGCCAACGGTCAGCCGTCGAATCTGGTTTTCCATCTTGGTCGCAACGAGAGACGGCCAAATGCTTGATTCCCGAGGACCCATAGCCCATTTGAATCCAGTGGACCCCGCCGTCCCTTGTTCGGAGAACTGGAGGACAGGAGGAGGCATCTAGTTTGCTCGGCTGCCTTGGCGAGGCTAGGACGAAATAAAGCCTGAGCGGGTCCGGAAGACGGCTGTTGTAGTCCACCAGTGCCGTCAGCCTAGCAAGCTTGCTTTTGACCTGCCTATTCCCCCAATGCTGACCCGCCTTCGCCTCCACGATAATCAGCGTCCGTTCGAAGGCGATTAGGAGGTCGAAATCCTCCTGCGTACCTGTCACCTGAACCGGCACGTTCGGGTGGGCTGGAAACGATTCCCCATACCGCAAAGTGGATAGCGCACCGAATAGCCAATCAGCGTGGTAGTCGATTGCCCACCATGCGTTCTCCGGGACGGCAACCCCGGCATTCGAGCCGAAAACACCTGCAAGCTTCTTGCGAAATTCTTCACTGAGCGGCTGACGACCTAAAGCTTCCCGAAGGAGCCAATATCGCTCCTTGCGGTTGAAACGCTCAAGAGCAGCTTCGAGTTCTGACATTGTGCTGTCCGATCCTCAAAAAAACGACGAATGCTTAGCCTGACCAGCGCCCTAGGTTAGCTGCCGCTGCAAGGCGTTATGTACGTGGCTCGTAAATTGCGCCTGTGGAAAAGAGGTTGCCTGGGGCAACCCTGCCCTTCTTATTGGTCGTCCATCCTTGCGCCTCCATGATTTCCCGGACCCAACGACCGATCAGCTTTTTTTCATCGTCGGTGAGAGGTTTCCCGAGCGCTTCAAGTCGCTTCCCCACCGCCTGAACAGCTGGAATTCCGTGTTCACTGAGGTAGCGCATTCCAGTGATGTTGTCCCTGTCGGTGAGGACTTCACCAACCCGCCTGCCGAACTCACTGGCCTTAAAATTGTCGAGCCCAAAAGCCATGGTTTCTTTCCCCTTGTACAAATCAAGAAGCTTGATTGCTATCTTGCATAATACTATGTTGCATATTGCCACCTTGCAATCAAGGGGTTTTGTGCGAGGCAGGGAGCTAAGCTAATTTGGCGCCGCTCCAAATGGGCGCTAAAACCAGCCCAATTGGCCAGAATGGCATTCCCGAGGGGAGCGGTATGACGGATCGGGATGACCTTAGTGGATCGGGCCTCAAGCCGAGCCAAAAAATCATTCGATTTCCCGAGCCGGTGTCTTTAAACACTGAAATGCCCCGGGTTTGGCAGCAAGAGTATCTAAAAGATCGCTACCTGCTTTCGAGATCAGTTGAATATCTCGAAGACAGGATGTGCGATATTTTTGACAACGTAATGATTCTTGATTGGGATACAGGGAAGTACAAGCCAGAAGTAAATATAACAGATGGAATATATCTCTCACTTCCGAACTTAGATTTCCTCAGAATGATGATGGAAACTTTTTTTGAGGGAGAAATAAGAGGGAGAAAGATATTAAAGGCGAAAAATAAAAGGAAGTTGATCGACGCCGAAAAAACCCTACTTGATCAAAAATGGGCAGATCGGATTTGCGGCGAAAGAACAGAGCTTTTGCTACAAATTATCAAAGGCCTAAAATAATATTTCGATTTTCTAATAAGAAATACAATGAGTCTCTTTTGCATGAAGGAACCCTTCGTTTCGCTCCTTCGATGGCCTATCGAGACGATGCTCTTCTTCCTGCTCAATTCGACAACGAGAATCAGGTACATGTTAGCAACGGAGGCTACTATGAACTCAACGCCGAGTTTTGGATTTGCTCATTCTCCTGCATTTATGAATTGAGGATGTATGCTGAGTTCGAGGCCAATAGCTGTGTCGTTATTAGAGATGTTCCCGAATTCGAAAATAGGGTTATAAGAAGCGTTCACGAATTTAACGCAGCGAGACCAGACGATAGAATAGCTCAGGCCAATTTTTCACCCGTTGTATACTACGACCCTTGCAAACTGGTCGATGTCAAAACAATCCACGAGGTTCACTTCCTTAAACCTTTCCGATACGCCTATCAACGAGAGTTTCGGGCTATATTGGCACCCAGAAAAAATCGCCCTTCAACGCCTATTTTCCTCAATCTTGGGCCGCTGACAGACATTGCGGAATTGATTTCAGCGTAAGCTCCTGAGGGCAATGCCCTGTGCGCCATATCGGAGAGAGGGAAAGGGTCACGTCAGCGGCTAACGGCTTTTAAGGGTGTGGACGACCAATCAAATTGAAAACACCTAGTTTGCTCGTCCCCAATTCGTGCTTTCGTCTCCAAGCCAAGGTCCGAGTATAGGACAGCATCGTCAGAGGGCATTCTCGTAGCAGCATTCACGACAATCACGGAAAGCAGCGGGTAACCGGCGTCGTGACACCGTATGGCTATGCCGCCGAGGATGTCGCCCCACCCTCGTGTGGCAACATTGAACTTTTCGGATAGCTCCCCGTAAGTGATTGTCCCCTTGGCCGTCGCAACTGCCGCAAGGTGCCGGGCGACATCCAACCGGAAGCTGTTCTTCATTTTCAAATAGTGAGCAGCAGAAATTTGCGCCATGAGCAGTCCCCCTTCATCCCGTTTCGACGTTCCAAATTAGTCGTGAATCTCGATGTCACCCGGTCCCCAGCTCATGTGATCTCTTCGATCTGCTATGGCTCCTCCAGCCGGTGACCCACCCTCGTCTGGCTCATCAGGAACGACCTCCACCTGCGCCCCCAGGGGAGTCCACTCTGGCGTCGTACCAAACGTCATCTCTTCCACTTCTCCGATTTCGATGCCGGCTTGGAGGTAGCGCTCGGTAGGCAGCAAGTCATTGTTGAGTAGCCGATCTTCCTCCCGGGTGACTGTCACAAGGGGACACTCACGCATCGTATTAGAAAAATACGCCTCTATCTCTCCAAAGCTAAATTCACGGCTACTTTCAAGCAATGTGTTATACATCGCCTTCAATGGAAACGTATGTTCCAAAATCGTCCGCTGTGGAAATTCAATTCTTGTCGATACCGCCAGCAATTCTGCCGCACGGCGACTCATCGTTCGATTAATTCGCTTTGCAGGCGTGCTCGGATAGTATACCCCGTCGAAATGAAAAGCCTCCGTTACGGTTCGCATAAGCCGGGCAACTCGGGATGTATACGGAATGCGGGCCAAAACGAATGCATGGATGGCTCGGAGTTCGATTTCGGTGATCGGGTCCATGTTATGCCTATCGCCGTTGCGGGAACCTGCACATTAGACGCAGCTAAACAGACGAGGCAAGGACTTATGTTGGATAGATCGGCTCCTCGTGGCCATTTGTCAGCATTTCGCTCCCGATGCGGAATATATCAGCCCCATCACCGGCAAATCCCTTCGCAATGAACTCTACTGCTGACACCGTCCGCTCTAGCACGTCAACCGATACCTTCTTTATCTCTTCGAACTGATGCTTGTCATAGGTCCTGCTCGCTATGATAAAATGGAGGTTCTGTACAAAACTTGGATGGCTTGCCTCGCATAGATACTCGTAAACGCCTCTAGCGCCGCTATGGGCCTCATTCAGCTTATCAATCATTGTGAGAACGTTTACGGAGGGTAGGACTGTCGTTCCGCCCCAATAAAGAGCGATCGGCGTGCGTGAACCCGTCAGCAAGCGGCTACAACGCTCCGCAGCCTTTTCGATATCGCCGTCTTTCGTTAGGTCAAGCAATGTTCGTTTTGCGTAATGGAGTGCAGCCCAGTACTCCAAAGCGAACCTGATTAGCCCTGACACTCCAACCATCCTGCCTTGCGACCACAGGAGTCCTGTGTTGTCCAGCAACTGGTCCACAACGACGACGGCATTTCGCCCAAACAACATTGCCTGCAAGGCGATTGCTTGCTTCGGAGTGGATTCCTCACCTAATCGCTCCATAGGCGGGCCAAGTTTGCGATCCAAAAGTGGTTGTAACTCGTCACAAGCTGCTCCAATGCGGGGAACGTAGGGTGCGGTCTCGATTTGCCAGACAGTTTGCTTACCCTTCAGTTTATCAAACATCCCGACCACTTCAGTAGTCTTAGGTTGCGAGCAAGTACCTGAGAGGTTCCCACAGGGCCTGCTCTTATGGGACGGACTGTATCTCACGGTTGGCGTCCCACAAGAGTTCCATTGACATTTTAGGAATCTGGTCCCACAATGTCTTAGAGGCTAGTGGGAAAGGATATTGCATGTTTGTGGGCTACGCCAGGACCAGCACCGTTGAGCAGCAGGCAGGTTACGAGGCGCAACTTCGGGACTTGAAGTTGCAGGGATGCGAGAAGGTTTTCAGTGAACAGGTATCTTCGATTAATTCGAAGCGCCCAGAGCTTGAGAGGGTGATCGAATTTGTTCGTGAGGACGATGTGCTGGTCGTTACCCGGCTTGATCGACTCGCCCGCTCTGTCGGTGACCTCCACCAGATTGTTGGCCGCCTGGAGGCCAAGAAGGTTGGGCTGAAGATTCTGGACATGTCGGTTGATACGACATCGCCCACGGGCCGGCTGCTAATGAATCTTGTGGGCTCCATCGCTCAATTCGAACGTGAGATTATGTTGGCCCGGCAGCGTGAAGGCATCGCCAAGGCAAAGACCGAGCACAAGTTCAAGGGACGTGCACCCACTGCCCGCCGTAAAACAGCCGATGTCGTGTCGATGCACCAAGCGGGCAAGAAGCCGACCGAGATTGCCGTGGCGCTCGGCGTGGGTCGTTCGTCCGTATATCGGATTTTGGCCGAAGCTGCTTGAATGGGCTTGTGTATCAATCTCCCTGACTACTGACAGAAAGGCTGCCTCGAACACCTCATAGTTCCATGGTTTGTGATTGCACGTCTTCACGCCAACGCCCTTGCAACGGAATTGCAGCGCCTTGTTTGGCGTCTTGGCGTTACGGTTGTTCCTGATGTTCATAGGTTCACCGCAATAATGGCACTTGGCGATGCCCTTAAATAGATTGGTGTAGCTCTTCCCCGTCCTACCCCTGACCACCTTATGCCGCTTTTCCCTTGCGGCCCCTGCTCGGTGAAAGTCTTCCTTGGACACGATCACCGGGAAAATTCCATAGATCGGTTCACCTTTGTTCGGGTGATAGTCGCCATACACGGCACGATAACGTAGGACGTAGGCAACGCTGGTGACGGTCCAGAAGTTGGAACGGTTCCTGATCGTCTTGCGTTTGTCGAGACCTAAAGGAGGCACTGCGGCAGCATTCAGAGCTTGCGCAATTGCAGTTATGCCAATCCCGGAAATGCACATCTCAAAAATGCGGCGAACGATTTCTGCCTTGGCGTCATCGATCCTCAAGACGCCCTTGGCATCGTAATAGAGCCATGCAGGAAGGTTACCCTTGATGGCCTTACCGCTTTCACGTGCTGCCTTGGTCCTGCCGACCCATGACTCCTTGATGCGTTCGGAACGCTTCAAAACTTCCTCATGTGCGGTGGCCATGATCATGATGGACTTGAACAGCAACATCATCATGTCTTTTTGTCCTGCCCGGTATTCCTGACCGTCCATCAGGGTCACGATGATGATCCCGGCATTGATGAGTTGCAGGAAGATCGTAAGCGCTTGTTCCGGGGTTAGGCGGCTGATGCGGTCGAGGGACTCCACCAGCAAATATGTGCCTCTTGGAATCTTGCCTTCCTGCACGGCGGTAAGCAAAGCACCGAACGCACCATCCTTAATGTTCTTGCCTTTGA
Source organism: Mesorhizobium sp. WSM3873 (assembly GCF_001672445.1). Taxonomy (NCBI): domain Bacteria; kingdom Pseudomonadati; phylum Pseudomonadota; class Alphaproteobacteria; order Hyphomicrobiales; family Phyllobacteriaceae; genus Mesorhizobium; species Mesorhizobium sp. WSM3873. Next base: position 9,055 of record NZ_LYTM01000015.1, on the reverse strand, counting down.
AGGCCGAAACGCCAGGGTCAATCAGCTCTTGGGCAAGCCTGACGTGAGGGTGAGCCGCAAGCCATGCATCGATTTTGTCGGTTTGCCTGCGTAACGTGTCGCCAGACCCTTGGATGGCCGATGACCAACGAAGGTAGGAAATGGCAAGTGCTGACACACTTTCCGAATATTTGCCTTCTGTATAAAAAGTCAGTGTTTTCATGGGCTTCCAGCATCTTGCCCAGCGATATGGGCTGCCCTTCTAGGGATACAAGCCCACCTGTCGGTTAAATTTTTAGTGGATCACACCTGATGAAAACCGCTCACGAATCGTTTGCTGGCTCTTCTTATTTCCGCCACAGGCGCTAGCTTTGTGTGACATTTCGATGACAGTGGCGTGACGCGAGTGGAAGACGCGTGACATGGGCCGGGGAAGCAAAGTGGCTAGGATCAGGAAAGGCGCGGCCAAACCCGCGCCGCAATTTTTGGAAGACGATCCGTCCACCGGCTATCTGCCGGGGCGCAGATGGCCGATTGTCCGCTACGGCCTGGCGACGCTGCTTGCCTCCGCCCTTCTGGTCTTCGCCATCGAATGGATCGTGCGCGGCGACTTCTTCGGCACCGTCGACTTCTTCCTGCAGCCCTTCAAGCCCGGCTGGACCACCATCATCGTTTTTTCGCTGGTGCTGATCGGGCTCGACGCCATACTCGGCCGCAGCCATCAAAGCCTGATGATCGTCGCGCCGGTGACATTGGCATTGGCCTTTGTCGGTCACCAGAAATCGCACTATCTTGGCGATCCGCTCTACCCGACCGATTTCCTCTATGCCCGCCAGATCATGGCGCTGATGCCGCTTCTGGTGCGCGAGCGCCCCTGGACGGCAGTGCTGCTTGCGGCGGCGATCGTCGCCAGCCTCGCGCTGCTCGTCTATGGCTGGCGGCTCTGGCGCCGGCGTGTGCCGATCCTCAGCCGCAAGGGACGGCTGGCGCGCTTGACGCTTGCCGTGCCGCTGCTCGCCTTCTTCGTCTCGATCATGGACTACGCCACCTTCTCGTGGACGCGCGACAGGCTGCAGATCATCCCGATCATGTGGGACCAGAAGGAGAACTATGCCTCCAACGGCTTCGCGCTCGCCTTCGCGCTCAACGTGCCGATGGCGCATGTCTCGGCCCCGCCCGGCTATTCCGAGAAGACGATGGATGCGATCGCGCGTCCCGGGGTTGCCGCCTCGGTGCCCGACCAGAAGCCCGATATCATCGTGGTGATGAGCGAATCCTTCTGGGATCCGACGGAGCTTCCCGGCGTCAGCATCAAGCCCGATCCGATCCCGACGGTGCGCGCGCTGCGCTCGGGCTCGATGTTCTCGCCGGAATTCGGCGGCATGACCGCCAATATCGAGTTCGAGGCGCTGACCGGCTTCTCCAACGCCTTCCTGCCGGCGGGCTCGATTCCCTATCAGCAATATGTGCGCACGCCGACGCCGTCGCTGGCGACTTTCCTGAAGAGCGAAGGCTATAGGGCGCGCGCCATCCACCCGGGCACCAACTGGTTCTGGAACCGGGGCGCCGTCTACGCCGATTTCGGCTTCAGCGACTTCCGCTCGGAAGAGACGCTGCCGCCGATGGAAAAGCGCGGGCCGCTGGCCTCCGACGCGGCGATGACCGACGAGATCATGCGCGAGGCCGATGCCAGCGAAGAGCCGGTATTCCTGTTCGCGGTCAGCCTGCAGAACCACGGGCCCTACGAGCCCTACCGCTATTACAATCCGACCCATAGCGTCGACGCGCCGATCAGCACCTGGGCGCGCGAATCGCTGCTCTCCTACGCCGAAGGCTCGGCCGACGCCGATCGCGGCCTGCAGCGCCTGATCGACTGGGCGAAGAAGCGCGAGCGACCGACCATCATCGCCTTCTTCGGCGACCACTTGCCGCCGCTCGGCCCGGTGTATGTCGAGACCGGCTTCCTCAAGGACAATGTCGCGCCGCGCAAGGAGCCGACGCCCGAGGCGGCGCTCGAGCATCACGACACGCCGCTGATCATCTGGTCGAACCGCTCCGGTCCGGTCGAGAATCTGGGCTCGGTGAGCCCCGCCTTCCTGCCCTATCATATCCTGACTACGGCCGGGATCACCCACCCCTATTACACCGGCTTCCTCGGCGCGCTGCGCGAGCACTACCGGGTGGTTGACCGCAACCTTTTGCTGTCGCCCTCCGGCGAGGCGACGCCCGACTGGGCGCGGCAGAAGAAGATCGATCCGAAGATCAACGATTTCCGGCTGATCCAGTACGACATGATGTTCGGCAAGCGCCGGGTCGCGCCCGACTTCTTCCCCGAGACGGTAGTCCCGCTCGTCGCGCATATGAGCTGAGTGGATCGCCTTCCGACGAAATGGCCGACCTGCGGCCGGCGGGTCAGCCAATTCCCACAAGCGCCGCCAGGCCTGCGACACTGCGGAGCCGCCGGCCCTCTCTCCCGCCCTTGCCTTCCTCACGAATTGCTGTATAGACGCCGGCAATCTGCCGGTCCTTGCTGGGGGCTGAACGGAGGGCCGTGGCCTTAGAGGGCCACGTCATGAAGCCAGAAGCGCTTTGGGCCTCCCGTGTCTCCGCTCTCGACCGTCTCGTGATGCTCCTTTCTTCCCCGCGCGCCTTTGCGACCGGGTCAGACAAGTTGCAGAGGCTTAGCCGCGAGGGCCGGTGAGAGAAACGAAGAAAGGCAGAAAAACATAATGGCTCTTTACGAACATGTGTTTCTTGCCCGGCAGGACCTGTCGCAGCAGCAGGTTGATGCGCTTGTCGAACAGTACAAGGGCGTCATCGCCGCCAATGGCGGATCGGTCGGCCGGATCGAGAACTGGGGACTGAAGTCCCTCACCTACCGGGTCAAGAAGAACCGGAAGGCTTACTACACGCTTATGGACATCAACTGCCCGCCGGCCGCGCTCAACGAAATGGAGCGCCAGATGGGCCTGTCGGAAGACGTGCTGCGCTTCCTCACCATCAAGGTCGAGGCGCACGAGGAAGGCCCCTCGGCGATGATGCAGAAGCGCGAAGAGCGCTCCGAGCGCGGCGGCTTCGGCGACCGCGACCGTGGCGACCGTGGCCCGCGTTCGTTCGGCGATCGCGACCGCGGCGACCGTGGCCCGCGTTCGTTCGGCGACCGTGATGGCGGCGACCGTGGTCCGCGCCGTCCGCGCGAAAACGTTGAAGGGGGTGCAGAATAATGGTCGACATCAACCAGATCCCGACCCGGCGCCCGTTCCATCGCCGCCGCAAGACCTGCCCGTTCTCCGGCGCCAACGCTCCGAAGATCGACTACAAGGACGTGCGTCTGCTGCAGCGCTACATTTCCGAGCGCGGCAAGATCGTGCCGTCGCGCATCACCGCCGTCAGCCAGAAGAAGCAGCGTGAGCTCGCCAAGGCGATCAAGCGCGCCCGCTTCCTCGGCCTGCTGCCCTACGTGGTTCGCTAAGCTATTGATGCGGGCGGCTTGCCGCCCGCTTCGGCCCACGGCGACGGGCGCCGCGATGGGCAGGCTCAAATCCCGAGTTGAGGCCATAAACCTCTAACTGCCGAAACAGGCAGGACAGCGACACCGGCGAAGACGCCATTTGCTTCCTGACCTGTTCCCAAAGGAATCCGCCGTCATCCGCGATGGCGCCAAACCAAAGGAACGAAACCATGGAAGTCATTCTCCTCGAGCGCATTTCCCGCCTCGGCCAGATGGGCGAAACCGTCAAGGTCAAGGATGGGTTCGCCCGCAACTTCCTGCTGCCGCAGGGCAAGGCGCTGCGCGCCAACGAAGCCAACAAGAAGAAGTTCGAGGGCCAGCGCGCCCAGCTCGAAGCCCGCAACCTCGAGCGCAAGTCGGAGGCTTCGCAGATCGCCGAGAAGCTCGACGGCAAGAGCTTCATCGTCGTGCGCTCGGCCGGCGAAACCGGCCAGCTCTACGGCTCGGTGTCGACCCGCGACATCGCCGAACTGCTGACCGCCGAGGGCTTCTCCGTCAGCCGCAACCAGATCGAGCTCAACCAGCCGATCAAGACCATCGGCCTCTCCAACGTGGCGATCGCGCTGCATCCTGAAGTCGAGGTCACGGTGACGCTCAACGTCGCCCGTTCGGCCGATGAGGCGGAGCGCCAGGCCAAGGGCGAGACGCTGACGACGGCCGAAGCCATCTATGGCGAAGACATCAACGACAACGCCCGGCCGGAAAACTTCTTCGATCCGAACGCCGAATTCGAAGGCGGCGAGGACAACGCCTGATCGACAAGGCAGGAGCCGTGCTGCGGCTCCTCGTCTAGCGCCGGCTGGACCAACGCCCGGGTCTTCGACCCGGGCTTTTTTGTGCCAATAGGAACTTTTCTAATCCCTATATCTTGTTGCAGATTACGGCGTAGCGCGTCGATTGGACGCGGGCGATGCGCTGTGGCACTTTCGATTTGGCATTCGGTCCGACTGCCGGATGGTCCGTCTGAGGGGACATTTGGTCATGAACATCCTGTTGAAACACGTTCTCGAACGGCTGGTGCGGACCGGCGACCTCAAAGTGACCGGGCCGAAAGGCACGACGCATAAGTTCGGCGACGGCAGCGGCGAACCGGTACACATCCACATCAAGACCATGCATGCCGAGCGCGCGATCACCTTCGATCCGATGCTGGCCGTGCCCGAAGCCTATATGGATGGCGAACTGGACATCCCCGAGGGCGGCGTCCTCGGGGTGATGCGGATCGCTTTCCAGAACATGGGCAGCGGCGGCATCGACGTGACCTGGTCGAAGGCCATCGAAGGTCTGCGCCATGCCTTCCGCCGCCTGCAGCAGATCAACACGGCGTCGAGATCTCGCCGCAACGTGCAGCGCCACTACGACCTCTCCGGCGAACTCTACAAGCTCTTCCTCGACGAGGACATGCAGTATTCCTGCGCCTATTTCGAACAGCCCGACATGACGCTGGACGAAGCGCAGGTCGCCAAGAAGCGCCACATCGCCGCCAAGCTGAGACTCAAAGCCGGCCAGACGGTGCTCGATATCGGCTCCGGCTGGGGCGGCCTCGGGCTTTATCTCGCCAAGGCCTTCGACGTCGACGTGCAGGGCGTGACGCTATCCACCGAGCAGCAGGGCGTCTCCACCGACCGCGCGCATGCGCTGGGCCTGCAGGACCGCGCGCATTTCGACCTCAAGGATTATCGCGCGCTCAACGAACGCTTCGACCGCATCGTCTCGGTCGGCATGTTCGAGCATGTCGGCGTCAACCACTACCGGACTTTCTTCGACAAGGCGGCGACATTGCTCAAGCCCGACGGCGTGATGCTGCTCCACACCATCGGCCGGTCCGGTGTGCCGTGGGCGACCAGCGCCTTCATCCGCAAATACATCTTCCCGGGCGGCTACGTCCCGTCGATGTCGGAAGTGCTGCCGGCGATTGAGAAATCAGGCCTTATCGTCACCGACATCGAGATTCTCAGGCTTCACTACGCCGACACGCTGAAGCATTGGGGCCAGCGCTTTGCCGCCAACCGCGACAAGGCGAAGGCTATCTATGACGAGCGCTTCTGCCGCATGTGGGAGTTCTACCTTGCGGCCTCGGAAGCCGCCTTCCGCTGGCAGGACCTGGTGATCTTCCAGTTCCAGATCGCCAAGAAGAACGACACGCTGCCGATGACGCGCGACTATATGGCCAAATGCGAGAAGGCGCTGGAATTGCGCGACCTCGGCCATCAGGAGCCGGCGACGCCCGCCGTCAAGCCGACCCGCCGCAAGAAGGTGGAATAGAACGGGGCGATTGCCGCTTGCCATTGCGGCCTGGCGCCACGAAAAAGGTCTCGTTCGCGAGGCCTTTTTCATGAACTACCTGATCTACATCGCGGCCGCACTTGCCGAGATCGCCGGCTGCTTTTCCTTCTGGGCCTGGTGGCGGCTGGCGAAGTCGCCGCTCTGGCTGGTGCCGGGCCTGACGTCGCTGGCATTGTTCGGCTTCCTTTTGGCGCTGGTCGACACGAGCGCCGCAGGTCGCGCTTATGCCGCCTATGGCGGCATCTACATTGCCGCTTCCCTCGGCTGGCTTTGGCTGGCAGAAGGCGTGCGCCCCGACCCTTTCGACCTCGCCGGCGCCGCGCTCTCGATCGTCGGCGCCTCGGTGATCCTGCTCGCGCCAAGAGGAGCCTGAATTGGAACTGCCCACCGCGCTCCGGCAAGGCGTCGACAGCCTGCTCGAAAAGGTACCGCTGCCGGCGCTGAAACAGGCCGCGAGAACGCTTTCGGAACGCTATCGCGCCGAGTTGCGTGACGGCCGCCTGCATATGGGCGAAGACATGGCGGTGAAGGCTTACCTGGCGACCAGGCTGCCCGCCACCTATGCCGCCGTTCGCGCTTGCCTGGACGCGCTGGCGGACGTCCGTCCGGATTTCCAGCCGAAAAGCCTGCTCGATATCGGCGCCGGTCCTGGCACCATGCTTTGGGCCACGGCCGATACCTGGCCGGAGCTCGAACGGGCGGTTCTGGTCGAGGCAAGCGCGGCGGTGCGCAAGGTCGGCCAGTCGCTGGCCGCCGGCGCGATCGCTGCCCGCGCGAGCTGGGTAGCCGGCGACGCCACCATCGATCTCGACGGTCTCGACCGTGCGGACTTGGTCAGCGTCGCCTATGTGCTCGACGAGATCGCGCCGGCCTCGCTGCCAAAACTCGTCGACCGGCTCTGGCGATTGACGGCCGACACGCTCCTGATCGTCGAGCCCGGCACGCCGGCCGGCTGGCAGCGTATCCTTGCCGCGCGCCGGCAGCTCATCGAAGCCGGCGCGCATGTCTCGGCGCCCTGCCCGCACGAGGCGCCCTGCCCGCTCGCTCCGCCAGACTGGTGCCATTTCTCGCGCCGCGTCGCGCGTTCGCGGCTGCATCGGCTCGCCAAGGATGCCGACGTGCCGTGGGAGGACGAGAAGTTCATCTACCTCGCCGCCTCACGTCTGCCGGCGCCGGCGCGCGCGTCACGGGTGATCGCGCCGCCAAAAGGCGGTCCGGGCAAAGTCGTGCTCAAGCTCTGCCAGCCCAACGGCCATGCCGGCGAGCGCCTCTCCAGCAAGCGCGACGGCGATGTCTTCAAGGCGGCGAGGCGGGCGGACTGGGGCGACACGCTTGGCTGAGCCGCTTGTGATTCAGGGGCGAGGCGACACGGCGCCGACAAGCTTGCCACGACTGACATAGCCGGCATCGCATTTTCCTGTTTTGTTCTCGTTCGAGTCCCGCTAGGGTTGCGCACTTCGATTCGAGTCAATGACGATTCTTTCCACGGAAAAATTTCGGTTGTGAATCGCGAGCATCGAAGCCGGTTGGAACCTCACTGTTGCAGATAAGTCAGCACCGATTTTTCCAGTTCTGATATCGAGGAAGCGGGATCGAAATCGGGGACATCATGGCTGAAGCAGCGCGCAAGCTCGGCGTGGCGGAGCAACCGCTCTACCGCGAGGCACCGAACAACATCGAGGCCGAGCAGGCGCTGCTTGGCGCAATTCTGGTCAACAACGACGCCTTCTACCGCGTCTCGGATTTCCTCAAGCCCGCACATTTCTACGAGCCGCTGCACCGCAAGATTTTCGAGGTCGCGGCCGAGCTCATCCGCATGGGCAAGATCGCGACGCCGATCACGCTGAAGACCTTCCTGCCGGCGGAAGAGAAGGTCGGCGACATGACCGTGGCGCAGTATGTCGTGCGGCTCGCCGTCGAGGCGGTCACAGTCGTCAACGCCGCCGATTACGGACGAGCCATCTACGACCTCGCCACGCGCCGGGCGCTGATCACCGTCGGCGAGGACATGGTCAACATCGCCTATGACGCGCCGGTCGACATGTCGCCCTCCGAGCAGATCGAGGACGCCGAGCGGCGCCTGTTCGAGCTCGCGGAGACCGGCCGCTACGACGGCGGCTTCGAGAGCTTCAACGACGCGGTCAAAACCGCCGTCGACATGGCCAACGCCGCCTATATGCGCGACGGTCATCTGTCAGGCATCGCCACGGGTCTGCGCGATCTCGACCGCCGCATGGGCGGCCTGCAGCCTTCCGACCTGATCGTGCTTGCCGGGCGCCCCGGCATGGGCAAGACCTCTCTGGCCACCAACATCGCCTTCAATATCGCCGAGGCCTATCAACCGGCGCAGCAGGCCGACGGCACCTTCAAGGCGGCCAATGGCGGCGTGGTCGGCTTCTTCTCGCTCGAAATGTCGTCGGAACAGCTCGCCACCCGCATCATCTCCGAGCAAACCGAAATCTCGTCATCGAAGATCCGCCGCGGCGAAATCACCGAGATGGATTTCGAGAAGCTGGTCGCCTGCTCGCAGACGATGCAGAAGATCCCGCTGTTCATCGACCAGACCGGCGGCATCTCGATCGCGCAGCTCTCCGCGCGGGCGCGGCGGCTGAAGCGCCAGCGCGGCCTCGACCTCATCGTCATCGACTATATCCAGCTGATGCAGGGCTCGAGCGCGCGCGCCTCGCAAAACCGCGTGCAGGAAATCACCGAAATCACCACGGGCCTGAAGGCGTTAGCCAAGGAGCTCGGCGTGCCGATCATCGCGCTGTCGCAGCTGTCGCGTCAGGTCGAAAGCCGCGACGACAAGCGCCCGCAGCTCTCGGACCTGCGCGAATCCGGCTCGATCGAACAGGACGCCGACGTGGTGCTGTTCGTCTACCGCGAGGAATACTACCTCAAGAACCGCGAGCCGAAGCTCGGCACCGACGAATACATCAAGTGGGAAAACGAGATGAACGAGGCGCGCGGCAAGGCCGAGTGCATCGTGGCCAAGCAGCGCCACGGACCGACCGGCACCGTCAGCCTCGCCTTCCATGGCGAATTCACGCGGTTCTCGGACCTGGCCGAGGAGCATCATCTGCCGGAGAGGTTTGAGTAGCTTTTGGCCCACGTCAGCGCTCCGTCACACCCCCCTCTGTCCTGCCCGACATCTCCCCCGCAAGGGGGGAGATTGGCTGTCGCCACGACCTTCGCCAATCGCCGCCGTTGCAAGAAGAGCGCCGGCGGCCAAGCTGCTGATCTCCCCCCTTGCGGGGGAGATGGCCGGCAGGACAGAGG